>NC_006349.2:664394-996591 GCF_000011705.1 Burkholderia mallei ATCC 23344 | reverse complement strand
CTCGGCCGTCTGCTCGAACGGAATGCGGAACGCGAAATCGGCCTCGCCCGTCTTCATCAGCGCGGCGCGCGTGTTGTTGTCGACGACGGGCTTCCAGTCGATCGCGTCGATCTTCGGATAGCCGGCCTTCCAGTAGCCCGCGAACTTCTTCACCTTCAGGTCGTCGGTCTGCTTCCATTCGACGAGCTCGAACGGGCCGGTGCCGACCGGATGCAGCCCGATCTCGCGCCCGTACTTCTTCAGCGCGGCGGGCGAGATCATCACGGCCGACGGGTGCGCGAGCACGTTGATGAACGCCGAGAACGGCTCGGTCAGCGTGATCTTCGCCGTGTACGGATCGACGACCTCGGTCTTCGCGATCCGGCGGAACAGGTTGTAGCGCTTGAGCTTGTTCGCCGGATCGGTCACGCGGTCGAAGTTCGCCTTCACCGCGGCCGCGTTGAAATCGGTGCCGTCCTGGAATTTCACGCCCTGGCGCAGCCTGATCGTGTAGACCTTCGCGTCGGGGCTCGCTTCGTAGCCGGTCGCGAGCACGTTCACGAGCTTCATGTCCTTGTCGAAGCCGAACAGGCCCTGATAGAACGATTTCGACACCGCCTGCGACAGCGTGTCGTTCGAATCGTACGGATCGAGCGTCGTGAACGTCGAATCGACGGCCATCACCGCGGCGCGCTCGGCGAGCGCGAGCGGCGCGGACGACATCGCGATCGCGCCCGCGCAGGCGACGAGAAGCGCGCGCGGCGAGAACGGCAAGAACGAATGCGGCTGGGTCATGTGTGGGCTCCTTTGCGATGCTGCGTGAGTGCGTGTGACGGGGTCGTGCGATCCTGCTGTCGTGCGATCCTGCTGTCGTGTGGTCCTGCTGTCGCGTGGTCCTGCTGTCGCGTGGTCCTGCTGCCGCCTCGTTCGGCCCGGCCGGCGTCGCGCGCCGAGCGCGTGCTGCGCGCCGCCGTGCGCGGCATCAATACGCGCCGCCCACCCGATGCTCGGCGACGAAGTGAGCGGGCCCGACCGCGACGAGCGGCGCGACCTCGGGCTCGTCGCCGAGCGCGCGGATCGGGCTCGGCAGTTCGTCGGCGGGCAACGTGCGCGGCGCGTGGCGGCACGCCGGATCGGCGATCGGCACCGCGCTCATCAGCTTCTTCGTGTAAGGATGGCGCGGTGTCTCGAACACCGCGCGGCGCGGCCCGATCTCGACGATCTGCCCGAGATACATCACCGCGACGCGGTGGCTGATCCGCTCGACGACCGCCATGTCGTGCGAGATGAACAGATACGCGACGCCGAGCTCGCGCTGCAGATCGAGCATCAGGTTGACGATCTGCGCCTGCACCGACACGTCGAGCGCCGACACCGACTCGTCGGCGACCACGACCTTCGGGTTCAGCGCGAGCGCGCGCGCGATCGCGATCCGCTGCCGCTGGCCGCCGGAGAATTCGTGCGGATAGCGGCGCGCGGCGTCGGCGGGCAGGCCGACGCGCTCGAGCAGCCAGTCGACGCGCGCCTGCGCCTGCCGGCCGCTCGCGACGCCGTGGACGAGCAGCGGCTCCATGATCGAGAAGCCCACCGTCAGGCGCGGATTGAGCGACGCGAACGGGTCCTGGAAAATGAACTGGATATTCCGGCGCAGCGCCTGCAGTTCGCGCCCTTTCAGCGCGCCGATCTCGCGGCCTTCGAATTCGATCGAGCCGCTGACGCGCTCGACGAGGCGCAGCAGCGAGCGGCCCGTCGTCGACTTGCCGCAGCCCGATTCGCCGACGAGCGCGAGCGTCTCGCCCGCGCGCAGCTCGAAGCTCACGCGCTCGACCGCATGCACGTATTGCGACACGCGGCCGAACACGCCGCTCTTGACCGGGAAGCGCGTGACGAGCTCGCGCACGCGCAACAGCGGCGGCGCGCCCGCGTCGATCGCGGGCCGCGCGCAAGCGGTGGGCGCGGCCGAAGCGGCCGAAGCGGCCGAAGCGGTCGAAGCGGTCGAAGCGGTCGAAGCGGCCGAAGCGGCGGCTGCATCCGAATCGACGAAAAGAACCGACTCGCGCGCCGCATCGCCCGACGCGGCCGTCGCGTCGCCGCCCGCGACGACCAGCGCGTCGCCCGCGGCCGGATCGAAGCGCAGCAGCGGAAACTTCGCGGGCGCATCGGTGCCCCGCATCGAGCCGAGCCGCGGCACCGCCGCGAGCAGCGCCTTCGTGTACGGATGCGACGGCGCGGCGAAGATCGCGTCGCACGCGCCCTCCTCGACCTTCTCGCCGCGATACATGACGAGCACGCGGTCGGCGACTTCCGCGACGACGCCCATGTCGTGCGTGATGAAGATCACGCCCATGTCCATCTCGTCCTGCAGCCCGCGGATCAACTGAAGGATCTGCGCCTGGATCGTCACGTCGAGCGCGGTGGTCGGCTCGTCGGCGATCAGCAGCGCCGGCCGGCACGACAGCGCCATCGCGATCATCACGCGCTGGCGCATCCCGCCCGAGAGCTGATGCGGATGGCGCGCGAACACGCGGCGCGCCTCGGGAATGCGCACGAGATCGAGCAGGCGCAGCGTCTCGGCGCGCGCTTCGCCCGCGCTCTTGTGCTGGTGCAGCGCGATCGCCTCGCTGATCTGGTCGCCCACCGTGAAGACCGGGTTGAGCGAGGTCATCGGCTCCTGGAAGATCATCGCGACGTCCGCGCCGCGCACCGTGCGCAAGGTCGACGGCGTCGCGCGCGCGAGATCGAGCACCGCGCCGCCGCGCCGGCGCAGCGCGATCGCGCCGCCCGCGATCGCGCCGCCGCCGTGCTCGACGAGGCGCATCAGCGCGAGCGACGTCACCGATTTGCCGGAGCCCGATTCGCCGACGATCGCGAGCGTCTCGCCGCGATCGACGTGAAACGACAGATCACGCACGGCCACGAAGGCCGCGTCCTCGCGGCGGAACGTGACGGTCAGCCCGTCGACCGCGAGCACGCGCGCGTCGGGCAGGCTCGGAGCGGCTCGGCTCGCGCTCATCGGTTTCTCCTGTCGGTGCTGTCTGCGCTCGTTCGCGGCGTCACGCCGCGTCCTCGCGATAGATCGCGGTCACGGGCGCCTCGCCGACGCGCGCGTAGCCGCGGTACATCCCTTCGGTGTTGAACGGCATCGCGAGGTTGCCGCGCGCGTCGACCGCGATGATGCCGCCGCGGCCGGCGATGCTCGGCAGCTTGTTCATCACGACGTCGTACGCGGCGCCGGCAAGCGACGCGCCGCGGTATTCGATCTGCGCGGACACGTCGTACGCGGTCGCGAGGCGGATGAACATCTCGCCCGTGCCTGTCGCCGATACCGCGCACGTCGCGTCGTTCGCATAGCAGCCCGCGCCGATGATCGGCGTATCGCCGACGCGCCCCGGCTGCTTGTTCGTGATCCCGCCCGTCGACGTGGCCGCCGCGAGGTGGCCGTGCAGATCGCGCGCGACCGCGCCGACCGTGCCGTGCTTGCGGTCCGGATCGAGCGGCTCGGGCGCGCACGCGGCGCGCGCGCCGGGGCCGCCGCCATTACCGCCGCCATTACCGCCGCCATTACCGCCGCCATTACCGCCGCCATCGCCGCCCCCCCGGCCGAACACGAACGCCGCCGCGTCGTGATCGAGCATCGTGCCCGCCGCGCGTCGCGCCTTCAGCCATTGCGCGCGGCGCGGCTCGGTGTCGAAGTAGCCCGGCGGCGCGAGCTCGAGCCCCTGCGCAGCCGCGAACGCGTCGGCGCCCGCGCCCGCGAACATCACATGCTCGCTCGCTTCGAGCACGCGGCGCGCGGCGAGCACCGGGTTGCGCACGCGCGTCGCGCAGCAGATCGCGCCCGCCGCGAGCGTCGCGCCGTCCATGATCGCGGCGTCGAGCTCGTGCGTGCCGTCCGCCGTGTAGACGGCGCCGCGCCCCGCGTTGAAAAGCGGGCAATCCTCGAGCATGCGCACGGCGACGCTGACCGCGTCAAGCGCGCTGCCGCCTTCGGCGAGCACCTTCTGCGCGGCGGCGAGGATCGCGGCGAGCTCCGCACGGTACTGCGCTTCGGCGTCGGCCGTCATCGCCTCGCGCAGGATCGTGCCTGCGCCGCCGTGAATCGCAACGATTGCGGGTGAAGTCATCGGTCGGTTTTCCTGGAACGGCGCGGCGGGCGCGGCGGCGCGGCGCATGCGCCCCGCGCCTCGAGCCACGGCAGCATGAATTCGGTCACTTCGGCGGCCGCGCGCGCCGAGCGCTGCGAGCGATGCGCGACCGCGTCGATCAGCGCCTCGACGAGCGCGAGCACCGCGGCCTCGGAGGTCGCCGCGAGCCGGCGCTCCGCGTGCACGAAAAGCGCGCGCGCGGCGAACGGCGCGATCGGCGAATCGGGCCCGTCGGTGATCGCGAGCACGGGCGCGCCGCGCTCGGCCGCGCGCCGCGTGAGCTCGATCGTGTCGTACACGTAGCGCGGAAACGCGATCGCGACGACGAGATCGTCGCCGCGCGCGCTGAACAGGCGCCGCGCGGCATCGGTCGGCCCGCCGAGCAGCGCGAGCGATTGCACGTTGTCGCGGTAGACGGACAGCCCGTGCTCCATCAAGCCGGCGAGAAACGCGCTCGCGCCCATCCCGACGATGAAGATCCGGCGTGCGGCGAGCAGCGAATCGACGGCCGCCTCGACGTTCGCGCGATCGAGCCGCCCGCGCGTGCGCTCGAAGTTCGCGAGCGCCTGCTCGAAGCTCGCGTCGATCAGCTCGCCGCCGCGCGCGCCCGCCTCGCGCTCCTGCGCGCAACGCAGCCGCTCGACGGGCGCGAGCGTCGCCTCGAAGCCGCGCACGAGCGCCGCGCGCAGCGCCGGGTAGCCGTCGAAGCCGAGCGCGCGCGCGAAGCGGTTCGCGGTCGCGATCGACGCGTCCACCGCGTTCGCGAGCTCGTCGATGCGCATCGTCGCCGCGCGGAACGGATTCGCGAGCACGTACTCGCCCATGCGCCGATGGATCGGCGTGAGCGACGGCAGCGCGGCGGCGATGCGCACGGCGATCGACGGCTCGGCGGCAAGCGGCGTGGCGGGTGAGCTGGGCATGCGGCGGCGGTGTTGCATCGAATGACGATGAAAGTAAATTTACACAATCGGCAAAATGGAAAAAATAAATTTTCATCGGGGTTTGCACGGGCCCCGTCCGATCGCCGCAGACCCCCGCCACCTGGGGCGACCGACGATATCCACGGCAATGCGCGCCACGCCATCCGATCCGCTTTTTCCGGCATCGTCGGCGAATAGCTTACAATCTGTTAGTTTCAGCCTGCATCCGCGTTGCTGCAGTTCCTCCACCCGCGCTTCGCGCGCGCCGCCGCATCCGCACTGTCCGTTCCGCTTCCGCGCCCGCGTCGGCCGCGGCGCGCGCCCGACGCCTCTTTTTCCGGAGATCCGCCTATGCCCCCATCCCGCTCCACGCCGCGCACGACGCTCAAGCCGCCAGTCGTCGTGCCGTCGCTCGCCGTGATCGGCGCGCTCCTCGCCGTCTGCGCGCTGCGGCCGAACGAGGCCGGCGCCCTCTTCGGCGCGGCCCAGCAATGGATCGTCGAGCGATTCGACTGGTTCTACGTGCTCGCGATCACGACCTTCCTGATCTTCCTCGTGCTGATCGCCGCGAGCCGCTTCGGCAACATCAAGCTCGGCCCCGACGACGCGGAGCCGGAATTCAGCTTCGTGTCGTGGACCGCGATGCTGTTCGCGGCCGGCATGGGCATCGGCCTCATGTACTTCGGCGTCGGCGAGCCGATCCAGCATTACCTGTCGCCGCCGACGGCCGCGGGCGGCACGCCCGCCGCCGCGCGCGAAGCGATGCTGATGTCGTTCTTCCATTGGGGCCTGCACGCATGGGCGACCTACGGCGTGATGGGTCTCGTGCTCGCGTACTTCGGCTTTCGCTACAACCTGCCGCTCACGCTGCGCTCGGGCCTCTATCCGGTGCTGCGCGAAGGCGTGAACGGCTGGATCGGGCACACGGTCGACGCGTTCGCGCTCGTCGGCACGGTGGCCGGGATCGCGGTGACGCTCGGCTACGGCGTGCTGCAACTGAGCGCGGGCCTGCACACGATCGCCGGCTGGCAAACCGATACCGATACGTTCCGCATCGGCCTCGTCGCGGTGGTCGTCGCGCTCGCCGGACTCTCCGCCGCGAGCGGGCTCGACAAGGGCGTGCGCCGGCTGTCCGAGCTCAATCTGATGCTCGCGTTCGCGTTGCTCGCGTTCGTCGTCGTCGCGGGGCCGACGTCGTTCCTGCTGCGCGCGATCGGCGACAACATCGGCGAATATCTGTCGAAGCTCGTGTCGCTATCGTTTCGCACGTACGCATACGAAGCGCCGAACGACAAAGGCTGGTTCGGCGGCTGGACGCTGCTCTACTGGGCGTGGTGGGTGTCGTGGTCGCCGTTCGTCGGGATGTTCATCGCCCGGATCTCGCGCGGCCGCACGATCCGCCAGTTCGTGATCGGCGTGCTGCTCGTGCCCACCGCGTTCAATCTCGTCTGGATGACCGCGTTCGGCAACAGCGCGATCTGGCTCGACACGCACGCGGCCGCGGGCGCGCTCGCGCAAACGGCGACCAACGTCGACGCGCTGCTGTTTCGCTTCTTCGATTACCTGCCGCTCACGCAACTGCTGTCGGTCGCGGCGATCGTGCTGATCGCGGTGTTCTTCGTCACGTCGGCCGATTCGGGCGCGTTCGTGATCGACGCGATCGCCACGCGCGGCGCGCCGCAATCGCCCGTGTGGCAGCGGCTCTTCTGGGCGGCCGTGCTAGGCGTGACGGCGTCGGTGCTGCTCGTCGCGGGCGGGCTGAAGGCGCTGCAGGCGCTCACGCTCGTCGCCGCGCTGCCCGTCGCGCTCGTGATGCTCGCGCTCTGCTACGGGCTCTGGCGCGGCCTGAAAGCCGACCATGCGCACTACTCGCAGGACATGGCGCCCGCCACCAGCTTCTGGACCGGCCAGCACTGGCGCCACCGCCTGTCGCAGATCCTGCGGCACACGAGCGACGCCGACGCGCGGCAGTTCATCGCGCAGACGGTCGAGCCCGCGCTGCGCAAGGTCGCCGACGAGCTGAAGGCGGGCGGCGTCGACGCGCACGTCGCGCGCGACGACGACGACGCGGTGCGCCTCACGGTGCCCGCGCCCGCGCAGCGCGATTTCGTCTATGGCGCGCGGGTGTCGCGCAAGTCCGCGCCCGCGTTCCGCATCCGCGAGGCGGCCGAGCCCGAGCCGCAGCGCGAGCACGTGTGCGAGGTGCTGACGTTCTTCGCGGACGGGCGGCTCGGCTACGACATCGAGTACCTGCGCGGCGACGAGATCATCGCCGACGTGCTGCGGCAGTACGAGCGCTACGTGTCGCTCGCGGCGGACACGCGCACGCACCTGCTGAACCGCGCGCCCGAGCACGCGGGGCCGGACGGTCTGTCGCGGTAGGCGGCAAGCGGCCGCAGGCGCGGGACGGGGCCGGCGCGCGGCGTGCCGCGCGGCACGCGACGGCCCGTGCCCGCCGCATCCGGTGGCGCGCGGCCTGCGTCGGCCTGCGTCGGCCTGCGTCGGCCTGCGTCGGCCTGCGTCGGCCTGCGTCGGCCTGCGTCGGCCTGCGTCGGCCTGCGTCGGCCTGCGTCGGCCTGCGTCGGCCTGCGTCGGCCTGCGTCGGCCTGCGTCGGCCTGCGTCGGCCTGCGTCGGCCTGCGTCGGCCTGCGTCGGCCTGCGTCGGCCTGCGTCGGCCTGCGTCGGCCTGCGTCGGCCTGCGTCGGCCTGCGTCGGCCTGCGTCGGCCTGCGTCGGCCTGCGTCGCCCCGGCACGGCGCGCCGGGGCGACGCCGTGCGTCACACGCCGTACACCGCGTCGCGCACCTCAAGCGTCAACGGCCCCGACATCCCTTCATACGCGGTGTTCGTCATCAACAGCACGGTGAGCCCGCGCGCCGCGTCGACGAACCACGAATGCCCGTAGACGCCGCCCCATTGCAGGGTTCCCGCGCTCTGCGGCGACTGCGCGAGCGCCGGATCGGACAGCACCGCGCCGCCATAGCCGAAGCCCCAGCCGGGCCCGCGCGTGCCGGCGGCCGGCCCCGTGTGATCGGTGCGCATCGCGGCGACGAGCGCGGCCGGCAGGAAACCGTCGCCGCCCGTGCGGATCGTCTCGAGCACGCGCAGCACATCGTCGGCGCTGCCGTACATCCCCGCGCCGCCCGACGCGAACGCCGTCGCGTCGAACACCCGCGACGGCGCAAAGCGCACCGCGACGCCGTGCCCCTCGGGCAACGGCACGTCGAGGTTGTCGGTGATCCGCGCGGGCTCCGGCGCGGCGTTCGCGTACGCCACCGCGAAACGCGCGGGGTCGGCCGCGACGAAGCCCGTGTCGCGCATCCCGAGCGGCGTCGTGACGAGCCGCGCGACCGCGTCCGGCAGCGCGCGCCCCGTCTCGCGCTCGATCGCCGCGCCGAGCACGTCGAGCGCGAGCGAATAGCGCCACGCGCTGCCCGGCTCGAACGCGAGCGGCGCGGCCGCGATGCGCCGCAGGTTCTCCGCGAGATCGAAGTCGACGAGATCGATGCCGTCCGAGACGCCGAGCGTGTGATAGGCCGAGCCGGGCGCTTCGAGCAGCCAGTAGCTCAGGCCCGCCGTGTGGGTCAGCAGTTGATGCACGCTCAGCGCGGGCGCCCGGCCGCCGGGCAGCGCGGGCGCGAAATCGGGCAGCCAGCGCGTGATCGGCGCGTCGAGCGCCATTCGGCCGTCGGCGACGAGGCGCAGCACCGCGACGGTGACGATCGGCTTCGTGATCGACGACAGCCGAAACAGCGTGTCCTCGCGCATCGGCCGCTGCGTCTCGCGCTCCGCGAGACCGTGCGCGCGCCGGTAGACGAGCCGGCCGTGCCGCGCGGCGAGCGCGACCGCGCCGACGATGCGCCGCTCGCCGAGCGCCGCGCCGAGCACGCGGTCGAGCCGTGCGGCGAGCGCGGCGTCGTCCGCCGGGGGGAAAGCCGCGGCTGCCGCGGATGCAGGGGCATCGAACGCCGAATTCATCGTGTGGATCCTCATGGGTTCAAAACGTCGATTCTAGACAGCCCGCGCCGATTCCGCCGGCGTTGCCCCGCGCCGGGCCAGGGCGATGCGCGCAAGCTGCGCGCGCGTCGCGCGATTCGCTAAGATAGCCGGCCGTATTCGACAAGATAGCCGGCTGTTCCCGATTTGCGCCAACCCGAAGAGGTACCGCTCCGATGACCGTCCCCGCCACGCTCGCCGCCGCCGGCACGCCCCCGCTCGCCGAATGGATCGGCCTCGGCACGCTCGCGCTGCTCTACCTGTTCGGCCTCGGCTGGGCGGTGCGCGGCGCGGCGTCGCGGGCGCGCGGCCGCGCGTACTGGATCGCGTGCGCGGCGCTGATCGTCGGCGGCACCGCGTGCGCGCTCGTCGCGCCGCCGTCGCCGCCCGACTCCGGCGAGATGCCGCCCGGCTTCGGGCTCGGCGTGCTCGTCACGCTGCTCGGCATCGCCGGCACGACGGCCGGCTGCGCATGGCGGGCGATCGCGCGGCTGCGGCGCGGGCGCCCGTAGGCGCGCGCCGCCTCGTCTTGTTTTTCCCGAAATATCGGATATACCTAATCCATCCGATTGCGCGAGGACGCGGGGGGCATGCCGCGCCGCCCGGGCGCCCGGACGGGCGACGCAGCCACTCGCGCACCGCATGAAAAGGAGAACGCCGTGGCGAAGATCCTCGAAAACGTCGAGCACATCGTCGTCGTGATGTTCGAGAACCGCTCGTTCGACACGATGCTCGGCTGGCTCTATTCGCCCGACGCGCCGCCCGCGCACGTGCTGCCGCCGCAGAGCTCGCCGCAATTCGACGGCCTGAGGCCCGAGATGTCGAATCCGTCGAAGGCGGGCAAGACCATCGCCGTCACGCGCGAGGCGCTCAACAGCGTGATCCCCGATCCGCAGGAGACATTCGTCAACGTGACGAGCCAGATCCTCGGCCCGAGCGATGCAGGCAACCCGTGGCCGCCGATGCAGGGCTTCGTCGTCAATTACGAAACGACGCAGACGACCGATCCGGGCCACGTGATGCAATGCCACAGCGTCGCGCAACTGCCGACGCTCACGGCGCTCGCGCGCGCGTACGCGGTGTCCGACGCGTGGTTCGCGTCGGTGCCGAGCCAGACCTGGCCGAACCGCGCGTTCGCGCACGCCGGCACGTCGAACGGGCACGTGAACAACGGCGCGATCCCCGATCCGCTCGAATGGGACGTGCCGACGATCTTCGACGTGCTGTCGTCGATCGGCGCGAGCTGGGCGGTGTACAGCGACACGACCGTCACGCCGTCGCTCACGCACACGATGTTCCCGTCGCTGTGGAAGGATGCATACGCCGAGCGCTTCAGGCGCTTCCCGGATTTCGTCGCCGCGTGCGGAAACGACGCGCTGCCGCAATACGCGTTCATCGAGCCGAGCTTCCTGTTCGAGCCGAACGACCAGCATCCGCCGCACGACGTGCGCGCGGGCGACAAGTTCCTGCACGACATCTGGACGGCGATCCGCACGTCGCCCGGCTGGCCACGCACGCTGCTCGTCGTGACCTATGACGAGCACGGCGGCTGCTTCGACCACGTGCTGCCGCCCGCGAACGCGACCCCGCCGGACAACGCGAGCAACCCCGGCGATGAGGCGTTCGGCTTCTATCGCTTCGGCGTGCGGGTGCCGGCCGTCGTCGTGTCGCCGTACATCGAGGCGGGCACCGTGTTCCGCTCGCCGACGAACGTCCCGTACGATCACACGTCGATCCTCGCGACGCTGCGCGACTGGCTCGATATTCCGCCCGACCGGATGCTCGGCAGCGCGCGGATCGCGAACGCGCCGACGCTCGCGCAACTCGTCACACGCGACACGCCGCGCACCGATCTGCCGACGATCGCCGCGCCGTCGACCGACTTCGTCCATCCGCCGCCGGATGCGCCGCTCAACGACGTGCAAAAGAGCCTCGTGACGGGCACGTCGCGGCGCGACGGGCACGATCCGGCCGCCGGCGTCGCACCGATCGCGACGCGCCAGCACGCGCTCGATTTCTTCAAGCGCCGGGCGGCGGCAAAAACGGCTTAGCGGCTTAGCGGCTTAGCAGCTTGATCGGGCAACGTGGCGGCTGAGCGGTGCAGCGACTCGACGATGTGTCGACTTGCCGCCCCGACGACCCGACGACCTGACGACCTGACGACCTGACGGCTTGACGGCTTGACGGCTTGACGGCGCGGCGGCTTCGCCCCGCCGAGTGGCGCGCCGCGTCGCCACGCCGTGCGGATCAACAAGACAGCCCGCGATGATCGCGTCGCGCGTGCCGCGCATGCCGTCGCCCTCCACGCACGCGCATGCCGTCCGCCTCCACGCTCACGTGACGCCGGAACGCGACGGCACGACCGACGCACGGTCCGCCCGGCAACATGCCGTCGCGCGTCGCCCGTCATCCGTCGCCCGTCACCCATCGCGCGCAAAATCCGGCATGATAGGTGCCTGAAACAAAGCGGATGCAAGCCGCGGGCCCGCCAGAGGGCTTGCGCAGCCGCCCCGCCAACCCAACGGACCCGTCGCCGCCATGAAGCTCTCCCCCGGCCTCGTCGCCGAACTGACGGTGAACCTGCTGCTGCCCTGGGCCGCCTATCGCGCCGCGCTCCCGTATTGGGGCAAGACGGGCGGCCTCATCGCGTCCGCCGTGCCACCGCTCGTCTGGAGCACGGTCCAGCTCGCGCGGTTCCGGCGGGTGGACGCACTATCCGCGCTCGTGCTGTTCGGCATCGTGCTGTCGATCGCCGCGGCGCTCGCCGGCGGCAGCGCGCGGATGCTGCTGATGCGCGAATCGCTCGCGTCGGGCGCGATCGGCGTCGCGTTTCTCGCGTCGCTCGCGCTGCGCAAGCCGCTCGTGTTCCATCTCGCGCGTGCGACGCTCGCCCGCGAGGCGCACGACGGCGCCGCCCGGCTCGATGCGCTGTGGGCGGAGCGGCCCGCGTTCGTCGCGTCGATGCGGCTGATGACGCTCGTGTGGGGATGCGGTCTCGTCGCCGAGAACCTGCTGCGCGCGTGGATGGTCTGGAACTGGCCGGTCGAGCGCGTGCTCGTGGTCGCGCCGTTCGTCGGCTACGGCGTCTATGGCGCGCTGATGATGTGGACGCTGTGGTACCGGAAAGTCATGCGCGCGAACGCGCTCGCGGGCTTGCCGCCCGGCGGCGCGCTCGGCTGAACGGCACGGCGCGTCGGGAGCCGGGGGCCAAGGGCCGAGGGCCGGCAGGCGGCCTAACGGCGGCGGCGGAAGAACGCGATCGGATTGGCCGCCGCGCGGGCGCCCCAGCAGAAGCGTACGCGCACCGCGAAATCGAGCGCGTCGTTCGACGCGGCTTCCGCGTGCCCTTCGTGCCAGATGCCCGCGAGACGGCTGCCGATCCGATACGGATTCGGCCGGCCCGCGAGATAATCGGCGAAGCCCTGCCGATAGGCGCCGTATAGCGTGAGCGGCGCGTCGTCGCAAGGCGCGGCGCGTCGTCGCAAGGCGCGCCGCCGGCCGAAACGAGCGGCTCGGATCTCACCTCGGAGACCAGCGTCGCGCCGTCGATGTCGTTCGGCTTCCCGACGTTTGCGCGGCGGCGCTCGACCTCGACGAATCCCATGTGAAGCTCCCTGAATCCGGTTCTTCACCGAAGAGGAGCAATAACGATGCCAATCGCGCCGCGCACCGCGAACGCCGTCGCGACAAGGCCGCACGGCCGCGCTCGGCGCGCCGGATGCCGACGTTACGGGAACATGTCACGTGACATCCGTCCGGCGTGAGGCGACACACGGCGGCGAATTGCGTCGCACCGCTGAAACGCCGCCTAGCCGCCTCATCGCCCCATCGTTTCGTCGCCTCATCGCTTCGTCACCTCATCGCTTCGTCGCCTTGTCGCTTCGTCGCGTTGTCGCCCCGTCACCGCACGCGTGCCGCGCGCAAGAAGCGCGAAAGCGCATCGCACGGCTTCCGGCGGCTGGCGCCCAACCGGCCAGCGCAAAAACGCGATCCGGTCACTCGCGTCGAACCGGCGAATCCTGGCTGGCCGTGCCGCGCGCACCGGCCTCGGCGCGGACCGCGCATCGGCCCGGGCCGTTGCGTTCGCCCGCGCGGCTCGGCTCACCGCGATCCGACGGCGGCGCGCGGCTCCGAGCGCTCGGCGCGCGCTCGCCGCGACAGCGCATGCCGACAGCGTGCGCAGAGCGCGTCGCCGCTAGCGTGCGCGGCGACGCTCGGCTCGTGCCGCCAGCAGCGCTCGCAGCGCGCGAGTGGCGTGCGCGCCACCGCCACCGCGATCTGATCGGCCGTCTCGAGCGTCACGCCCGCGACGATGAAGACCGCGGCCAGCTCGCCGTGCAGCGGCGCCAGCGCGTCGAGCACGTCGCGCGGCGCGCGCACGACGAGCTCCGCCTCGCTCGAGCGCCCGATGAGCGCCGCGCCGCGCGCCTCCTCGAGCGCCTTCGTCACGTGAGGCCGCAGCGCGCGCACGTGCGCCCAGCGCGCGAGCGCCGCGTCGTCGGGCGGCGGCGCGTGCTCGTCCCACGTGTGCAGGAACACGCTGTCGCGCTCGTCGCCCGCGAACACCGTCCACGCTTCCTCGGCCGTGAAGCTGAGGATCGGCGCGATCGAGATCAACAGGTTCGCGAGCACGCTGTGCAGCGCCGTCTGCGCGGCGCGCCGCTCGACGCCGTCGGCGACGCTCGCGTACAGCCGGTCCTTCAGCGCGTCGAGATAGAAGCCGCCGAGCTCCTCCGCGCAGTAGCCGTGCGCGAGCCGCGTCACCGCGACGAAGTCGTAGCGCGCGTACGCGCTTCGGCACGCGTCGACGAACTCGCGGCAGCGCGCGAGCGCGTAGCGATCGACGTCGAGCAACTGCCCGGCCGGCACCGCATCGTCGCGCGGATCGAAATCGGCGACGTTCTGCAGCAGGAAGCGCAGCGTGTTGCGCATGCGCCGGTACGTCTCCACGACGCGCTCGAGGATCTCGTCGGAGATCGACATCTCGGCCGCATAGTCGGTGCTCGCGATCCAGAGACGCAGGATGTCCGCACCGCGCGTGTCCGCGATCCGCTGCGGGCTCACCGTGTTGCCGAGCGACTTGCTCATCTTGCGCCCCGCGCCGTCGACGACGAAGCCGTGCGTGAGGATCGCGCGAAACGGCGCGCGGCCGTCCGCCGCGCATCCCGTCATCAGCGACGCGCCGAACCAGCCGCGATGCTGATCCGCGCCTTCCAGATACAGGTCCGCCGGATAGCCGCCCGTGTCCGCGCGCGCGGCGTCGCGATAGACGGTGGCGTGGATCGAGCCCGAATCGAACCATACGTCGAGCGTATCGGACAGTTTCTCGTATGCGTTCTCGTCGACGCCGAGCTCGGCCGGCCGCAGCCGCGACCATGCGGCGATGCCGTCGCGCTCGACGCGCGCGGCCACCGCCTCGACGAGGCGCGCGCTCCGCGGATGCAGCGACCGGTCGTCGCGCCGGACGAAGTACGGCAGCGGCACGCCCCAGGTCCGCTGCCGCGACACGCACCAGTCGGGCCGGCCGTCGATCATCGCTTCCATCCGCTGCCGCGCGGACGGCGGATAGAACGGCACGTCGGCAATCGCGTCGCGCGCGCTCGCGCGCAGCGTCTTCGCGGGCCCCGCTTCTTCCGCTTCTTCCGCTTTCCCCACCTTCCTCGCCTCGCCCGTTGCACCCGCTTCTTCCGTTACGGCCGCGCGTCCCGGATCTGCTTCGCCCTGCTCGCACTCGATATCCATGCCGATGAACCATTGCGGCGTCGAGCGGAACAGGATCGGCGTCTTGTGCCGCCAGCAGTGCGGATACGCATGCTCGAACGCCGCCTCGCGCACGAGCGTGCCGTCCGCGCGCAGCTTCGCGACGATGCGCGCGATGCCGTCGGCGAGCGGCAGCCCGCCGATCTCCGGCAGATCGGCGGCGAACCGGCCCGCGCCGTCGACGACGTTCTCGCCCGCGATGCCGAGCCGGCGGCACAGTTCCGCGTCCTCGGCGCCGTGCGCGGGCGCGAGATGGACGATGCCCGTGCCCGCGTCGAGCGTGACGAACTCCGCCTCGACGACGGGCACGTCGCGCCCGGCGAAAAACGGCTGCCCGAGCGCGAGACCGACGAGCTCTCGCCCCCGCGCGAGCGCGCACAGCGCGTGATCGACGCCGAGCGACGCGAACAGCGCGTCGGCCAACGGCTGCGCGACGACGATGAGCGCCCCGGGCGTGTCGTACAGCCCGTATGGCGCGTCGGCGCGCACGCCGGCCGCCGCGTTGCCGGGAATCGTCCACGGCGTCGTCGTCCACACGACGAGCATCGCCGGCTTGTCGAGAACCGGACGGCGGCGAAAGCGCGACGCGAAATCGACCGGGTCGCGCACGCGCAGCCCGGCGTGAATCGCGACCGACGTTTTCCGCGCGTATTCGAGTTCGGCCTCCGCGAGCGCCGACTGGCAATCGACGCACCAGTTCACCGGCTTCTGCCCGCGATACAGCAGCCCGCGCGCGCGGATGCGCTCGAGAAAGCGCAGCTCGTTCGCCTCGGTGCGGAAATCCATCGTCCGAAACGCGTGCGGCCAGTCGCCGAGCAGGCCGAGCCGCAGGAAATCGCGCCGCTGCCGCTCGGTCTGCTCGAACGCGTATTCGCGGCAAAGCCGCTGCACGGCCGCCGGCGGCAGGCCGCGGCCGTGCAACTGCTCGATCCGATGCTCGATCGGCATGCCGTGACAGTCCCAGCCGGGAATCCACTGCGCATCGTAGCCCGCGGCGAAGCGGCTCTTCAGCACGATGTCCTTCAACACCTTGTTGACCGCGTGCCCGATATGGATGTCGCCGTTCGCGTACGGCGGCCCGTCGTGCAGCACGAACGGCGGGCGCCCCGCCGCCGCCGCGCGCATCCGCGCGTACACGCGCTGCGCCGCCCAGCGCTCGACGAGCGCGGGCTCGCGGCGCGGCAGGTCGCCCTTCATCGGAAAAGGCGTCTGCAGCAGGTTCAGCGTTTCCTTGTATTCGGACATCGGCCCCTCCGAGGCGCGCGAGCGGGCGAACGCCCCATCGCGTCCGCCGAAAAGGCATCCGGGCCGCCCGCGGCCCGGCCGGATCACAGCGACCGCGCGTTCGGAGCGGAGCGCACGCCGGGTGCGGCGCGCGTCGCGACGAAGAAGCCGAACAGGATCAGCGCGATGCCGACGAGGTGGTACGAACGAACCGGCTCGCCGAGCGTGAGCGCGGCGAGCACCGCGGTGAACAGCGCGACGAGATGGAACGACACGCCCGTCACCGTCGCGCCGAGCACCTGCACGCAGTGGCCCCACAGGATGAAGGCGATCAGCGACGCGAACACGCCGATATAGAGCACCGCGCCGATCGCTTTCGGATCGAACGGAATGCGCGCGCCGCCCGCGAGCTCCAGCGCCCAGAACGGCGCGAGCACCGCGAGCCCGGCGGCCATCGTCGCGGCGAGGAACGCGAGCGGGCCGATCGCCGCGGGCTTTCGCCGCAGCAGCACCGAATAGATCGCGTAGTTGGCCGTCGCGAGGATCACGATGAGCTCGCCGTGATCGAAGCGCAGCGCGACGAGATCCTCCCAGTGCCCGCGCGCGACGATCCACGCGACGCCGCCGAACGACACGACGATGCCGACGATCGCGCGCGAGGTGATCCGCTCGACGCCGAGCATCGCCGCGGCGAGCGGCACCATCAGCGGCAGCGTCGAGTTCAGGAACGCGACGCTCGCGGCCGGCACCGTGCGCAGCGCGACGTACGCGAGCGCGTTGTAGCCGGCGATGCCGAGCGCGCCGCACGCCCAGATCAGTTTCCAGTGACGCAGCAGCAACCGGCGCTCGCGCAGCACGTCGCGCCACACGAACGGCGCGAGCGCGACGAGCGCGACGAGCCAGCGGCCGACCGCGAGCGACACGGGCGGAAAGCTCGTGCTGAACGCGCGGCCAAGCACGACGTTGCCGGCCCAGAACGCGGGCGGCACCCACAGCAGCCACACCGGCCGGCGCCATGCCGCCGCGAGCAGGCGCTGCGTCATCTCGGCTCCAGCCCGATGCGCACGCGGCGGTTCGAGCGGCCCTTGTTTTCGATCTTCAGGATCCGCACCGGGCTCGAGCCGCCCGTCGACGCGAGATGCGTGCCGCCGCACGCCTGGCTGTCGAGCCCGTCGATCTCCACGATCCGCACGAGCCCGTCGGCCGTCGGCGGCGGCGCGACCGAGCGCGAGCGCAGCAGCCCGCTTGCCTGCTGCGCGTCGGCGAGCGGCACGTAGCGCGTGCGCACCGGCAGATCGCGGCGCACGACATCGTTCATTTCGGCCTCCAGCGCGCGCAGGCGATCGTTATCGGCGTCGGGCAGATCGAAATCGATGCGCGCGGTGCGATCGGCGTTCATCTGCACGCCCGTCACGAGCGCGCCGTCGAAATCGCGATAGACGAGCGCGTTGAGCACGTGCAGATCGGTATGCAGCTCGCGCATCGCGCGGCGGAACGCGGCGTCGACGCTCGACTGCACGTCGCCGACGATCTCGACGCCGTTCGCGAATTCGATCCAGAGGCCGCCGCCGTCCTCGCTGAAACCGGCGACGGTCTCGACGCCGCCCTCCCATCGAACCGTGCCCAGATCGGGCAACTGGCCGCCGCCGCCCGGATAGAACGGATGCCGCGACAGGCGCACCGCGCCCGGCCGCGTGTCGACCACCGTGCCCGAAAGCAGCAGCGTGTCGGCGTCGTCTTGACAGAACAATCGATTCATAAGCTCCACCTGGCTGATGAATGAAAGATGTCAGAAGTCGAAGCGGGCTTATTGGCGAAAATTTGGCGGCGCGCGACGCCCGCTCGCCGCCGGGCGCTTCGCGCGGACGGGTGAAGGGCGGATGAAGGGCGGTGAACCGGTGTTCGGTGTTCGGTGTTCGGTACGCGGATGATCGGTCGCGCGCAGACGATGGCGACCGGCCGTCGTGAACCGCCGTTCGCGCACGCTCGCGCACGGCGTGGAAGCATACGGCCATTTGCGAACGCCCGCCGGCGTCGCCCCGTCGGAGCGGCCGGTCGCGAACCGCTCGCCGCGCACGCCGGGCGACGAACGGCCGCCCGCGAGCGGCCCGATCGCGAACCGCCGGTCGCGAACCGCCGGCCGCGCACGGCCGATCCGAACGGCCGGTAAGCGGACGCGCGAGCCGCGGGCGACGGGTCGCGCACCGCGCGGCGCGCGCCGGCCCGATCGTCGCGACGCACGCCGCGCCGCGTCCGTTCGTCGGCCGGCCCGCCGGGCCGGGCCGCGCACGGCCGGATCGGCCGCTCGCCCCGCCCGCGCGCCGTCCAGAACTCAGTCGAACGGCGGATACCGGTCGTGATGCAGCACCTTGCCCGGATTCATGATGCCGCGCGGATCGAGCGCGCGCTTGACGGCCGCCATCAATTGCAGCGCCGTCGGATGCTCGCGCTCCAGGTAGCCGATCTTCCCGTAACCGACGCCGTGCTCGCCCGTGCAGGTGCCGCCCAACGCGATCGCGCGCAGCGCGAGCCGCCGGTTCAGCTCGGTTGCGCGCGCGAGTTCGTCCGGGTCGGCCGGATCGATCGCGATGCATACGTGAAAGTTGCCGTCGCCGACGTGCCCGCAGATCGTCGCGACGAGGCCGAGCGCGTCCACGTCCGCGCGCGCGGCGAGCACCGCCTCCGCGAGCCGCGACACGGGCACGCACGAATCGGTCGGCATCCCCTCGCAGCCGGGCCGCAGCGCGAGCGCCGCCCACCACGCGTCGTGCCGCGCCGCCCACAGCGCGCTGCGCTCCTCCGGGCGCGACGCCCAGCGGAATTCACCGCCGCCGTAGCCCGCGCAAATCTCCCCGACCCAGTCGATCTGCTCGTCGACGGCCGCGCCGAACCCCGCGAACTCGAAAAAGAGCGTCGGCCGCTCGTCGAGGCTCAGCTTCGCATAGCGGTTGCACGCGACGATCTGCAGTGCGTCGAGCAACTCGACGCGCGCGATCGGCACGCCGCTGCGGATGACGCCGATCACCGAGTCGACCGCGGCCTTCAGGTCCGGGAAACCGCACACCGCGGCGGATAGCCGGTCCGGGCGCGGATGCAGCCGCAGCGTGACGCCCGTGATCGTGCCGAGCGTGCCTTCCGCGCCGACGAACAGGCGCGCGAGATCGTAGCCCGCCGCCGACTTGCGCGCACGCGAGCCGACCGAGACGACGTCGCCGTTCGGCAGCACGACTTCGAGCGCGAGCACGCTCTCGCGCATCGTCCCGTAGCGCACCGCGTTCGTGCCGGACGCGCGCGTCGAGCACATGCCGCCGATCGACGCGTCCGCGCCCGGGTCGATCGGAAAGAAGAGCCCCGTGTCGCGCAGGTGCGCATTGAGCTGCTTGCGCGTCACCCCCGCCTCGACCGTGCAGTCGAGATCCTCGGCGCTCACGCGCAGAATCCGGTTCATGCCGGACAGATCGATGCATACGCCGCCGCGCAGCGCGGCGATGTGCCCCTCGCACGACGTGCCGGTGCCGAACGGAATCAGCGGCACGCGCAGCCGATGGCATGCGCGTGTGATCTCGGCGACCTCGGCCGTCGTCCGCACGAACGCGACGGCGTCGGGCGGCGCGCCCGGATGGAACGAGATGTCCTTGCCGTGCTGCTCGCGCACCGCGCGCCCGACTGCGAGGCGCTCGCCGACGATCGCGCGCAACGCCTCGACGCAGCGCCCGATCGTCTGCGGCGTGGCGAACGCGGCAGGCGCGCCGCCGCCGGGCGGCACGCCCGCGAAAGCCGCCGCCCGCCCGTCCCACTGCTGTCCGTCGTCGGTCACTTCGCGCATGCGTCGCCTCCGTTCGTCGATCGCGCCCGCTCGCCGCGGCGCGCAGCCCGCGCACACGCGGGGCCGCCCCCATCCCCGCGCCGCCGCGCGCGCCCCGCGCGCGTGTCGCCCGCCGTCCGGGCCGCGTTCGCGCCGGCCGTCATTTCCGCTCGAAGCCGCCGACGATCATCAGTTGCATGTCGGCCGCGCCTTCGCGCAGCGACTTCGCGTGCTGATAATCGGCCGAATGATAGAAGCGCGCCGCCGCGTCCGCGAACTCGACGAGCACGATCCGCCACTCGTCGGCGGGCCCCTCGAGCGTCAGCTTCTCGCCGCCGCGTGTGAGGAAGCGGCCGCCGTAGCGCGCGATGATGTCGGGCGTCAGCGCCTTGTAACGCGCGTATTTCGACGGATCGCTGATCGCCATCCTGCCCAGCAAATATGCCGCCATGGTTCCCTCGCACCGCAAGCATCGGAAAAACGGCGCCGCGCGGCGCCGTGCCCGGCATCGTCACGCCGCCTTCTTCACGTAGCCCGATTCCAGCAGCGACGCATCGAGCAGATCCCACACGCTCGCGAGCGCATCGAGAAACTCCTGCGCGCCTTCGATCACGAGCGCCGCATGCTCGGATTCCAGCGCGGGCTTCACCGCGGCGCGCGCGTTCTCCTCATGCTGCTGCTCGGCGCCGACCTCGCCCCAATGCTCGAGCAGGTAGTGCATCTCGGGCACCTCGAGCGACGCGCCGTACAGCCCGCTGTCGACGAGACAGTGCTTCTCGCCCGGGATCAACTGGCGATTCGAGATCATCTCGAGCGCGAGCGCGGTGCCGAGATTGCGATACGTCGATTCGACGTCGACAAGCTTGCGGCGCTCGAACACGTTGATCGCACGGCGCACCTGCGTCGTGAGGCCGGTCTCGTCGTCGTAGCCGGGCAGCGAGCCGAGCAGTTCGTCCGAATAGCGCTTGAGCGCGCCCTCGACGGCCGCCTGATCGTACAGATCGGGAATCACCGCGCCGCCCGCCGCGCGATTGACGATGTAGCCCGCCATCGTCGCGAGCTCGGGACCGTGCCCCGATTCGCTGTCGACGATCTCGGTCATCAGCTCGCTTTGCTTCTGCAGCCCGTGCTCGGCGAGCGCGCGCGGAAAATTCCAGCCCGGGCGCGTCGACGCGCAGAAATGCTGGATCTGATGGAACAACGCCCCGACGACCTTCGGTTCGGGATCGACCTTCGCCCAGTTCAGGAACACCGGGTGGCTATAGCAGCGATGGCTTTTGACTTTCTGAACCAGTTCATCGACAGTGATCGGCATGACACACTCCTCGGAAGTGACTACATCACATCGGCCCAAGACAACGAAGAACATCTCCTCAAGCGCTCCCCAGAATCATCCTGGCCACCGGGGTGGCCGAGCGTTTCGACGGCGACGTTTCCGAACCCCGCCTGCTCGAATTTCTCCCGCCACGCGTCCTCGCTCAGCAGCCGGCGCGACATGAAGTTGCGGTGCAGGTGATTGAAGGCCGCGGCGAACGAACGCTCCCACCGGTCGGGCGCGAGCGGCACCGCGTCGACGATCACGACGGTGCCGCTCGACGCGTGCTCGCGGCACGTTTCGAGCAGCGCGTCGAGCGTGCGCTCCTCGGCGGGCAGCAGATCGTGCATCACGAAGCCCGCGTGCACGACGTCCGCGCCCTTGAGCGGCGCCGGATCGTCGACGAGCGACTGGATCGGCCGATGCAGGAATTCGAGCCGCCCGGCGAAGCCGTTCGCTTCGGCTGCCTGCTTCGCCTGCTCGGTGGCCGTCGCGCTGAGATCGACGCCGACGCCGCGCGCGCCGTCGAGCTGATGCAGCATCCGGATCAGGAAGCCGCCCGAGCCGGACCCGAGGTCGACGATCTTTTTCGGCCGCAGCTTCAGGATCGCGCGCTCGGGCTGCGGATAGAACGACAGCTCGCCCATCCATTTCGACGTGCGCGCGACGAGCCCGCCGTCGCGCGGATGGCGCGCCTGCGCGAGCGCATTGTCGGCAGCGAATTCGCGCGCGTTGACGATCAGCGGCGCGCATGCGAGCAGCGCCCACGACAGGTAGCCGACATCGTTGACGACGTCGGGAAAATCGTCGGCCGGCCGGTAGATGTCGCGCTCGCCCGCCTTCGCGAGCGTGACGAGCCCGGCCTCGCGCATCGCATCGACATAGTCGGCGATCATCGGCTCGCCGATTCCGCTGCGCTCGGCGAGCGCGGCCACGTCGAAACCGTTCGAATGCCGGATGAAATCGACGATGCCGTATGCGGCGCCGATTTCCAGCAGAATGGCGGCACCCGCGAGTGAAGAACCGGTCGGACGATCGACGTTTTGCATGGCAACCCCTTTTCGAGTTTTTAAATTGCACAACCCTCGGCGCAAAACTATGTCCGCCTTAATTGGCTGTATTGGATGAAATTGAAACGCGCCGATTCTGTCGATGCGCAATCGCGGTAAACCGACGCACGCCGCGCCGAACCCGCCGCACGCGCCGCCCGACGGCGCTTCGCCGGGCCGGCAGCACCGACCGGCTCGATCCTGCGGGCCCGGCGCGCGAGGGGGGCAGGCGCAGCGATCATGTAAGGCGGCCACGCGGCATCCTCGCGCGGAACCATCCGGCGAATCGGAAACGACCGCCGCGCACACGCGAATTCAATTCCTCTTTCGGCGGATTTTTGCCATACAAATATCGGACAATCCGGAAAAGGCGGCCAAATTGACATCGGCATTTATTATTGGCCAGCGTTTTCGCTTTTAATGGACGCCCGATATCCCGGCGATTCGAATTATCGATTCGCACAGATTTTGTGCTTTAACGCGGAAACGTATTTTCGTGGTGCATCGCCCTGCACAAGAAAATATCGCGCACGGCGATCCCGATTCGCGGTGCGCGCGCCTCAGGCTCGCGCGAGCGAACCGCGCGCGGCGGTGCCGGACGCCCATTTCGCATCGCCGCGGCGATTCCCACTAGAATGGTGTCCGTCGGCGCACGGCGCGCGAGCGGCGGCGACCGGCGCGGCCGCGCGGCACGGTATGAAACTTGCGTCTCGTGGATGGCGCGCGCCCCGCGCACGCGTGCCGACGACATCGAAACACCCGCCGGCGTGCGCGGCGCCCAGCACGCGCACGGAGCGGCCTCACCCGCCGCCGGCTGTTTCGTTTCATCGGAATCGGGGTTCGACCGTGGCCAAGCTAGACCATCGCAACCAGTCGCGTTACTGGCACTCTCCCGGCATTTCAGGGGTCGATCTGTTGCTCGCCGACTTCACGACGCACGACTACGCGCCGCACGTGCACGATTCGCTTGTCGTCGCCGTCACGGAAGTCGGCGGTTCGGTGTTCAAGAGCCGCGGGCAGACGCGCCTCGCCGAGCCGAACGCCGTGCTCGTGTTCAATCCGTGCGAGCCGCATTCGGGGCGCATGGGCGGCAGCAGCCGCTGGCGCTACCGGTCGTTCTACCTCGCGGAAGCGGGCCTTTCCCGCGTGCTGACGTTGCTCGGCATGGCGCAGCCGCGCTTTTTCACGTCGAACGTGCTCGACGATCCTCAGCTCGTCGAACAGTTTCTCACCCTGCACCGCGCGATGGACGAGCAGGACGATCTGCTGCGGCAGCAGGAACTGCTCGTCAGCAGCTTCGGCACGCTGTTTTCGCGGCACGGGCTCCAGGCCGGGCTCGGCGCCGGCCCCGGCTTCGGCACGAAGGCGGGCCTGCCGGCGCTCAAGCCCGCGCTCGATCTGATGAACGATTGCTTCGACCACGCGCTCACCCTCGAGCAGATCGCGGCGGCGGCGGGCCTCACGTCGTTCCAGCTGATCACCGCGTTCAACCGCGTGATCGGCCTCACACCGCACGCGTACCTGAACCAGTTGAGGTTGCGCGCGGCGCTGCGCGAGCTGCAGGCCGGCCGCTCGCTCGCCGACGCCGCGCTGACATCGGGCTTCTACGATCAAAGCGCGCTTTGCAACCACTTCAAGCGCACGTTCGGGATGACGCCGATGCAGTACACGCGCGCGCTCGCGCCCGGCAAGCGCGCGCTCGCGCCGATCGGAATCTGACGGCAACGGCCGCAGCCCGGCCGGCCGCCGCGCGGTTGCGCGCCGGACGCTCCGGCTCGTTCGGCTCGTTCGGCTCATCAGGCTCGTCCAGCACGTCCGGCTCGACCAGCCGGCCGCCGGCGTCACGCCGGCCGTGTAGACATGGCGGCAGCGCGCGCCCCGAAGCGGGCGAACGCATCCGCGCGTCGGCCGCTCATTCGATGTTCGAAATCTTCTGCGTCGCGCGAGGATCGTCCTTCGGCAACAGCTTGACGCCGGATTCGCCGTCCTTCTCGTACGGCACCGCGTACCCCACCCGCTCGAAATCGCCGCCGCGCTCGCGCAATCGCTCGGCGAGGACATCCGCCGTCATGTGCTTCGCATTGACCTGCAGCGTGTGCGGCATCGCTTGCGTTGCCTGCTCATGTGCGCCTTGCACCAGCCCGGCCTGTTGCTGCACCTTGTTCTCCGCGGTCTTGAACGCGCCTTGCCGATGTGCGCCGGCCTGCTTCACCGAGTCGAGCGCTTCGTGCGCGCCGCCGGACGCATCGCCCCCCTTCTTGAGCGCCGCCGCCTGATAGGCGTACGTGACGAACTGCGAGCAACTCACGCCCTGTTGCTTGCTAAGCGGCATGCCCTCGTCGCTTCTGAGCGCCGCGCGCGCCGCGCGAAACGTCGCTTCGGGCGACCACTCCACGGCCTTGTCTTCGTCCGCGTCGTTCAGGCGGTTTTCGCCGAACGGCGTCTTGGTCTTCGTCGTCTCGGTATCGCCCGAGCGAATCGCCCATTGTTCGCCGATGCGCGCCGCTTCCGAGGGAATGGGCGAATCGGCGTTCTTCATCCGATAGACCGGCAGCTTCGTGGGCGTCTCGTTGCCGAACTTCTTCGTCAAGTAATTCGGGCCCTGCTGAAGGACACCGAAGAATTTCCCGTTCGTCGAATGAACGAGCGGCTTGTCGCCTCCGGCATACATCACCGCATGCATGTTGCCGTGTTCCATGATCAGATCGCCGCGCTTCAGATCCTGCAGTTCCTTCAGGCCGCCGAGCGCCGCGCCCGCGCCGCGCGACGACGTCTGCCGTGCCGCCGTGTGCCCGCTTGCCTGCTGTCCGGAAGAGGAATCGGATGATGCATCGAGCGCGACCGCGCTGTGCTGAATCTTCGATATGTCCATGGCGCTCTCCGTCGTTGCCGTAAAGCCACGACTGTAGTGAGCGCAGATGCCCGCGAGCGCGGCGGCGCGAACGCGTGTCGCGAATCGCGAATCGCGCGGGCCGTGCGGTGTCACCGCCGCGGCCCGCACGCCGCCGATACGACGCCGATACGTCATCGATACGTCGCCTCGCCGCGCGGATGGACCCGACGAGTTCGACGGCGTCAATACCCGGCGTCGATCAGCAAGCGCCGCGCGACGTCAGCCGTCGCGGAACAAAAAGCTGTACGCGTTCAGCGCGGGCACGCCGCCGAGATGCGCGTACAGCACCTTCGAGCCGGCCGGGAATTCGCCGAGCCGCACCTTCTCGATCATCCCGTGCATCGACTTGCCTTCGTAGACGGGATCGGTCAGCACGCCTTCGAGCTTCGCGCACAGCCGGATCGCCTCGAGCGTGCCCTCGTTCGGCAGCCCGTACTCGGGGCCGCCGAAGCGCTCGTCGAGCACGACGTCGGCGCTCGTGATGTCGCGGCCCAGCTCGACGCGATCGGCGGTATGCTTCGCGATCCGAAGGATCTGCTCGCGCGTCTGCGCGGGCTTCGCCGACGCGTCGACGCCGATCACGCGGTCCGCGCGCCCGTCCGCCGCGAAGCCGACGACCATCCCGGCCTGCGTGCTGCCCGTCACCGAGCACACCACGACGTAATCGAATTGGAAACCGAGCTCGGCCTCCTGCGCGCGCACTTCCTCGGCAAAGCCGACGAAGCCGAGGCCGCCGAGCGGATGGTCGGAGCAGCCGGCCGGAATCGCATACGGCTTGCCGCCCCTCGCGCGGACATCGGCGAGCGCGTCCTCCCAGCTCTTGCGAAAGCCGATGTCGAAGCCGTCCGGCACGAGGCGCACGTCGGCGCCCATCATGCGCGACATCTGGATGTTGCCGACGCGATCGTAGACGGCGTCGTGATAGTTGACCCAGTTCTCCTGCACGAGCACGCACTTCATGCCGAGATGCGCGGCCACCGCCGCGACCTGGCGCGTCTGGTTCGACTGGATGCCGCCGATCGACACGAGCGTGTCGCAGCCTTGCGCGAGCGCGTCCGGGATCAGGTATTCGAGCTTGCGCGTCTTGTTGCCGCCGAACGCGAGGCCGCTGTTGCAGTCGTCGCGCTTCGCGTACAGCTCGACCTTGCCGCCGAGATGCGCGGAAAGCCGCTTGAGCGGCTGGATCGGCGTCGGGCCGAAGGTCAGCGGATAACGCGAAAATTTCTGGAGATTCATCGGTCGCTCCTGTCGTCGAAGGTTCGGTCGCGCGGGCGCATCGGGCCGGGCATCGCACCGTTCGATCGCGGCCGCAGCGATGCCTCATGTTAAAAACGATCGGGAATAACAGGGTTGCGAATATATTTCCACTTTCCTATTTTTATACTTTTCAATCAGAATTCACGTTAATTAAATTAGGAATCGTTCAGCATGCGCGCAACAAAAAAATCCTCACCGAAGGCCGCCGCCCCACCGGCGGGCGTGGACATCGACCGCGTCGATCGCGCGATCCTCCGCGTGCTGCAGCGCGACGCGTCGGTCTCGAACGTCGCGCTCGCCGCGAAGGTGAACCTGAGCCCGCCCGCGTGCCTGCGCCGCGTCGAGCGGCTGAAGGAAATGGGGCTGATCCGCGGGATCGTCGCGCTGCTCGAGCCGAAGGCGCTGAATGCGGGGATGCTCGTGATGATCGGCGTCGTGCTCGACCGCTCGACGCCCGACTCGTTCGGCGCGTTCGAGCAGGCCGCGCAGAAGGTGTCGGGCTGCATGGAATGCCACGTCGTGACGGGCGAGTTCGACTACATCATGCTGATCCGCACGCGCGACAGCGATACGTTCAACCGGCTGCACGCCGAGCAGTTGCTGTACCTGCCCGGCGTGCGGCAGATCCGCACGTTCGTCGTGCTCAAGGAGATTCTGTCGACGACGAGTTTTCCGATTTGAGCCGCGCCGCTTTCGCGCGCCGCACCGCGGACGCGAATCGCGCGCCGAACGCGCCGTCGGCGGCCCGGTGCGCGCCGCCGACGGCGCATGCATGCCGCCACGCGCGCGGCGCGGCCGATGCCGCATGCTCGGGCAACGCGCGGGGAATGCCCGGCGAATGTCGCGCCTGTGGGCTCTCGCATCTTCGCGTTTCCGCGTTTCCGCGTTCGAGTAGTCGAGCGTTCAAGCCGTCGAGCGGCCGCCTGAGGGAAAAGCCTCGCCCTCTTCCTCCATCGAGCCGTTCGCATCGCCGCCCGCCCCATTTTCCCCTCGCGTTCACTGCGCCGTTCACGGCGCGCTCGCACGGATTTCCGCGCGAGCGCGCCGACCCGCTATCATGTGCGCCATTCTCGATCGCAAGATCGACCCGACACTCAGGTTGGAGATCTCATGGCCTTACCCCAGGACAGCGTCAACATGGCGCTCTTTTGCGACTTCGAAAACATCGCGCTCGGCGTGCGCGACACGAAGTTCGAGAAATTCGACATCAAGCCCGTGCTCGAGAAGCTGCTGCTCAAGGGCAGCATCGTCGTCAAGAAGGCGTACTGCGATTGGGATCGCTACAAGACGTTCAAGGCGGCGATGCACGAGGCGAGCTTCGAGCTGATCGAAATCCCGCACGTGCGCCAGTCCGGCAAGAATTCGGCGGACATCCGGCTCGTCGTCGACGCGCTCGATCTCTGCTACACGAAGGCGCACGTCGACACGTTCGTCATCATCAGCGGCGATTCGGACTTCTCGCCGCTCGTGTCGAAGCTGCGCGAGAACGCGAAGCGCGTGATCGGCGTCGGCGTGAAGAACTCGACGTCGGATCTGCTCGTCGCGAACTGCGACGAATTCATCTTCTACGACGACCTCGCCCGCGAGCAGCAGCGCGCGCTCGCGAAACGCGACGCGCGCAAGGCCGAGGCCGGCGCGAAACGCACGGCCGACGACGACAAGCACCGCAAGCACGACGGCGACGCGCGCAAGGCGGAAGCGATCTCGCTCGCCGTCGAGACGTTCGACGCGCTCGCGTCCGAGCGCGGCGAGAGCGGCAAGATCTGGGCCTCGGTGCTCAAGAGCGCGATCAAGCGCCGCAAGCCGGACTTCAACGAGTCGTACTACGGCTTTCGCGCGTTCGGCAACCTGCTCGAGGAGGCGCAGGCGCGCGGGCTGCTCGAGATCGGCCGCGACGACAAGTCGGGCACGTTCGTGTTCCGGCCGATCCAGACGGCGGCCGTCGAGATGATGCGGCCGATCGAGGCGGCCGTCGACGACGCCTCCGCCGGCGCGAAGCCGTCGGGCAAGAAAGCGCACGGCAAGGCCCGCGGCGCGAAGAAACGCATGCCCGAGCAGATGCCGCTGATCGTCGAGACGGCCGCGGGCGCGGAAGGCCACGCGCACGCCGACATCGAAGCGAACGCCGAACTCGCCGAGGCGAGCGACTCCGCGCCGCGCGGCATGCGCCGCGAACGCCCGGCGGACGACGCGCGCGATACGCATCCGGCCCATGGCGCGCACGAGCCGCATGAAACGCGAGCCGCGCACGAACCGGCTCGCGCGGGCGAATCGGCCAAAGTGGCCGAAGCGGTCGAAGCGGCCGAAGCGCAGGCGGCCGACACGGCGAAACCTGCCCGCTCGCGCGCACGCAAGACTGCTGTGAAAAAGGCGAAGGGAACCCAGGCGCGCGCGGCGTCCGCCTCGCCCGTCGCGGCCGCCGAGGCGGACGCGGCCGGCGAACCATCCCACGCTGCGCCCCACGCTTTCGCTCCCGAATCGGCCGCCGAAGCAGCGCCGGCAAAGACGCCGCGCAAGTCGGCCCCGCGTGCGCGCCGCCCGCGTAAAACCGCGGCGACGAGCGAGTCCTGAGCGGCGCGTCGCGCCGAACGCGCGGCGGGCGCCGGCGGTGATGACAGAGCGGGCGCGCGCCGCCTGAAGCGAAACGCGCGCCACGAACGCGGCGCGCCGAACGAACCGGGCGGCGCGCGCTCGCGCAACGCCGCCCGGACAGACTCGCGGCGACGCGCGCTCCGGCTCGCCCGAGACGCCGCCGCCGCGTCAACCGGCGTTCGTCAGGCCGCCATGCCGGCCGCCGCCGGCCGGCCATCGACGCGGCGGCGAGCATGCCCACGCCGAGCGCCGCCAGGCACACGACAGGCACGAGCATCGGCGCGCCGGCGCTGCCCGCCGCCTTGCCGACGTACGGCATCAGGTTCTGCGCGAAAAATCCGCCGAGATTGCCGATCGAGTTGATCGCGGCGATGCTCGCCGCGGCGCGCGCGCCGGAGAAAAAGCGCGGCGGCAGCGACCAGAAGCACGGATACAGCAGCGGAATGCACGCGCCGCCCAGCACGAGCGCGGCGAAGCGCAGAGGCAGGCCGGGCAGCGCGAGACTGAGCGCGAAGCCCGCCACGCCGACGCCCGCGACGGCCGCCATCGCCTTGAGCACGATCCGCTCGCGCTTGAGCCGCGCGGGCAGCCACAGCAGCAGCAGCGCCGCGATCGCCCAGGGAATCATGTTCAGCAGCCCGTTCAGCGACGACGGCACGCCGTTGCTCTTCAACAGCGTCGGCAGCCAGTACGTGACGCCGTACAGCGACGTCGACATCAGCATGTACGCGAGCGCGAACATCAGCACGCGCGGATCGACGAGCGCGCGCCACGGCGATTCGGACACCGCCTCGGGCGACGCCTCACGCTTGAGCGCGGCGAGCGCGACGCGCTTCTCGTCGTCGGACAGGAACGTCGCGCGCTCGACCGATTCCGGCAAGTAACGCCATGCGACGAGCGCGACGGCGATGGCGGGCAGCCCCGTCGCGACGAATACCCACTGCCAGCCGGCGAGCCCGAGCCGGCCGTCGAGCGACAGCAGCAGCCCGCCCGCGAGCGAGCCGAGCATGTTCGCGAGCGCGCTGCCGAGCGTGAAGAGGCCGAGCACGCGCGTGCGGTGGCTTTGCGGAAACCACAGCGTCAGGTAATAGATGACTCCCGGATAGAAGCCGGCTTCCGCGACGCCGAGCAGAAAGCGGAATACGTAGAAGACGCCCGTCGAATGCGTGAAGCCGAGCAGCACCGTGATCACCCCCCACGTCATCATGATGCGCGCGAGCCAGAGGCGCGCGCCGAACCGATGCAGCGCGAGCGTGCTCGGCACCTCGAACAGCAGGTAGCCGATGAAGAACAGCGACGCGCCGAGCCCGTACGACGTCTCGGTCATCCCAAGCGCGTGGACCATCTGCAGCTTCGCGAAACCGACGTTCTGCCGGTCGATGAACGCGATCAGGAACATGATGACGAGCAGCGGCATCAGCCGCCGCGCGATCTTCGCCATGACCGCCCGTTCGCGGATTGAGGTTTCGTCCACCAGCCGTCTCCTTGCTCGATAATTCATATAGATGATTAGTTGATCAATTGAGTGAGACAATGCGGAATTACCAGTGCAGCCTGCCTGAATTGGGAAAGCACCATCGGGTTTGTCCCGATTCGCTCCGAACCAAGTCATGCAAACATATAGATGAATTTGGAGAAACCATGCACGCCACCGACGACCGTCTCCCCCGCTACCAGCGCCTGCGCGACGAACTGGCCGCGCTGATCGCGGCCCGGCACTGGCGGCCGGGCGAAGCGATCCCGACCGAGCAGGCGCTCGCGAAGCGCTATGACGTCGCGATCGGCACGGTGCGCAAGGCGGTCGATCTGCTCGTCGCCGACGGCATGCTCGAACGCTTCCAGGGGCGCGGCACGTTCGTGCGGCGCGCGAGCTTCGACAGCTCGCTGTTCCGTTTCTTCCGCTTCCAGGGCAGGCACGGCGAGCGCCGGATACCGGAGAGCCGGATCCTGCGCCGCGAGGTCGTCGAAGCGCCGTCCGCGGTGGCGGCCGCGCTGCAGATTCCGGCCCGCGCGTCGGTGATCGAGATGACGCGGGTGCGCCTGATCGACGGCGCGCCGATGCTCGCCGAGGAAATCTGGCTGCCCTACGACCGCTTCGCCGCATTCGCGCGGCTCGAGCTCGCTTCGATCGGCGATCTGCTGTATCCGGTCTACGAAGCGCATTGCAACCAGATCGTCGCCTCGGCCACCGAGACGCTGACCGTCGAGGCGATCGGCCCCGTGCACGCGCGGCTGCTGCGCATCGAGCCGGGCACGCCCGCCGTCGTGATCGAGCGGCTCGCGTACGGCTACGACCGCCGGCCGCTCGAATGGCGGCGCTCGCGCGGCCCCGCGAGCGAATTCATCTATCAGGCGGAAATCCGCTAGCGGCCGGCTCGCGCGACAGCGGAGCTCGCGCACGGGCCGCGCGCTCGCGCGAGCAACGCATGGAGCAGCGTGCGGCGCGCATGGCGAGCAGCGCCCGACAGGAGACGACAGTGTTCACATGGTTCGCCGCCGTATCGCCGCGCGAACGGCGCACGTTCTGGGCCTGCTTCGGCGGCTGGGCGCTCGATGCGCTCGACATGCAGATGTTCAGCCTCGTGATCCCCGCGATCGTCGCCGAATGGTCGCTGTCGCGCACGCAGGCGGGCTTCGTCGGCGGCGCGACGCTCGTCGCGTCGGCGCTCGGCGGCTGGGTGGCCGGCATGCTGTCCGACCGCTTCGGCCGCGTGCGGACGCTGCAATGGACGATCGCGTGCTTCTCGGTCGGCACGTTCGCCTGCGCGTTCGCGACGAGCTACCCGCAATTCGTGACCCTGAAGACGCTGCAGGGCCTCGGCTTCGGCGGCGAATGGGCGGCGGGCGCCGTGCTGATGGCGGAGACGATCCGCGCCGAGCACCGCGGCAAGGCGATGGGCGCCGTGCAGAGCGCATGGGCGCTCGGCTGGGGGAGCGCCGTGCTGCTTTATGCGCTCGCGTTCTCGCTGCTGCCCGCCGAGCTCGCATGGCGCGCGATGTTCGCCATCGGGCTGCTGCCGGCGCTGCTGATCGTCTATGTGCGGCGCGGGATTGCCGAGCCTTCGGCGCGCGCCTTGAATCCGTCCGGGCCGTGCGATCCGCCCGAGCCGCCCAATTCGCCGGACGGAGCACCTCCGTCGGGCGCGTCGCCGGCGGTGCGGGCGAGCGCCCCGCTCGTCGGCATCTTCTCGCGCGGCACCCGGCGCATGACGCTGATCGGCGCGCTGCTCGGCGTCGGCGCGCACGGCGGCTATTACGCGCTGATGACGTGGCTGCCGACCTATCTGAAAACCGAGCGGCATCTGTCGGTGCTCGGCACGGGCGGCTATCTCGCCGTCATCATCGTCGCGTTCTTCTGCGGCTGCCTCGCGAGCGCGCAGTTGCTCGACCTCATCGGTCGACGCGGCACGATCCTCGCGTTCGCCGCGTGCTGCGTCGGCACGGTGATCCTCTACCTGTTCGCGCCGCTCGGCAACGCGGCGATGCTCGCGCTCGGCTTTGCGCTCGGCTTTTTCGCGGCGGGCATCCCGGCAAGCATGGGCGCGCTGTTCAACGAAATGTATCCGCGCGGCACGCGCGGCACGGGCGTCGGCTTTTGCTACAACTTCGGGCGCGTCGCATCGGCGGGCTTTCCGGTGCTGGTCGGGCACATGTCGGCCGGCATGCCGCTCGGCACCGCGATCGGCATCGGCGCGGCGGTCGCCTATTCGATCGTCGTCGTCGCCGTGCTGATGCTGCCCGAGACGCGCGGGCGCACGCTCGACGATTGCGCGAGCGCGGATGCCGACGCCGCCCGCGCGGGCGCCGGGCGCATCGGTGCGCCGGCAGCGCCGGGCGCGCGGCATCGCTGAAGTTCGCGCCGGATTCAGGTCGGCGGTTCGTGGCATGAGGAGCATCGAGCATTGAGCGAGCAAGAATGGAACGCGTTCGCGCCCGCGGCGGCGGCGCCGCATGCGGCTTGCGGCATCACGGCGATCGACGCGCACGCGCATGTGTTCGAGACGGGGCTGCCGCTCGCCGGCCGACGCCGCTACGCGCCCGATTATGACGCGCCGCTCGACGCGTACCTCGCGCAGCTCGACGCGCATCGCGTGTCGCACGGCGTGCTCGTGCAGCCGAGCTTTCTCGGTAGCGACTGCCGCTACCTGCTGCGCGCGCTCGCGCGGCAACCGCGGCGCCTGCGCGGCGTCGCGGTGATCGACGCCGGCTGCGCGCCGGCGGCGCTCGATGCGCTCGATCGCGCGGGCGTCGTCGGCATCCGGCTGAACCTGATCGGCATGCCGGACCCCGCGCTCGACGGCCCCGCCTGGCGCGCGACGCTCGAGCGCGTCGCCGCGCTGCGCTGGCATGTCGAGCTGCACGCGCAGGCGCAGCGGCTGGCGCGGCTGATCGCGCCGCTGCTCGCGCATCGCATGAACATCGTCGTCGATCATTTCGGTCGCCCGGAGCCGGCACGCGGCATCGCCGACGCGGGCTTTCGCGATCTGCTGCGTGCGGCCGCGACGCGGCGCGTGTGGGTGAAGCTCTCCGGCGCCTATCGCAACTGGCCGTTCGCGCCCGGCGAAGCGCACGCCCGTGCGCGCGCCGCGTTCGACGCGCTCGCAGCCGAGTTCGGCGCCGAACGGCTCGTGTGGGGCAGCGACTGGCCGCACACGCAGTTCGAGCGGACCGAGACATTCGGCCGCGCACTCGCGTTCGCCCGGCGCTGGATCCCTGACGACGCGATGCGACGCGCGATCTTCGTCGAGACGCCCGCGCGGCTGTTTCGATTCGGCGAGCAGCGCGGCGCGTAGCGGTAACCGGAAGGCAACCGGAGCGTAACCGGAAACGGACGGGCGGCGGCAAGACAAGGCGCGCGGGGCCGGCCGATCCCGACCCGGCTCGCAGCGCGCGCGATGCGAGCCGGCCGCCCGTTTCGCGGGAATCGCACGTGACGCCGCCCGTTGCGTCACGCCCGCATCGCCCCATTTCTCATGACTGCATCGGGCGCCCGCGCTTCATCCGCGTCGTGCGCGTTGCCTCGCGTCGCGCGACATCCGCACGCCCCCGAGCGCGCCGCCCGCCTGCCCGCGCGGCCTTCCCCCGCGCACGTCGCCCGCGGCATCGCCCTTGTCCCGGCCGTCGCCGCACGCCGTGCGATGATGTCATGCCGCCTTCACATTTCTTACATCGGCCGTGCGTACTTTTACGGCTTTCCAACGGGAACGACCATGCCACGACCGATTCTTCGCGCCGCCGCGCTTTCGCTGACGCTCGCGGGCGCCGCGCTCTTCCACGCCTGCACGAGCAGCGTCGACAACCAGCCGGACGCCGCGAGCGCGCCGGCGAACATCCAGGCGGCGTGGGTCGAGATCGGCGACGCCAACCAGGCGATCGCCCGCGTGATCACGAACTACGCGCCGCCGCCTGCGGCACCGGGCGAGCCCGCGCCCGCCGTCTGTCCGCAGTTGAACGCCGACGGCAAGATCGCCCGAATGACGCTGCGCGTCGCCGCCGGCACCGCCGCGCAACGCCCGACCGCGAGCGACCCCGCCGATTCGAAGCCGTCGAGCTTCCCCGTGTCCGTCTGCGAAACCACGCTGCCCGCGAACGCCAAGGACGTGAGTGTCGCCTCGCGCGCGTTGCCGCTGCCGAAGGCCGAGCCGCAGCGCGTCGCGATCGTCGCCAACACCGGCTGCCGGATGAAGAAGGCGGACAACGCGTTCCAGGCGTGCAGCGACGCGACCGTCTGGCCGTTCGCGACGATCGCCGCGAGCATCGCGAAGCTGAATCCGGATCTCGTGCTGCACGTCGGCGACTATCACTACCGCGAGAACGCGTGCCCGCCCGACATCGCCGGCTGCAGGAACAGCCCGTGGGGCTACGGCTGGGACGCGTGGCGCGCGGATCTGTTCGAGCCCGCCGCGCCGCTGTTCGCGAAAGCGCCGTGGGTCGTCGTGCGCGGCAACCATGAGGAATGCGCGCGCGCGGGCCAGGGCTGGTTCCGCTTTCTCGATCCGCGCCCGTATTCGGATGCGCGCTCGTGCAACGATGCCGCGAACGACGGCAACGCGAACTATTCGGAGCCCTATGCGGTGCCGCTCGGCACCGGCTCGCAGGTGATCGTATTCGATACCGCGAAGGTCGGCCGCGCGGCGCTCAAGACGACCGACACGCAGTTCCAGCTCTATCAGAAGCAGTTCCAGACGGTAGCCGCGCTCGCGAACAAGCCGGGCATGTCGACGACGATCTTCACGAACCATCATCCGATTCTCGCGTTCGCGCCGATTCCCGGCAGCACGCCCGCGCCGGGCAACCTCGCCCTGCAATCGGTGATGTCGAGCCTCTATGCACAGGCGTACTATCCGCCCGGCGTGCAGGTCGCGCTGCACGGCCACGTGCACGACTTCCAGGCGATCAACTTCGCATCCGGCCATCCGGCGACGATCGTGTCGGGCAACGGCGGCGACAATCTCGACGTCGCGCTGCCCGATCCGTTTCCGGCGAATCTGACGCCCGCGCCGGGCGTCGTCATCGACAAGCTGTCGCACAACAACAGCTTCGGTTTCCTGATCATGGAGCGGCGCGCGGCGCCCGCGCGCGGCTGGACGTTCAAGGCGTACACGGCGGCGGGCAAGCTGCTCGCGAGCTGCGACCAGGCGGGCGCGACGCTCACGTGCGACAAGACCGGTTTCGTCGCGCCGTGACGGGCGGCAAGCGAAGCGGCGCGGCGCGGCGCGCGGGGGCGGCGTTCGCCGCGCGCGGGCCCGCCCTCGCGGGCGCGCCCGGCGCGAGGAATGCACGCCGCATCGTTTCGACCCTCGCCATCGCGGCCGTCACGCGGGCGGCCGGCGGCGCGCTCGCCGCGTGCGCATCGGCGATCGCCTTCGCGTCCGGCGCCGCCGCGCCGGGCGCGCTCGACGCAGTGCGCGCGGCATACCCGGCGAGTTCGCTGAGCCCGGCGCGCACGCCGGGCGCCGGCGGCGCGGCCCATGTGAAGCCCGTGCAGGAAGCGCTCCGGGCAAAGGCCGCCTCGCCTTCGCCCTCGCTTTTGCCTTCCCCCCCGTCGCCGACGACGTCCCTGCTTCCCGGCGCGCCGCCGCAGCGCGTCGTCGCCACGATCGGCCGAGGCACGCCGCAGGTCGCGTCGAAAGTCGACCCGACCGCGGCCGCGTTCCATCCGGACCCGGCGCTCGCCGCCCTCGGCAAGCGCGTGTTCTTCGATCCGGCGTTATCGGAGCCGCGCGGCACGTCGTGCGCGAGCTGCCACGATCCGGGCCGCGCATTCGCGCCGACGCTCTCGCGCGCGGCGCTCGCCGGCCCGCGCGTGCCGCAGGGCAGCCGCCCCGGGCATTTCAGCCGCCGCAACGCGCCGTCGCTACTGTACGTGCGCTACGTGCCGCGCCGCCATTTCTATCAGGACGACGACGCGCTCGCCCCCGCCCCGTTCGGCGGCTTGTTCTCGGACGGCCGCGCCGACACGCTCGCCGAGCAGTTGCGCGGCCCGCTCTTCGATCCGGACGAGATGAACAACGCGTCGCCCGCGGCGCTCACCCGCAAGATCGGCGGCACCGCACTCGGCGCGACGCTCGCCGAACGCTTCGGCCCGTCGGTGCGCCGCGATCCCGAACGCATGGTGCGCGCGCTCGGCGAAGCGATGCAGGCGTACCTGCAAAGCGACGAGATGGCGCCGTTCTCGTCGCGCTACGACGCGTACGTGATGCAACGCGCGCCGCTCACGCCGCAGGAGAAGCGCGGGCTCGCGCTCTTCAGGAATCCGGACAAAGGCAACTGCATGAGTTGCCACACGCTGTCGGACACCGCGAGCCGGCCCGAGCGCTCGCTCTTCACCGACTTCGGCTACGACGCGATCGCGGTGCCGCGCAATCGCGCGCTGCGTGCGAACCGCGACCCGCGCCACTTCGACAACGGCCTGTGCGACACCGCCGCGAAGCTGCGCTGGCCCGAGCCGGCGCAATGGTGCGGCTATCTGCGCACGCCCGGCCTGCGCAACGTCGCGATCAAGGAGTCGTTCATGCACAACGGCGTGTTCGACACGCTGCGCGATGCGGTGGCGTTCTACAACACGCGCTCGACGGATCCGAAGCGCTGGTATCACGGCCGCGACACGTTCGACGACGTGCCGGCCGCGTACCGCGGCAACATCAACGTGAACTCGACGCCGATGAACCGCCGAGCCGGCACGCCACCCGCGATGACGGACGCCGACGTCGACGACATCGTCGCGTTCCTGCGCACGCTGACGGACGCCCGCTACGTCGGGCTGATGCCCGCGGCGCCCGACGGCAAGGCGGCGCGACCGTGAAAGCCCGCGGCCGCCCGCCCCCAGGCGGCCGGAACGGGGAACGCCTCGCCCGAGACGCCCGGTGGCGGGGCGAAACCCGCATGCCGAAGCTCAAGGCGACATCACGCGAGCGGGAAATCGGGAGACCGATACACTGTGACGTATCGACGAAATTCGTCTAACGAACGGAGGAAACGTCATGTCGAATCAATCGATCGGCGCGCCGGACAGCACCGCGGTGCGGGTTGCGCTGTGGCGCGCGCTGCACGCCCGGATCGACGCGCCGCCGCACGTGCTCGACGATGAGATCGGCCTCGCGTTGGCCGCCCCCGACGACGACTGGCGCAGCCGCCCGGACATGGATCCGCAGGCGAGCCGGGGCTACCGCGCGTCGATCGTCGGCCGCGCCCGCTTCGTCGAGGACCTGGTCGACGAGCAGGCCGACCGCGGCGTCGCGCAGTATGTGGTGCTCGGCGCGGGCCTGGACACGTTCGCGCAGCGCCGCGCGAAGCTCGCATCGCACCTTCGCGTATTCGAAATCGACCAGCCCGGCACGCAGGCATGGAAGCGGCAGCGCCTGATCGCGCTCGGCTACGGCGTGCCGCAATGGCTGCGGCTCGTGCCGGTCGATTTCGAGACGAGCGGCGCGTGGCGGGCGCAACTGAGCGCCGCGGGCTTCGACGACAGCCGGCCCGCCGTCGTGTCGTCGACGGGCGTCTCGATGTATCTGACCCGCGAGGCGATCGCCGGCACGCTGAGCCAGATCGCGACGCTCGCGCCGGGCTCGACGCTCGCGATGACGTTCCTGCTGCCGCTCGAACTCATCGACGATCCGGCCGAGCGCGCTCAGCACGCGGCCGTCTACGAACGCGCGCGGGCGGCGGGCACGCCGTTCGTCAGTTTCTTCAGCCCGTCCGACATGCTCGCGCTCGCGCGCGAAGCAGGTTTTCGCGAGGCGCGGCACGTGTCGACCGACGATCTCGTCCGGCGCTATTTCGAGAGCCGGCCCGACGGCCTGCGGCCCGCGAGCGGCGAGGCGTTTCTGGTCGCGTCGACTTGAAGGGAAACGCCCGGCCGGGCACGTGACGAAACGCCGGTCGCGATTCGGCTGAGGGCCGGCTGCCGCGCAGCGCGCGCGCAACCGCGGATCGCCTCGGCATGGGCGTGGTAACGTCGCACCGGCCTCCGCCGTCCGTCGTTCGCCGCGACGGCTCCGCGCACGCCCAAGCGGCGCCATGCCGGTCGAGCGGGAACCGCCGGCCGTCGGATCATCCCCGAACGGGGTATCCGGCCGACGCGGCGATCGCCGTACCGACGGCCCGCCGTACGGATCGGCGTCCACCTAGGGCTGCGACGCGCCGAAAACCCGCCCGCCGCACTCGAGAAATCGTTCGAATTTCCGGCGACGCCGCGATGCGTCCGCGTTCGGCGCACGATCCCGTGAAAGACAAATGCCGACCGAAGTAAAGTCGCCGGTCGGCCGCTGAGCGTCTTGCACGCGGACTGTATGCACTGCCGAACCGGGCCCCCGCGCGACGTCCCGCTCGGCCCCGTTCTCGCCCACCACCCGTCCGCCTCTTTCCGCGCCCCGCCGGCTTTGACCTCGATATCGACTTTGCATCACACGCTGCACGACCTAATCGCCGTCCCTCCATCCCACCCTGGTTCGCCCCCATTTATTGCAGTTGCACATTCCGCCGATACTGGATAAATTAACAGTACTGCATTTATGTCCAGTGAGGTGTGAGATGGAGCACCTGGTTCGCATCGTCAACGATACCGACCGACAAATCCTCGCCTGGCTGCGCAGCCAGGTCGGCGACGAGCGCGTCGAGCGCGCGGCGCAGCACATGGGGCGCGTGCGCAAGCCTTATCTGTCGGCGGTCTGCCGCTACCTGGGCGTCTGGCCGCCGATCTCGCTGCGCTATCCGCCGCGGCACGGCGCAGTCGATCACGCGGTCGGCGACCGCTATCTGACGCTGATCCGGCAACACCTCGCCGCGCATACCGCGGGCCGGTAAGCGATCCGCGCCATGGCCGGTGCGTCGGCCCTGCGGCGCCCATTCGACGCGAACACGGCCCGGACAAGGCAAGCGCGACAGCCCGGCGCGTCGCTGCATGGCGCGTGCTCGGCGCGGCGCGGTTCCGCGCCACGCGGCGCCGCGCCGCACGTCGTGATTCCCTGCGCGATATCAAGGAACGCGCGTTAACCGAGCGACACAATGTGCTGGTCGCGGCGACGGAAATTCCCGTCAGCTCACCACGCACGAAGCCGTGCGCGCGTCACGCCTTTTCCAGCCGTCTACCCTGCCCACGAGGCGCCGTCTGACATCGCTCGCCGCGACACCCTCCAACGCCTTTGCGAGGCCCCCGGCATGGCGAAGAAATTCCCGCTGCATCCGAAACACCCCGAACGCAATTGCTGGGGATGCGACCGATATTGTTCCGTCGATGCGCTGTCATGCGGCAACGGCTCCGACCGAACCCAGCACCCGATCGAATTGCTCGGTGACGATTGGTACGAATGGGAGCAGGAGAACGAGGCGGCACAGCAGCCTATCCAATCGGTGCCAGCCGCCGCTCGATGATGCCGCGCCTCGATCGGACGCGCCGGCCGCCCTTCATGCGATGAGCAAGCCGCCGGCGCGAAAGAAGCGCAGATGCCGTGCTGCGCGAGCAGCCTGCCGGCATACGCCGCCCGGCGGCAGCCGATAGACGATAGTCGAGCGGGCCGAATCACGCCTATTCAGGCGGCCCGCATTCGGGCCCATTCGCATGAGCGGCACGCGCATGTCTGCACGCATCGAGTGACATCGTTCGCGCCGCATCCTCGGCGCGCGCTCGGGACAGAGCCGGCATGCGTTCGTCGCACGGCGCCGCTTGCGGCCGATGTGTTCCGGCCGTCGCGCGCGCTCTGCTCAACGCCGCACCCTCACCATGTGCTGCTCGTCATAAAAACGATCGCCGACACGCATCGCGCGCCGCTCGACGCCGAATGTCTCGAAACCGAGCGACGCGTAAAGCGCTTTCGCCGGCTCGTTTTCCGTATTCACGCATAGATTGACCTGCTCGACGCCCCAATCGCGCGATGCATGCGTCAACGCGGCATCGATCAAGCGCCGCGCGAGCCCGTTGCCGCGATACGCAGGCGCAACGAACACACCCCAAAGCACCGCCTTGTGGGCGAGTTGCACGAGCGCTTCCCTACGCACGCCGGCGATGCCGATCAAGCCGCCATCATCGGTCAGCGCGCCGAACACGGCCTGCGTACCGGACGCCCGCAGCCGCGCCTCGACTTCCCTTATCGATCGCCCCGCCTCTTCGGCGCGCGTCGGCCATATCGCGCTCGGCGACGTATCGATCGCAACGAGACGCAGGGCGCTGAACGCAGCGGCGTCAGCGGGCTCGAGCAAACGAATCGAGATCATCGTGTCAACGGCATCGGAAACGGAAAACCCCGATCGTACATACTCCGCCGGCACCGGGCCGCAACCTCTCGCCTCGGGCCGCCGCCCGCCGGCCTCAACGTTTCGCCCTGAAACGCTCGCCGCATTCGAACGCCGCCATCCCGATCAGCATCGCCGCGACGAAGCCGAACGCCTTCGCGCCGCCGAGGCCAAGCGACACGACGGCCGGCCCCGGACAAAAGCCGACGAGCCCCCAGCCGACGCCGAATGCCGCGCTGCCGGCGACGAGTCGCGGCGTGACGGCTCCGCGCGGCGGAATCTGCATCGGCAGCCCGAGCAACGAGCGCTCGCGCCGCTTGGCGAACGCGAACGCGATCGAGCCGACCGCGATCGCCCCCGCCATCACGAACGCGAGCGACGGATCCCAATTGCCGGCGAGATCGAGAAAGCCCTGCACTTTCGCGGGATTCGCCATCCCGGACAGCAGCAACCCGGCGCCGAACAGCAAGCCCGACAAGAAGGCGAACAATAAGCTCATGTCACCCTCCGACCACGTGACGCAGCACGAACACCGTCGCGATGCCCGCGGCCATGAACACCGCCGTGGCGACGATCGAGCGCGGCGCGCCGCGCGAGATGCCGCACACGCCGTGTCCGCTCGTGCAGCCGCCCGCATAGCGCGTGCCGATGCCGACGAGCACGCCGCCCGCGATCACCCTCGCCCAGCCGGCGTCGACGGCCGGCATCGAAAACCAATCGAGCGCGTTCGCGGCGACCGCGGCCGCGATCAGCCCGACGAGAAACGCCGCGCGCCATCCGGCATCGCTGCGCCCGCCGGCGAGCAGCCCGCCGACGATGCCGCTGATGCCGGCGATGCGGCCGTCGAAGAACACGAGCAGCGCCGCCGCGGCGCCGATCAACAGGCCACCCGCGAACGACAGGCCCGGCGTGAAATGAACGAAATCAACGGCCACGGCGCTTTCCCTTTTGGTGCGTCGCGCAGAACTGCTCGTAGAGCACGGCCATGATGGCGACCGCGGGCTCGCTCGTCAGCGCGTAGTAAATGTTCTTGCCGTCGCGCCGCGTATCGACGAGCGCATGCTCGCGCAACACGCCGAGCTGTTGCGACAGCGTCGGCTGATGGATATCGAGCCGCGCCTCGATGTCGCTCACGCACAGCTCGCCGCATTGTGCGAGCTCGCACATCATCAGCAATCGATCCGGATTCGACAGCACTTTCAGCAGCGCGCACGCGGCGTCCGCCGATGCGCGCATGCCGGACAAGTCGATCGGCGAGCAAGCAGCGCTCATCGCCTCACCTCAACAATCCATTGAATTACATTATATATTTTTACATAATGAATGACGGAAATGCAAGGGTCGCGCGATCGCGCCGCACCATCCGAACCGGCCCGTTAAGCACGCGTTAAGCCTCCAACCGGCACAGTGGCGCATGCGAAGCCGCCAATCGGAATCGGCATGAACCGCATCGACATGAAACGCATTCTCATTCTGCTGCTTTGCCTCGGCGTGCTCGGCGTGGCGAGCGGATGCGCGGCCCCGCAGACGGCGCTCGATTCGTCTGTCGATACGCGTCGCCCAGCGCGCGCGGGCCGGCCGAACTGGCTTTGAACCCGCGTCGTTCGGCGAGCGGCCGCGCGCACGCAAATGACGTGCCGCATGCGCACGTCTTCATGCAAACGCACCGTCCGCCCTTAAGATTTCCATAAGAATCGCCCGCGATAATCGAGCGAGCCCGGCAACGCACGACACGTCGGCCGGCCGCTCCCTACGAACGGCTTACCCCACGGGACGATTCGCGCAATGACACCTTCCACCCGCACCCCGGATCGCTACGATCTGCTCAGCCGCATTCTCCACTGGAGCGTCGCCGCGCTCGTGCTTGCGCAGTTCGCGCTCGGCTGGACGATGCCGGACGTCCACGGCACGGCGCCGCCCGTCGGCCTCGTCGCGTGGCACGTCGCGCTCGGTACCGCGTTGATCGTCGTCATCGCGGCGCGCCTGCTGTGGCCGATCGTGCGGCGCAGCCCGCCCGCGCATCAGCAAGGCGCCCTGTTGTCGTTCGCGGCGAGTGCGACTCACAAGCTGCTGTACGTCGCGCTGATCGCCGTGCCGCTGCTTGGCTGGCTGAACGCGAACGGCCGCACCTGGCAGTTGAAGCTCGCGGGCGCCATCCCGCTGCCGACGATCGCCGCCCCTCATTCGCTCGGCGCGGCCATCGGCGAATGGCACAGCTTGTCGGCGACGCTTTTCATCGTGCTGATCGGCATGCACGCGCTCGCGGCGCTCGTTCATCGCTTCGTGATGAAGGACGGCGCGTTCGAGCGCATGATCTGAACGAAACGCGCGTCGCGCCGATCGAACGTCGGCGCGGCGCCTGCGCAACGGCCACGCGGAGTGATGTCGTGGCGGCGAGAATCGGCTGGTTGCAGGGCCATGGCCGGCGCGGCTTTCGCCGTTTGCATCGCTCTCTTCGACCCGGCTCTCACCGGGTCTTTTTTCGCATGCCGAATGAAACCCGCATCGGCGTCCGGCCGTCCGGCATTCGGCGGCGCGGCGGCCGCCCCGTTCGAACGGGGCGAATCGGCCGAACCGGCGCCGCCCGGCCGCGCGCCGCCGCTAGATGCGCCGCGCCGCAAGCTCGCGCACGACGTCGACCATCGCATCGACCTCGTCGCGCGTGTTGTAGAACGCGAGCGACGCACGCACGGTCGCTTCGAGCCCGAAGCGGCGCAGAATCGGCTGCGCGCAGTGGTGCCCGGACCGCACGGCGATGCCGGCCGCATTCAGCGCTCGCCCGACTTCTTCCGTCTCATAGCCCTTCAGCACGAACGACAGCACACTCGCCTTATCGCGCGCGGTGCCGATCAGCCGCACACCCGGCACCGGCGCGAGCACGCCCGCCGCATAGGCGAGCAGATCGTGCTCGTAGCGCGCGATCCGCTCGATGCCGATCCGCGCCACGTAATCGAGCGCCGCACCGAGCCCGACCGCATCGGCGATGTTGCCCGTTCCCGCCTCGAAACGGTTCGGCGGCGGCTGGAATACGGTGCGCTCGAACGTCACGTCCGCGATCATGTTGCCGCCGCCTTGCCACGGCGGCATGCCGTCGAGCAGCGCGCGCTTGCCATAGACGACGCCGATTCCCGTCGGGCCGTAGATCTTGTGGCCGGAGAACACGAAGAAATCGGCGTCGAGCGCCCGCACGTCGACGCGCATGTGCGAAATCGACTGTGCGCCGTCGACGAGCACCTTCGCGCCCGCGCGATGCGCGAGCTCGACGATCTCCTTCACCGGCACGACCGTGCCGAGCGCGTTCGATACCTGCGTGACGGAGACGATCTTCGTGCGATCGTTGAGCAGCTTCCGGTATTCGCCGAGCAAGACCTGGCCGGCATCGTCGACGGGAATCACGCGCAGCACGGCGCCCACCGACGCGGCGAGCTGCTGCCACGGCACGATGTTCGCGTGATGCTCGAGATGCGACACGACGATCTCGTCGCCTTCCCCGACGTTGCCGACACCCCATGTTTTCGCGATCAGATTGATCGCCTCCGTCGCGCCGCGCACGAACACGATCTCGTCCGGCGACGCCGCGCCGATGAAGCGCTGCACGGTCGCGCGCGCGTGCTCGTACGCGTCGGTCGCGCGCGCGGCGAGCGCATGCGCCGCGCGATGGATGTTCGAATTCTCGTGTGCATAGAAGTGCGCGAGACGATCGATCACCGCCTGCGGCTTGTGCGTCGTCGCCGCGTTGTCGAACCAGACGAGCGGCTTGCCGTTCACCCGCTCGGCGAGTATCGGGAAATCGCGGCGAATCGCGGCGACGTCGAACGGCGGATGCGCGCCGGCGCCAGGCGCATGCGCATTCGTGGGCTGCGCGTCGTCGACGAAATAGCGCGACGCGCGATGCCGATCGGCGGCCGGCCGTCCGATCGACAGCAGATCGCGCCACGCGTTTTCGTCGGGCAGGCCGAACGCGCGCGGCGACGCGACGCCGTCGCGCGGCACGTCGATCGGCGTGCGCGCGGCGTCGCGCCACCAATCATCCGAGGCGGGCTCGACAAAGTAATACGACCAAGGCGAAGGCGCCGCCGCCGCGGACGCATCGCCCGCGCGACGGACGGCATCGGGTTCCGGCACGGGCGGCACGCCGAGCGCGACGCCGCCCGCGCGCGGCTCGAGCGCCGGCGCGATTGCAACCGCGCTGTCCGGCCATCCGTTTTGCGCGGCCGCGTGCCCAACGAGCGCGGGCGTGCGGTTGCCGAGCGACAGCACATGTGTCGGCGCGGGTACGAGGTTCGCGCCGGGCACCTTGCCCGGCGGCACCCCGATACCCGGCACGCCCGTGCCGGTGCCGCCGGGCCCGGCAAGCGGCGAGCCCGGCGGCGCGGGATTCGAAACCGACGCAAGCATCGGCGCGGCGGCCGGCAACGCCGACGGCACACCGCCGACGGCGCCGCTGCCCGCGCCGGCATTCGGCGCGGCGGGCTGCCCGGGCAGCGCGGCGAGAAACTCCGACGCAAGGCGCGCAAGCGTCGCCGGATCGGGCAGCCCGGCGGGCGGCGCCGCGTCCGGCAGCGCGACGGGTGCGGCGCTCATGGCGGAATCAACGGTAGGTGTCGGGATAGTCATGGTACTTGCCGATCTCCACGTCATCGAGGACAGCCAGCGCATCCGGCGAGTGGACGGCAAGCGAGCAATACAGCGAAATCAGATACGACGCGATCGCCTGGTTGTTGATCCCCATGAAGCGGACCGACAAGCCCGGCCCCTGCTCGCCCGCGATGCCGGGCTGATAAAGGCCGACGACACCTTGCCGCTTGTCGCCGACGCGCAGCAGCAAGATCTTCGTCTTGCCGTCGGCAACCGGCACCTTGTCCGACGGAATCAGTGGAATGCCGCGCCACGTGAGGAACTGCGATCCGAACAGACTGACGGTCGGCGGCGGCACACCGCGCCGCGTGCATTCGCGGCCGAACGCCGCGATCGCGAGCGGATGCGTGAGAAAGAACGCCGGCTCCTTCCACACCTTCGTCAGCAATTCGTCGAGATCGTCGGGCGTCGGCGCGCCCGTCAGCGGAAACACCCGCTGCGCCTCGGCGACGTTCGCAAGCAGCCCGTAGTCGGGATGATTGATGAGCTGGCTCTCCTGCAGCTCCTTGATCGTCTCGATCGTCAGGCGCAACTGCTCCTTGATCTGATCGTGCGGACTGCTATACAGATCGGAGATTCGCGTGTGCACGTCGAGCACCGTGCTCACCGCGCTCAGGAAATACTCGCGCGGCTCCTCTTCATACGGCACGAAGGTGCGGGGCAGCGCGCCCTCGTCCTCGCGCGCGGTGCAGGCGGCCCGCACCGCCTCCGGGTTCTTCACCTGATTCAGACGATAGATGCCGGCCTCGACAGGCACCCATTGCAGCAAGTGCGTCAGCCACCGCGGCGTGATCGTGCAAAGCTGGGGAACAGTCTTGGTGGCATTGGCGAGTTGCCGTGCTGCGTTGTCGCCGAGCGCCGTCTGGGCGCTCACTGTCGTCGACATGGAAGACTCCGGGGCTATAGAACGAAATCGAAAATGCTTATCAGGAGAACGCATTATCGAGACGCCGTTCGGGCGGCTCAACATGCTATAGACGACAATTCGCGGAGATCGGACGGCAGCTCAGCGCGTGCTCGACAGCGGCGCGCTCGACGCCGGCGGCGCGCCGAATCCGTGCGGCGGCGGCCCCGCATCGCCGGCGGGCGACAGCAGCCGCGCGATCGGCACGCCGAATGCGCGGGCGAGCTTGTCGACGGTGACGATCGACGCGATCGCGGTGCCGCGCTCGATCTCGCCGACGTACGAGCGGTTCAACCCCGCGTGTTCCGCGAGCTGCTCCTGCGACCACGCGCGCGCCTCGCGCAACTGACGGATCGCCGCGCCGAAACGCTGGACGAGCGCCGTCATCGCAGCGCCTGCGCGGCCGAAAGCGTCGCGTCGTGCGCGCCGGCCGGCCACGGCGACGAGGCGGCCGCGTCGGCCGGCCGCGCCGGATCGCTGCGCGTGACGGCTTGCGTGACATGGCTGCCGGGCGGGATGTCCTGCGTGATCCACACGTTGCCGCCAATCACCGCGCCCTTGCCGATCGTCACGCGGCCGAGAATCGTCGCGCCCGCATAGACGACGACATCGTCCTCGACGATCGGGTGGCGCGCGAGTCCCTTTTCGAGATGCCCGGACGCGTCCCTCGGAAAGCGCTTCGCGCCGAGCGTGACCGCCTGATAGACGCGCACGCGCTCGCCGATCACCGCGGTCTCGCCGATCACGACGCCCGTGCCGTGATCGATGAAGAATCCGCCGCCGATCTGCGCGCCGGGATGAATGTCGATCCCCGTCTGCGCGTGCGCATGCTCGGCGACGATGCGCGCGAGCAGCGGCAATTCGAGGCGATACAGCGCGTGCGCGAGCCGGTGATGGATCATCGCCAGCACGCCGGGGTAGCAAAGCAGCACCTCGTCGACGCTGCCCGCGGCCGGATCGCCGTGAAACGCGGCCAGCACGTCGCTGTCGAGCAGCGCGCGGATATCGGGCAGGCGCGCGGCGAACGCGCGCACCGCCGCATCGGCTTTCGCGTCGATCGCGGCTTCGGCGGGCGCGTCGGCATCGTGTCGGCCCTTGTAGCGCAATTCGAGCCGAGCCTGCGCGAGAAGCGCATGCAATGCGTCGTCGAGCGCGTGGCTCACATAGAAATTTTCACTCTCCTGCCGAAGATCGGGCGGCCCGAGGCGCATCGGAAACAGCACGCCCTTGAACGTCTCGACGATGCCGGCAAGCGCCTCGCGCGCCGGCAATTCGCGCCCGCCCGGCTCGAGCGAGCGGCGCTGCACTTCGCGCCAACGCTGGCGCACGGTTTGAAGCGATTGAACGATGTCGTCGATGTCGAATACCGCCACGGCTGCCGCTCCTTGTTGCTTTCCGCTGTTGCCGGATGCTTCCCGCCACCTGTTTCCCGCCGCCCGTCGGCCCCGGCCCGCGCGCCGGCGATCGCGGCGCGCGAACCGTGCGCGTCAGCTCTGCCGCCACGGCAATCCGTGCAGACGCCAGCCGTTGGTCGTGCCGCGATGGCCGGCATCGTCGAGGTCGCCCTCGAAGCCTTCGAGCACGTTGAACACCTGTGTGAAGCCCGCCTTTGCCGCCGCCTGCGCGGCAAGCGCCGAGCGATTGCCGCTGCGGCAGAGCAGCAGCACGACCGCGTCCTTGCCCGTCTTCGCCTCGAGCTCGCGCACGAAGCGCGGATTGCGCGTGAGGCTCGTGCCGGTGGCCCAGGGCACATGCAGGCTGTCGGGCACGTGACCGACGAACGTGCGCTCCTCGGCGGTGCGCACGTCGACGAGCCGCGCGTGGCCGGTCGCGACGAGCGCCCACGCGTCGCGCGGCGATACGCCGCCCGCGTACGGCAGACCCGCGGCAAGCGCGGCTTCGCGCGCCGCGTCGAGCACAGCATGCGTGGCACGTGCTTCGAGTTCGATCGTCATGAAGTCTCCTTATCGATATCGCGCATCGGGCGCGAGACATGGGCCAGGCTGGACGGCGAATGCCGTCTATAGCCATCGGGAGTTCACTATGAAAGAGCCGCCGCAAAAGCCGAACCAATTATTTTTCATTTCAAAATAACGCGGCGCGTGCGGGCGATAGTCGGGATCGCGCACGAATACGGGCGAAGCGGAAAACGGCACGGCGTCGGCACCGGCTTCGGACAGCCCCGGCACGACGAAGGCACGCTTGCGACGCGCGCGCCGCGAATGCCCGCGGCGGACGCGTCGCAATCGACGAGCCGGCAGCCAAGCGCGAGCGCCGCTCGTCTTACGCTACCATTACACGCCATGCCCCTTGCAAAGAACGCCATGCCTCATGCTTCCTGGCCCGAACAGGCCGATCCGCATCAATTCCTCGAAGAACTGGACAGCGCCGCGAGCGTCGGCTGGGTCGACGCGCAAAACGCCCGCACGCACGATGCGCCCTGGCTCGACGAAGCGCACTATCGCGCGCTGGTCGAGCGCTTCACCCAGGCGCTGCTGCCGCGCGAGCGCCCGGTGATTCCGCAGCGCTGGCAGGACTGGGCGTACGACGTCTGGCAGGACGAACAGCATCCGAAGGGCCTGTGGCGGCGCACGCGATGGACGAGCTGGCGCAGCGGCCACGCGGACTGGCAGACGTTGATCGACCTCGATGCGCTTGGTGAAGCGCAAGGCGTGCAGTGGGTGTTCGACGATCAGCTCATCCTCGAGCCGGACGGCGATCGTGCGCTGATCGTGCTGTCCGACGGCGGCGCCGACGCGGTCGTCGTCCGCGAGTTCGACATCGCGCAATGCCGGTTCGTCGACGACGGCTTCTCGATCGAAGCGGCCGGCAAGCATTCGGTCGAATGGATCGATCGCGACACGATCTACGTCGGCTGGGACGACGGCGGCGCCACCGTCACGCGCTCCGGCTATCCGCGCGAAGTGCGGCGCTGGACGCGCGGCACGCCGCTGTCCAGCGCGCCCGTGGTGTTTCGCGGCGCGCGCGGCGACATCTCGGTCGATGCGCAATATGATCCGCTCGACCGGCATCACGCGATCGAGCAGGCGATCAATTTCTACGACGCGAACACGTATCGCCTCGCCGAGGACGGCGCGTGGGCGCGCTACGACGTGCCACCGCACGTCGAAGTCGGTTACTGGAGCGGGTGGCTGCTGCTCCAGCCGCGGCTCGACTGGACTTGCGGCGGCGCGCGCTACGCGGGCGGCAGCCTGCTCGCGATCCGCGAGGACGCGTTCGTCGCCGGTGAGCGCGCGTTCGCCGCGCTGTTCGAGCCGAACGAGCGCACGTCCGCATGCGGCTGGACGCACACGCGCCGCTACGTGCTGGTGTCGTGGCTCGACGACGTGCTCACGCGCACGATGCTCTGGCTTCCCGAACGTCAGGATGACGGAGCATGGCGCTGGCATGCTCGTCCGTTCCCCGCGCGAGGGCTCGCGCAAGTGGACGTGTCGCCCGTCGAGCCCACGTTCGACGACGAGGTGTACGTGAGCGTCGACGATTACCTGAAGCCGCCCGAGTATTCGCTCGCGAATCTCGCCAGCGACGACCTGTCCGCCTGGACGCTGCTCGACCGCTGGCCGACGCAGTTCGACGCGTCCGAACTGACGGTGCGGCGCGAACACGCGCGCTCGCGCGACGGCACGCTCGTGCCTTATACGCTGGTCGGGCCGCGCGACGTGCTGGACAATGCGGCGCGCGCGCCGCGCCCCTGCCTGTTGAACGGCTACGGCGGCTTCGCGATTGCGCTCACGCCCGATTACGATCCGTTGCTCGGCATCGGCTGGCTCGAGAAAGGCGGCATCGCGGTGTTCGCCCATATTCGCGGCGGCGGCGAGTTCGGCACGCAGTGGCACGAATCGGCGCGGCAAACGCAACGGCAGCGATCGTTCGACGATTTCATCGCGGTCGCCGAAAAACTCGTCGCGGACGGCGTGACGAGCGCCGCGCAACTGGGTATTCGCGGCGGCAGCAACGGCGGGCTGCTGGTCGCGGCATGCATGATTCAGCGCCCGGACCTGTTCGGCGCGGTGGTGAGCGACGTGCCGCTTCTCGACATGCAGCGCTATGCGCTGCTGCACGCGGGCGCATCGTGGCTGGACGAATTCGGCGATCCCGACGATCCGGCGCATGCGTCGGCGCTCGCGGCCTACTCGCCGTATCACCGGGTCGCGCGCGACATCGCGTATCCGCCCGCGCTGTTCACGACATCGACGAGCGACGACCGCGTGCATCCCGCCCATGCGAGAAAAATGGTCGCGCGCATGCAGGCGCAAGGGCACCGAAACGTATGGCTGATCGAGAAAACCGATGGCGGCCACGGCAGCGCGGACGCGATCGATACCGCCGAGCACGAAGCGATCGGCTATGTGTTTCTGTGGACTCACTTGTCCCGCGGCGCGCATGACGCGCGCGAGTGAATCGCCGTGACGGTGCGTGCGGTCGCTCGCCCCGTCTTTCCTGCATGCGGGGCGGATCGACGTTGCCGCCACGTCGGATCGCAGCAGGCGCGACGGCGCGAGCGCGTTACGGGCGCGAGCATCGCAGCCTGGTCGGCCGCTACCTGACGTTGCGGCCGAATCGCGCCCGGCAATCGCGACTATCGCCATCGTCGTGCACGGATTCGCGTCGATGCGACCGCCTCTCCATCGCTCGCCGACATCGCGCCATGACGCGCATCGCCCGCGCGGCGCCGGTCGCTTCGTTCATCGAAGCAATCGCACGCGTATGGCGGATGGCATCGCGCACATCGTGCGGGGCGCATGCTCGAACCATCGCAGTGCTCGCGCTTCTTCCCACTTCCTCGCGCTTCCTCGCGCCTTCTCGCTTCATCCCGCGCCACGCCGGCACGACGCCTCCGCCTCGATCACCGCCTCACCGCCTCACCGCCTCACTGCCTCACTGCCTCACCGCCTCACCGCCTCACTGCCTCACTGCCTCACCGCCTCACCGCCTCACCGCCTCACCGCCGACCACGCGAGCAGCGCAATCACGCCGATCGCTCCAGCGCCCCGCCCGACTCGATCGACGCCTGCGCCCGTCCCAGCCCCACCGCGCCCCCCGCGATCCCCCCGGCCCGTCACTGCCCACCGTCGTTCGCGCGGATCACCGCCTCGGCCGCCGCCTCCGCCTCGCCCGCGTGCATTTCGTGCACCCGCGTGCGCTGCGCCGGCAGCGGCGCGTCGCCGTCCAGCAGATGCCCGCCGCGCGCCTTCGTCTGCACCGTCGCGCGCATCGACAGCCCCACCCGCAACGGGTGCGCCGCCAGCTCCGACGGCTCCAGCGAGATCACCACCGGCAAGCGCTGCACCACCTTGATCCAGTTCCCCGCCGCGTTCTGCGACGGCAGCATCGAGAACGCGCTGCCCGTGCCCGCCGAGAAGCCCTCCACTCGGCCGTGATACGTCACCCGCGCGCCGTACAGGTCCGATTCGAGCCGCACCGGCTGGCCCACCCGCATGTGCCGCAACTGCCCTTCCTTGAAGTTCGCCTCCACCCACACCTGCCGCAACTGCACCACCGACATCAGCGGCACCCCCGGCCCCACCTGCTGCCCGATCTGCACCGACCGCTGCCCGACCGTCCCGTCCACCGGCGACACGATCGTCGTGCGCTTCAGGTTCCGGTACGCCAGCTTGAACTGCGCGGCCGCCTGCTGCACCGCCGGGTTCTGCCCGACCGGCCGCTCGCTGCCCAGCGCGCGCGCCGCCTCCCGTTGCGCCTGCGCTCCCGCCAGCGCCGCCTGCGCGTTCGCCAGCGACGACTTCGCCCGCGCCAGCTCCTCCGGCGCCACCACCTCCACCGACGCCCCCGCCCGCGCCCGATACGCCTGCTGCGCGAGCTTCAGATCCGCCTCGCGCGCCTTCACCGTCTGCTCGTACGTCTGCATCGACAGCCGCGTGTTCGCCACTTGCCGCACCGCCTGCGCGAGCTGCGCCTGCGCCTGCGCGAACGCCGCCGCCGCCTCCGCGTCGTCGAGCCGCACCAGCGCCTGCCCCGCCTTTACCTGCTGCGTGTCGGCCACCAGCACGTCGGTCACCGTCCCCTGGATCTGCGCGGCGATCTGCACGACGTTGCCCGCCACGTACGCATCGTCCGTCTCTTCGCTGAAGCGGCCCACGATGAACCAGTAGAGCGCCGCGCCCAGCGCGACGATCGCCAGCACTCCGAAGAACCATGCGAAGCGGCGGCGGCGCGTGGCCCGGCGCGCGGCAAGCGTCGCGGCGGTTTCGGGCGACGCAGGCAAGCCGTGCCCGCTCGCGGGCGCGCCGTCGGAAACGGCCGGATCGGTGGGCGCCTTCGCGCGCGCAGTGTCGGTGGCGGTGTCGTTCAAGATGGTGGCGTGCGTGATGTCGGTGGCGCCGGCAGGCGCGGATCGGACGGGCCCGGGCGCCGCTGCGGCGCGGCGCGGGACGCTTCGATGCTCGGTCTCGGTCGAATCTCTCGTATACACGGTGAAGGAGGCGTTGGGGTTGACGTTTTCGCGCTCGCGGCACTCACCCGATGCGCTCGTGCGTGCGTCGTCTCGGCCGCTCACGGACGGCGCGGCCGCGGCGTGGGCGCTCGACGCGCGGCCATCGCGGCGGCTTCGGGTGGCGTCGCGATGGCCGCGCCGGCCCGACCGCTCCTCTCGATTCGAGCCGCATTACCAGCCGTATTACCCGCCGCATCGCCTTGCCTCGGACACCGAAGCATCGTCCGCCGAAGCCGGGGGCGCCGCGCACGTGCGCCGGACGCATCGGCCCGCTCGCCCCCTTCGTTCGCCCATTCGTCGTCTCGCATCCGCTCGCGCCTCCCCCGCGCCTCACATCGCTCAATCAGGTTGCGCATCGTGCGCCGCCACCGGCCGCGACGCCGCCGCGAACGGCTGGCCCGCCTGCGCGGGCGGCGCGCCGCTCGCCGGCCGCGCGTCGAAGCCGCCGCCCAGCGCGCCGATCAGCCCCACCCGCAGCGTGCGCCGCCGCGCCTGCAGCTCCACCACGTGCGCGCGCTCGTCCAGCAGCGTGAGCTGCGCCACGTCGATGTCCTTGCGCATCCCCATCCCCCGGCGATGCCGGTCCTGCGCCAGCGCCACCATCCGCTGCGCCGCGCGCAGCGCCTGCTGCTGCGCCTTCAGCAGCGTGTCGAGCGTCGCCAGCGACGTCAACTGCCGCGCCACCTCGCCCAGCGCCGCATCCACCGTCTGGTTGTACAGCGCGAGCGCCATGTCCGCGTTCGCCACGTCGCCGCCCAGCTTCGCCTTCAGCCGGCTGCGATCGAAGATCGGCAGCGACAGCGCCGGCCCGATCGAGCCGCCCAGCGCATCGTGCCTGAACAGCGACGCCGGCGTGAGCGCGAACAGCCCGCCCAGCGCCGCCAGGTTCACGTCCGGGTAGAACGACGCGCGCGTGCCGTCGATCGCCGCGTACGCCGCCTCCACCCGCAATCGCGCCGCGACGATGTCCGGCCGCCGCCCCAGCAGCCCGGCCGGCAGCCGCGCGGGCAGCCGCGCGGGCAGCGGCGCGTCCGCGAGCGGCGCGAGCTTCGGCCGCGCGAGCGACAGCCCGCGCTCCGGCCCCCGTCCGCTCAGCACGCCCAGCTGCAGCCTCTGCAACTGGATCTGCTCGTCGGTCAGCGCGATCTGCTCGAGCAGCTTGCCGCGCTTGAGCGCCGCGTCGTCCGCGTCGTAGCCGTTGTCGATCCCGCGCGCCGCGCGCTCGCGCAGCACCGCCTCGACCTGCTCGCTCGCGCGGCGCTTCTGTTGCAGCAGCTCGCGCAGCGCATACGCGCGGTCCAGCTCGCCGTACAGCGTCACGATCGCCACCGACAGCGTGAGCCGCGCCTGCTCGGCCTCCACGCGCGCCGCATCGCGCATCGACAGCAGCCCGCGCGTGGCCGCCGCGTTCTTGCCCCACAGGTCCAGCTGATAGTTCAGCCCGACGAACAGCGACGACGACGACACCACCGATTCGCCCACGAGCGGCACCGACACCGGCAAGCCGTTCAGCGTCGTATTGAGGGTGCCGCCCGAGCGCGGCACGTGCGCCTTGGAGAGCGAGGCGCCCGCCGTCGCGGTGAGCCCCGTCAGCGATTCGAACTGCTGCAGCTGCGACTGCGCGACGCCGATGCGCGCCTGCGCGGCCTGCAGCGTCGGGTTCTGCCGCAGCGCTTCGTCGACGAGCGCGTCGAGCTGCGGATCGCCGAGCTGGCGCACCCAGTCCGGGCTCGGCCATGCGCCGTGCGTCGCGCCGCCGGTGGTGTGCGCGAGCGCGTCGTCGCCGGGCGTGCGCGGCGCGAGCGTCGGCTTCAGGCCCGACGGCACGCAGCCGGCGAGCGCCCAGGCGAGCGCGAGCGCCGCGAGCCGGCGCGCGGGGCGGCGGACCGGCAGGGTCGTCGTGCGTGTGGCTGCGTGCGTTGCGGTCTGCGTCATGCGTGTGATGCGTCCTTCGTTCGTGCTCGATTCCTCTGCGGCCGACGCCGGCGATGCCGGACCGCTTCGCCGGTGACGGTCAGCGGTATCGCCCGGCCGCCGCGGCTCGCCGCCGATACCGGCGCGAGCCTTTGCGCCGTCGGCGTCGTCTGCGTCGTCTTCCTCTTCACCGTCATCATCGGCGCTTGCCGTTGCGTGACGCGGGTCGATACGGCGGCGGAGATGCCATGCGCGCCCGGTCGAGCCGTTGTCCCTTCACCGCGCTCATCGCGTCGTGCTGACGCTGGGGTCCGCGCGCCGCGTCTCACGACTGCTGCCGCGCTTCGCGCATCGCCTCCTCGCGTGCCGTGCGGTGGCCCGCGCGCGCCGCCTCGAACGACCCCAGGCGCCCGAACACCCCGTCGAGCACGCCCAGCGCGATCCCGCGCAGCTTCGCGCCCTTCTCCCGCTCGCACAGCACCACCTGGACCACCTGCCAGATCGTCAGCAGATTCGGCACCAGCGCCACCGGAAACCGCAACCCGTACTGCAGCCCCAGCTGCATCGCGTTGCGCGCGCCGTAGTATCGGCGCAGCCACCCATGGTGCATCGCCGTCAGCTCGAACGGCCCCACCTTGTGCCGGCGCCGCGCGCCGATCCGGTGCGTCAGCACCAGCGACGGCACCACGTACAGCGGCACGTTGTGCGCCAGCGCGCGCAGGCAGTACTCGGTGTCGACGTGGTCGATGAACAGCGCCTCGTCGAAGCGGCCGAGCCGCGCGTACGCGCCCCGCGAGATCACGCTGCCCGACGAGATCAGGAACGCGCAGCGCTGCGGCGCGCGCTCGCCTTCCACCCGCACGCGGCGCACCGCCACCCCGCTCGTCATCAGCTCCGGCAGGAAGCGCTGCTCGTTCGCGTCGTAGATCCGCGGGCCCGCGATGAACGCGCCCGCGTGCGCGCCCGGTTGCGTACCCAGTTGCGCGCACGCGTCGCGCATCCGCGCGAAGTACGCGGCCGGCACCGTCGAGTCCTGGTCGAACAGCGCGACCGCCTCCATGCCCTGCGCGAACAGCGCCGACAGCCCCGCGTTGTACGCGCCCGCCACCCCGCCGCGGTTGCCGTGGTGCCGCCACACGACGCGCGCTTCGCCGTGCGCCCGCGCCGCCAGCGCGCGCACCCGCTCGCGCGCCGCCGCGTGCTCGTGCGGCGTGTTGTCGATCACCGCGAGCGCGTCGCTGTCGCGCGCGAGCGCCTCCAGGCCCGACAGTTGCTCGTCGGTCGGGTAATACAGAATCACCAGCGCGCCCAAGGTCGTCATCGCTCTTCCTTCGGTGGTTCGAGGTCCGGCATGCCCGCTTCGCCGTCGCGGCGACGCACCGCATCGTCAGGACTTCGATGCTTCTCCGTTCGGCTTCGTCTTCGTCTTCGTCTTCGTCTTCGGCTTCGGCTTCGTCTTCGTCTTCGGCTTCGTCTTCGCTCGGACATCGCGCATGGCCGATCCCGCCGCCCTCTGTTCATCCGCTCAGCGGCGGGCGCCGCGCGTCACCCGGCATGCGCGCGCCCCGCACCGCCACGTCGCCCGTCAATGCCCCATCGTCGCCGCCGCGCCCCGCTTCGGCCGCGTCAGCCACATCAGCCCCGCCAGCAGCACGCACGTCACGCTCGCCATGTAGAACATGTCGTTCGTCGCCATCATGTACGCCTGCTGCCGCACCACCTGGTGCAGCGAGCTCAGCTCGCGCGCGCCGTGCAGCCCCATCGCGTGCAGCGCGTCCACATACCGCTGCGTGTTCTCCGAGGCCCGCGTCACCGCCTGCGACACCACCGCGTAGTGATACGTCGCCCGGTTGTCCCACCACGTCACGCTCAGCGCCGTGCCGAACGCCGCCGACAACGTCCTCAGGAAATTCGACAGGCTCGACGCCGCCGCCAGCTTGTCGTCCGCCACCCGCGACAGCGTCGCCGCCGTCAGCGGAATGAAGAAGCACGGCAGCCCCATCCCCTGGATCAGCCGCGGCGTCACCACCTGCGCGAACGTCATCGACAGCGTGAAGTGCGTGCTCCACCCCATCACCGCCGCGAACACCCCGAACCCGAACGTCACCAGCACCCGTGCGTCCACCCGGCTCGCATACACCCCCACCAGGATCGAGAACACCAGCGCCAGCAGCCCCATCGACGCCGTCGCCAGCCCCGCCTGGTACGCCGTGTATCCCATCACCGCCTGCAGCCACAGCGGAAACACCACCCCCACCACCGAGAAGCTCATCATCCCCAGCGAGATGATCACCACGCAGAACGTGAAGGTCCGCTCCCGGAACAGGCTCAGCTCCACCACCGGGTGCGCCTCGCCCAGCTCCCAGATCAGCAGCGACACGAGCGACACCCCCGCCGCGATCGCCAGCGCCGTGATCAGCGACGAATCGAACCACCCCCGGTCATGCCCCAGGTCCAGCATCGCCTGCAGCGAGCCCACGCCGATCACCAGCAGCACGATCCCCGGCACGTCGATCGGGCTCGCCTCGCCGCGCGAGGCCCGCGGCCGCAGCATCAGCGTGCACACCGCGAACGAGAACAGCCCGATCGGCAGGTTGATCAGGAAGATCCACGGCCACGAGAAGTTGTCGATCAGCCAGCCGCCCACCACCGGCCCGAAGATCGGCGCGAGCAGCACCGTCATCCCCCACAGCGCCAGCGCGAACGTGCGCTTCGCCGGCGGAAACGCGCGCATCAGGATCGTCTGCGACAGCGGCACCATCGGCCCCGAGAACAGCCCCTGCAGCGCCCGGCACGCCACCAGCACCTCCAGGTCCCGCGCGAGCCCGCACAGCAGCGACGTCAGCGTGAACAGAATCACCGACGCGACGAACAGCCGCTGCTCGCCCACCCGCCGCGCGAGCCAGCCCGTCAGCGGCACCGCGATCGCCGCGGCCACCGAGTACGAGCTGATCACCCACGTGCCCTGGCTGTTCGATACCCCGAGGCTGCCCGAGATCGCCGGCACCGCGACGTTCGCCACCGTCGAGTCCAGCACTTCGATGAACGTCGCGAGCGACAGCGCGAACGTCAGCAGCGCGAGCTTCGCGCCGCGCAGCGGGCGCGCCGCGGCCGGCTCGTGCGCCCCCGCGCCGTTCGCGGCCGCTGCCGCCGGTCTCGCCGGCGCGCTCATGCCGGCTGCGCCTGCCGCGCCGCGACGCCCGGCGCGAAGCGCTCGATGAAGCGCGCCGCCTCGTCGCAGCCGTCGGGCTGCGCCGCCATGCGCGCGCGCACCTCGGCGCAGCGCGCGGCCATCGCCGCGTCGCCCAGCACCCGCGCCAATGCCCGTGCCAGCGGCTCGCCGCGCACCGGCGCGTCCAGCCGCACCCCGCAGCCGCTCGCCGCCACCCGCTGCGCGTTGTCGAACTGATCGTGCGCGAACGGCGTCACCACCTGCGGCACGCCCGCCGCGTACGCCAGCGACGCCGTGCCGATCCCGCCGTGATGCACCAGCGCCCGGCACCGCGGCAGCAGCGCCGCGAGCGGCACGTAGCGGCGCTTGAGCAGCGCCGCGCCATTCGCCCGCGCCGTCGTCTCCGCCGCCCTCTCCCTTGGCCCCGTCGTCCCATCCGATGCCGCCGGCGCGTCCGGCGCGAGCAGGATCCCCCGCACGCCCGTCGCCCGCAGCACCTGCGTCACCGCCCGCTCGTACGCGCGCCCGTCCACCAGCGTCGAGCCCGCCGTGAACACCACCGGCGCCTCGCCCGACGCGACGAACGCGTCCAGCTCCGCATCCGCCGGCACCGGCCCCACGTCGTTGAACAGCGCAAACCCGCTTTGCAGGTGATTCGCCGGCCAGTCCGGCTGCGCCGGCGCGAACCACGACGGAAACAGGCACAGCACCCCGTCCGTCGAATGCAGCCACCGCCCCAGGATCCGCCGGGCCGGCGCCAGCCCCAGCGCCCGCCGCGCCGCGTTCAGCTCCGGGCCGCGCACCCGGTCCAGCACCTGCCGCTCGATCAACGTCATCAGCCCCGCCTTCACCGCCAGCGGCAGTCCCTTCGGGATCGTCAGCCGCTTGTGCGTCGGCGGCGCGTGCGCCGACAGCAGCGTCGACGGCGACACCTGCACCGACACGTAGCGCGCGCCGAAGCGCTCCTGCATCAGCCGCGCCGAGAACGCCCACAGCGTGCCCACCAGCACCGTGTCCGCGTCGCTCAGCGCGCGCAGCGTATCGAAGTGCGGCCGCAGCACCGGCGCGATCACCCGCCACAGCGTCCGGAACGACGTGCGCGGATCCCACAGCGCCGGGTCCGCCATCGCCTGCGCATACGCCTCGGCCGTGCCCACCGGCACGAACGCGAAGCCGCTCGCGCGCACCGCCGCCTCGAACGGCGCATGCGTGCAGAACACCACATCGTGGCCGCGCGCGGCCAGCGCCCGGCTCACCCCCAGCAGCGGGTGCACGTCCCCCGCCGACCCGATCGCCGTCACGATTACCTTAGCCATCGCCTCGTCATTCCCTTCCGCGCGGCAGTCGCCGGCGCCGTTCGCCGCAGTCCCTGTTCGAACCGGATCGTCCACCGCCGGCCGGGATGCGCCCCGCCGGGATGCACACCGCTTCGTCGCGCGCGCCGGGCGTCATGCCCGCGCGCCCCGCACTTGCCCGCCTGGTTGCCGCCTGGTTGAAGGAGCCCCGAGCGCCCGCACGCCGCGGCCGATGCACGCCGCTACGACAGCGCCGGCAGTTGCCCCAGCGGCGCGAGCGTCTCGTCCTGTGCGGCGTCGCGTGCCGCGCTCGCGCGCTCGTCGGCGAAGAAACCCAGGACCGCCGCGCGCACCTGCTCCTGCTGCTGGCGCCCTTCGAGGTCCAGGAAGTGCCCCGCCTGCCGGATCGTCGCGAACTCCGCACGCCGCACGTAGGCCGCCAGCCGCCGCACGTCCGACGCCGCCGTGTACTCGTCCAGCTCGCCGTTGATGAACTTCACCGCGCAGCCGATCTGGCGGAACTCCGGCAGATACTGCTCCGGCTGCATCGCCAGGATCTGGTCGACGTGGAACGCCACCTGATCCTGCTCGTTGCGCGGCAGCTTCGTCAGATACCGGTAGTTGTACAGCTTCATGATCCGCGGCAGGTAGCGCCCCACCGTGTCGTTCAGCAACTGCGCGGCCTTCAGGTTCTCGCCCGCCGCGATGTGGTCGCGCGCGCGCGTCACGTAGTCCGTCATCGCGTCGTTCAGGAACGGCGAGAACGACGCGATCACCGCCCGCCGCACGCTCGCGCACCCCCGCGCCAGCGCGAACAGCGACGCCACCCCGCCCCACGACACCGACAGCAGCAAGCTCGGCTCGAACCGCTCGGCCAGGTGCAGCAGAATCTCCACCTCGTCGTCCTTCGTCAGAATGTACTCGCCCGGATTGTGCTGGCGCGACTGGCCCGCATACGGCAAGTCGAAGCACACCGCGTTCACGCGTTCGCCCAGATAGCGAATCGTCTGGCCGAACGACGCGGTCGTCGCCAGCGCGCCGTTCACGAGGATGACCGTCTCGAAGGCCGGATCGAACACATGACGCTCGACGTGGACCTTCAAGCCACTCGGCAGCGCTACGACCTGTTTCTCGATAGGCATGGCGTATCTCCCGCATCTGCTCGGCTAATGAGCTGATCCCGCGCCCTTGATGGACGCCTCCACGTAGCCGCCCGCCCTCCCGCGCGATCTGCCCGCCCTGCCTCGCGCGCGCCGTGACGGTGACCTGCCCCCTTCGATAGGGCCAATGGGCTTCTAGCAAAGTCCCTTTAAACCAACTCCTGGAAAGCGGCAGGAGCGTCCGCGGTTGCCCGATGTTTCGCCGCAAACTCTGACGGCGCAAGGTAGTTCAGTGCGCTGTGCGGCCTTTGCTCGTTGTAGTCCTGACGCCATGCCGCGATGACTGCCCGAGCGTGCGCGAGCGTCGTGAACCAGTGCTCGTTAAGGCATTCGTCGCGGAACTTGCCGTTGAACGATTCGATGTACGCATTCTGCGTGGGCTTGCCCGCCTGAATCAACTTCAGCGTGACGCCGTTCGCATACGCCCACTGGTCAAGCGCGCGGCTCGTAAATTCGGGTCCCTGGTCTGTTCGCACCGCCTTGGGATAGCCACGGAAGCGAGCTGCACGGTCCAATGCCCGAGCGACATACAAACCTGAGATGCCATGGTCGACGACGATGTCGACAGCCTCTTTCGTGAAATCGTCGACGACGGTCAGGCACTTCACGCGCCGGCCGTTGGAAAGCGCATCCATCACGAAATCGATTGACCATACCTCGTTGGGTGCGCCCGGCAATGCCAGTTGCTCGCGCTCAATCATGACGCCGTGGCGCTTGCGACGGCGCCGCACAGCCAGCCCTGCCTCACGGTACAGGCGATAGATGCGCTTGTGATTGGCGTGCGTGCCTTCGCGTTCCACCAGGGCGTGCAGTCGGCGGTAGCCGAATCGACGACGTTCGTGCGCCAACTTCACCAGACGCGCCGCGAGCACCTCATTCTCGTGGTCCGGCTTCGCGTCGTAATGCAGCACGCTGCGAGAAAGCCCGACAAGCCGGCAGGCGCGGCGCTCGGAGATGTTGACCTTCTCCCGAATCGCCAACACTGCTTCGCGTTTGGCTTGCGGGCTCAGGGCTTTCCCTTGACGACAACCTTCAACGCTTCCATATCGAGCATTGCTTCGGCCAGCAGTTTCTTCAGTCGGGCATTCTCCACCTCGAGGCCCTTGAGCCGGCGGGCTTCCGAGACTTCCATGCCGCCGAACTTCGCGCGCCAGGTGTAGAACGACGCGTCACTGAACCCATGCTTCCTGCACAGTTCCTTGACCGGCATACCGGCCTCGGCTTCCTTCAGAAACCCGATGATTTGCTGTTCCGTAAAGCGCTTCTTCATGTTCGTCTTCTTCTCCGAAAACGAACTTTACTAGACTCCGGCTGGCCCTGTTTGTAGGGGGCAGGTCAATCCTTCATTTCCGGCGCCTCTAACACGAATCCCAAATTCCGCGATTTCCGATTAAAACGTTTTAAACAAAATCAACACTCTTTCAAACAACCTTCACAATACCGCGGATTAACCGCCCGCCGCCGCGACGCTCCGCCCACGCCCCGCCGCGCGCCGAGCCCGACCCGCCGGCCACCTCGCAAAGCCCGCCCGATGCGATCGCCTCCTACTTTTTATTGATTGAACGATCAATAAAAAACCGCTATCCTTCGGACTTCGCCACCCGCCGTGCTCAATGAAGGCTCCCCGATGCCCAAACTCGGAATGCGCGAAATCCGCCGCGCCCAATTGATCGACGCGACGCTGCGCTCCATCGACGAGGCAGGCCTGCCCGGCACGACGCTCGCGTCCGTCGCGCAGCGCGCGAACATCTCGACCGGCATCGTCAGCCACTACTTCGGCGACAAGGACGGCCTGCTCGAAGCAACGATGCGCCACGTGCTGCGCGACCTGTGGGCCGCGACGACGCGCCGCCGCGCGGCCGCGTCCGATGCGCCGCGCGCGCGCCTGCGCGCCGTCGTCGCCGCCAATTTCGACGACACGCAGATCAGCGCGCCCGTGATGAAGACGTGGCTCGCGTTCTGGTCGCAGAGCATGCACGAGCCGACGCTAAGACGCCTGCAGCGCGTCAACACGCGGCGGCTCCATTCGAATCTGTGCGCGGAGTTCGCCAAGACGCTGCCCCGCGCGCGCGCCCGCGAAGCCGCAAGCGGCCTCGCCGCGTTGATCGACGGCCTGTGGCTGCGCGGCGCGCTGGCGGGCAAACCGCTCGACACGAAGGCGGCCCTGAAGCTCGCCAACGATTACATCGACCAGTTGCTCGCGCCGCGCGTGTAACGCGCCGCGCGCCCACTCCCTCGCCGACACAAGGAGATCCCCATGTCCGTATACGGTCTGCAGCGCCTTTACATCGCCGGCGCCCACGCCGACGCCACGAGCGGCAAGACGTTCGATACGTTCGATCCCGCGACGGGCGAATTGCTCGCGCGCGTTCAGCAGGCGAGCGCCGACGATGTCGACCGCGCGGTCGCATCCGCGCGCGAAGGCCAGCGCGAATGGGCCGCGATGACCGCGATGCAGCGCTCGCGCATCCTGCGTCGCGCGGTCGAATTGCTGCGCGAGCGCAACGACGCGCTCGCCGAGCTCGAGATGCGCGACACGGGCAAGCCGATCGCGGAAACGCGCGCCGTCGATATCGTCACGGGCGCCGACGTGATCGAGTACTACGCGGGCCTCGCGACCGCGATCGAAGGTCTGCAGGTGCCGCTGCGCCCGGAATCGTTCGTCTACACGCGGCGCGAGCCGCTCGGCGTGTGCGCGGGCATCGGCGCATGGAACTACCCGATCCAGATCGCCTGCTGGAAGAGCGCGCCCGCGCTCGCCGCCGGCAACGCGATGATCTTCAAGCCGAGCGAAGTCACGCCGCTGTCCGCGCTCAAGCTCGCGGAGATCTACACCGAGGCGGGAGTGCCCGCCGGCGTGTTCAACGTCGTGCAGGGCGACGGCTCGGTCGGCGCGCTGCTCAGCGCGCACCCGGGCATCGCGAAGGTGTCGTTTACGGGCGGCGTCGAAACCGGCAAGAAGGTGATGTCGCTCGCGGGCGCATCGTCGCTGAAGGAAGTGACGATGGAACTGGGCGGCAAATCGCCGCTCATCGTGTTCGACGACGCCGATCTCGACCGCGCGGCCGACATCGCCGTCACCGCGAACTTCTTCAGCGCGGGCCAGGTGTGCACGAACGGCACGCGCGTGTTCGTCCAGCAAGCGGTGAAGGACGCGTTCGTCGAGCGCGTGCTCGCGCGCGTCGCACGGATTCGGGCCGGCAAACCTTCGGATCCCGACACGAATTTCGGACCGCTCGCGAGCGCCGCCCAGCTCGACAAGGTGCTCGGCTACATCGACAGCGGCAAGGCCGAAGGCGCGAAGCTGCTCGCGGGCGGCGCGCGCCTCGTGAACGATCACTTCGCGAGCGGCCAGTACGTTGCGCCGACCGTGTTCGGCGATTGCCGCGACGACATGAGGATCGTCCGCGAAGAGATTTTCGGGCCGGTGATGAGCATCCTGTCGTTCGAAACGGAAGACGAAGCGATCGCGCGCGCGAACGCGACCGACTACGGCCTCGCGGCGGGCGTCGTCACCGAGAACCTGTCGCGCGCGCACCGCGCGATCCATCGCCTCGAAGCCGGCATCTGCTGGATCAACACGTGGGGCGAATCGCCCGCCGAGATGCCGGTTGGCGGGTATAAGCAATCCGGCGTCGGACGCGAGAACGGCATCACGACGCTCGAGCACTACACTCGAATCAAATCGGTGCAGGTCGAGCTCGGCCGCTATCAACCGGTGTTCTAAGCATCAGGAGAACGCAACGATGACGACACGCGAATTCGACTACATCATCTGCGGCGCCGGCTCCGCGGGCAACGTGCTCGCGACGCGCCTCACCGAGGATCCGGGCGTCACCGTGCTGCTCCTCGAGGCGGGCGGCCCCGACTACCGTTTCGACTTCCGCACGCAGATGCCGGCGGCGCTCGCCTACCCGCTGCAAGGCCGCCGCTACAACTGGGCGTACGAAACCGATCCCGAGCCGCACATGAACCACCGCCGGATGGAATGCGGGCGCGGCAAGGGGCTCGGCGGCTCGTCGCTGATCAATGGGATGTGCTACATCCGCGGCAATGCGCTCGATTACGACAACTGGGCGACGCACAAGGGGCTCGAGGACTGGGCGTATCTCGATTGCCTGCCGTACTTCAGGAAGGCCGAGACGCGCGACGTCGGCCCGAACGACTATCACGGCGGTGACGGCCCGGTCTCCGTGACGACGAGCAAGCCCGGCGTGAATCCGCTGTTCGAGGCGATGGTCGAGGCCGGCGTGCAGGCCGGCTATCCGCGCACCGACGATCTCAACGGCTATCAGCAGGAAGGCTTCGGCCCGATGGACCGCACGGTCACGCCGCGCGGCCGCCGGGCCTCGACCGCGCGCGGCTATCTCGACCAGGCGCGCGCGCGGCCGAATCTCGAAATCGTCACGCACGCGCTTGCCGATCGCATCCTGTTCTCCGGCAAGCGCGCAACGGGCGTCACGTTCCTGCACGGCAGCGCGCGCGTCACCGCGCACGCGCGCCGCGAAGTGCTCGTGTGCAGCGGCGCGATCGCATCGCCGCAACTGCTGCAGCGCTCGGGCGTCGGCCCCGGCGAATGGCTGCGCGAGCTCGACATTCCGGTCGTGCTCGACCTGCCCGGCGTCGGCCGCAATCTGCAGGATCACCTGGAGATGTACATCCAGTTCGAATGCAAGGAGCCGGTATCGCTATATCCGGCGCTCAAGTGGTGGAACCAGCCGAAGATCGGCCTCGAATGGATGCTCAACGGCACCGGGCTCGGCGCGAGCAACCACTTCGAGGCGGGCGGCTTCATTCGCACCCGCGACGACGATCCGTGGCCGAACATCCAATATCACTTCCTGCCCGTCGCGATCAATTACAACGGCTCGAACGCGATCGAGATGCACGGCTTCCAGGCGCACGTCGGCTCGATGCGCTCGCCGAGCTGCGGGCGCGTGAAGCTGAAGTCGCGCGACCCGCACGCGCATCCGAGCATCCTGTTCAATTACATGGCCGAGGCGCTCGACTGGCGCGAGTTCCGCGACGCGATCCGCGCGACGCGCGAGATCATGCGGCAGCCCGCGCTCGACCGCTTCCGCGGCCGCGAGCTGAACCCGGGCGCGGATCTGAAAAGCGACAACGAGCTCGATACGTTCGTACGCGCGCGCGCAGAAACGGCATTCCATCCGTCATGCTCGTGCAAGATGGGCTACGACGACATGGCGGTGGTCGACAACGAAGGCCGCGTGCACGGGATCGACGGATTGCGGGTCGTCGACGCGTCGATCATGCCGATCATCACGACCGGCAATCTGAACGCACCGACGATCATGATCGCCGAGAAGATCGCCGACCGGATCCGCAAGCACAAGCCGCTCGAACGCTCGAACGCGCAATACTACGTCGCGAACGGCGCGCCCGCGCGCGGCGGCAAGCCCGCGCGGGCGCCCGCCGTCGTATAGAACCAACCGGCCGCGGCCGGCGCGATACGTGGCGCCGAGCGCTCGCTCAGGCGAGCCGGAGCCAACGGGGCCGGCATGTGCGACGCGCATGCCCGGCCTCTCCCGCCGAAACCGCGCACGTGCCGTTGTTCAGCCGCGGCCACGGCGTTTCGACGTAGACAACGGCAACGCAGCGCTCCCGTCCTCACGCACCGCGCGCGCCGCATTGCGGGATTCCCGCCGCCGGCAAACCCTTTCGCGACGCAAGCGCGCAGCCGCACCGGTAGCCTAGCGCCACACGGCCGCCAACCCGAAACAACCCCGGTACGTTACGAGCGACGCGCACGCGGGCCGCTCGCCTCTGCCGTGCGGGCGATCGGCGGCGGCAGCGGCCGATATCGCCACGCCCCCGCTCCGATCATCGCACCGCGCAACGATCGCCCGACAGCCGTCACGCCGCGCAGACGCATCGTCACTCGCGTTACCCGCTCGAGCGCCATCTCCGCCGCTGCGGCGGGGAATCGCTTCGCGACGGCCTCCGCCACCCCGTCTTCAATAATGCAATCGATATGCATCGAATCGCTCGAAACACGACACGGCGCAATATGCATTTTCCGGAGCGAAACTTGCATATATCGCCTCCCACAAAATAAAAGACATCGAATCAGATTAATCCCAACCCCTGATTTTCATTCTTATAAAAGATCGCACCCTTCTTTATCGTGATACGGAAGCCCGTCTCCGAGATAAAAATCGCGCCGAACCTCCCCCGCAACACCGCACCTCGGCTACGCGCCCGCCCAACCTGAAACAAACAAGCCAGATTAGTTAACAGTCGTTGAAATTACGCGCATTTTAATTTCGTCAACATCAACACATAATTATTTTTATAAATCGTCGTAATTTTATTGTAAGATGACTGCAAGGCACATTACAGCCGATCGGCAAGTGCCTTCCGCATCCATGCGGGCCAGCCGTTTTGTCGATCCGGTTTCCGGCGAAACACCAGATGCCCGGGGCCGGCGATTCAGCGGCGCCATGAAATGTCGTATCCGATCTAGATTATTTAGGATCACTTTTTAACGTAATTCAGGACGATCATGGTCAAGACCTTCTACATCACCGCGGCGCCCGTCGGCGCTGTCCCGAAGTTCCTCGATCCGCTGGAGCCGAAGTTCATCCCGCACGCATTGCTTGAGCTGCTGCCCGCCGACGCGCGCGAGGCGACGACCCAGGCCCTCGAGGCCAACGGATGGGAGGCTGTGCCCGCAGGCGGCATCGTGCGCGAATACGGCTACGACGCGCCGATCGATCTGACCGATTACGACGGCGCGCAAGCGTCGGCGTCCGTGCAGGATGCGCTGCGCAACACCGGCTGGACACCGTGCGGCACGGTCTGGCATCGCACGCAGACCTCGCCGTCGCTCGCGCAGCCGCCGCTGATCACGCGCACCACGCTCGAGCGGCTATCGTCGGTCGATCTGGTCCGCCAGATCGTCCTGCAGCTCACGACGTTCGGCTGGACCGCCACCGAAGACGGCAGCCTGACCTGGACGCACGAACGAATCCACTCCTATCTGTCGCCGGACTTCGTCGAACGAATGCGCGCCGACAAAGCGGCCGTGCTCGAATCGCTGTTCGACAACGGCTGGCGCGTGTGCGGCGCCGGCTACTGGCAGCCGGGCAAGGCGCGCTCGCCCTATCTGCCGATCACCGCGGACGGCATCGTCGACGCATCGCGCGAGGCGCTGCGCGAAGGCGCCGCGGTGGTCCACCTGCACACGCGCGCGACCGACGATCAGGCCACGCTCGCGATCCCGGGGCTGAACACGCCGATCGGCATCGGCTCGCAGCGCAATCACATCGTGCTCGACGATTACGACCGAATCGTGCCGACGATGCTCGATCTGGAACCATCCGCCATCCTGAACCTGTCGACGAGCGCGCGCGGCGATCGCCGCGCGTCGCAAAGCCCGCTGCGGCGTGCGCACCTGAAGCGCTACGGCCACGCGCAGCTCGCGCCCGACGTCGCATCGTTCAGCCCCGGCCCCGTCGTGTTCCAGGCGGGCGGCGGCTACGACAATCCGAACGCGTTCCTCGCGGATCAACTCGCTCACTTCGCGGAAGTCGGCGTACGGCCCGAGATCGAGGTGTTCAACCATACGATCGTCGAGAACTCGGTCACGCTCTATCAATCGCCGCTCGTGAAGGCCGGCGTTCCGGTGCTGTTCATGCTCGTCGCCGCGGTCGACCAATACCACCGCGATCCCGTGAGCGGCGACACGAGCGACGATTCGCTGATCGACGTGCCCACCCGCAAGGCGATCGCGAAGCTGCTGCAGGCGGGCACCGACGACGCGCACGAGAAGGCCGTCGAGCTCGCCGCGACGCAGTTGCGCCCGACCGTCGACAAGCTGCGCGACAACTTCCCGTCGTGCAAGATCTCGCTGCTGCTGCCGGGCCCGTTCCAGGCGCTGCTCGTCGACGTGGCGATCGCGCTCGATCTCGACGGCATTCGCGTCGGGCTCGAGGACGCGCTGAACGTCTTCGACGCGCGCGTGCCGGGCGGCGTGCGCAAGGCGTGCGGCACCGGCGATCAGGTGCGCTGGCTGCGGCTCGAGCTCGAGCGCCGCGGCATCGGCATCGTCGACGCCGAAGCGCTGCGCGACGAACTCGGCATGTCGCGGCCCGACGTCGCGCTGTTCCGTCAAGCCGAAGCCGCGCTCGCGCATTATCCGGCCGACGAGCGGCTCGTCTCGGCCGACACGATCCTCGACGCGCTGCGGCCGATCGTCGACACGTACCGCAAGGTCGAGGATCGACTCGCCACCCACCTCGCGAGCGCCGAAGCGCTGCCGGCGGACCCCGCCGCGCTCGCCGAGCACGTACTGACGGCCGCGCGCAGCTTCGGCGTGACGATCCGCTCGTTCGTCGAAGAACTCGATCGCTACGAGGACCACGAGTATCTGGTCGCGCGCTACATTCAGGTTCCGCAGGCGCTGAACTTCGCGCGCGAGCTGCTCGTGCCGCGCGGCTATTCGATCGATGCGTACGACCGCGCGCTCGAGGACTACGCGCGCCCGGGCAAGACCGTGACGCGCGAGCACGCGAGCTACAGCGTGCGCGTCGACCAGTTCAAGCCGCTGCCGCTGCGCTGCCTCGAATATCTGGTGGGAATTCCTTGCCGCTACAACGGCGACTACAGCAATGTCGTCAATCTCGGCTTGCGCCAGAGCCCGCGCTACAGCGCGACGATGGCGCTGCTCTATCACGCGCTGCGCGAGCTCACGCTCGAGTTGCGCGAGCGCTCGAATGCGTCGCGCAAGACATGCGGCCCCGTGTGGACCGTGCTCGAGACCTCGGCGAACGCAAGCGAGCCGCCCGTGCGCCGCGATATCGCGCCCGACGCGCTGACAGCCGCGATCGACGGCGTCGACTGGGTCGTGCTGCCGAGCACGCCGACCACCAACTACCCGCTCGGCCTCAAGCTGGCGAACGGGATGGCGCAGCTGTTCCACGGCTTCGTCGCGCAGATCGCCGCCGATCCGACGCTGCGCCCGTCGCGGCAGACGCACCGCGACACGCCGCTGCGCCTGCTCGCGATCACGCATTCGGGCCGCCGCGACGACGGCGAAACGGTGATCGAAGCCAGCATGCTGCACAACCGCTTTGCGCTGAACGTGGATCCGTCGGGCATCTACTTCAGCGAGGAGTCGCAACTGATCTACGAGCGGCTGATCCTGCCGCGCCTCGTCGACAAGCCCGCCAAGCTCGCATACAACGAGCGGCAACTGGTGCGCCGGGACACGGCCGGCTTCCCGCTGTATCAGGACGGTTCGCGCGCGCGCCGCATCAAGGCCGAGCAGATCGAGCGGCTGCCGTTTCTCAAGTGCTTCGCGCACAGCTCGGGGATCGCCACCGCGCAGCAGCTCGACGTGCAGGCATGCCGCGACGGCGAACGGCTCGGCCTCACGGCCGACGAACTCCGCGCGTTCTTCGATCGCGCGCTGCTGGTGTCGTTCGGCTCCGCCGCGGACATCCACCTCGACTGGCTCGGCACCTCGGTCGTCGACGTGACCGCGTTCAACGACGTGCGCAGCCTCGCCGGCACGACGAGCCGCCATTACTTGATCCAGCCGGGCGAGCATGCGGACGTGCTGCAGCACTGCCTCGTGCACACGCAGCCCGCCGACTATCGCTACGATCACGCGACGCCGGTCTGGCAGGAAGGCCGGCAGGGCAAGGTCGTCGCGCGGCTCACGGGCGTGTTCCTGCTCGACGATCATGCGCGGCTCGACGACGGCCATTCGATTCGCCGCTACCTCGCCGCGAGCCCGCTGTGGCTGCGTCAATGGATCGCGCGTTTTCACGACGCGCCCGCCGACGCCGGCGCACACGCGATTCTGCGCGAGCTGCAGGCGTCGATGACCGACTACCGGTCGAGCGCGAACCAGACGACGCGGCGAGCACTCGCGTAAGCCCGATCGGCGGCCCGGCGCGCGCCGACGCGCCGGCCGGCAGGCGCCCGGCGCGTCGCTTCCCAGGCGCGCCGCCGCAAACCGGGCGCGCCGCCCCCGTCGATGGCGCGCCCGTTCCAACCGCATGCCGCTTTCCTTCTATGGCGGCGAATAATGGTCAAGTCTACTGAGCAAGCCACGCCCCGCGCATCCCGCGCGGGGCCGCCTTCCGACCAGAGACCGCCATGCCAGCCGCTCCCGCCGTCCCGTCGCGCGCCGCACGCGCCAGCGCCGCCGCCCGCCTCGAACGATTGCCGTTTTCCGGATACCACAAGCTCATCTTCGTGATCATCGCGATCGCGTTCTTCTTCGATTCGGTCGACCTCGGCACGATGACTTTCGTGCTCGGCTCCATCAAGCGGGAGTTCGGCCTGTCGACGGCGACAGCCGGCCTCGTCGCGAGCGCGAGCTTCTTCGGCATGGTGCTCGGCGCGGCGGTCGCGGGGCTGCTCGCGGACCGCTTCGGCCGGCGGCCCGTCTTCCAGTGGAGCATGGTGCTATGGGGCGCGGCGTCGTACCTGTGCTCGACCGCGCAGAGCGTCGACGCGCTGATCGTCTATCGCGTGCTGCTCGGCATCGGCATGGGGATGGAATTTCCGGTCGCGCAAACGCTGCTGTCCGAGTTCGTTCCCGCCGCGAAGCGCGGCCGGCTGATCGCGCTGATGGACGGCTTCTGGCCGCTCGGCTTCATCACCGCCGGCGTCGTGTCGTACTTCGTGCTGCCGCTGTTCGGCTGGCGCACCGTGTTCGCGCTGCTCGAGCTGCCCGCCGTGTTCGTGCTCGTCGTGCGCCGGCTCGTGCCGGAATCGCCGCGCTGGCTCGAGCATCGCGGCCGGCTCGCCGAGGCCGGGCGCGTGCTCGCGCACGTCGAGGCAAAGGTCATGAAGTCCGCGCGCGTGGCGAGCCTGCCCGCGCCGTCGCGGCTTGCCGAGCCGGCTTGCGCGCAGGGCCGCGGTGCGTTCGGCGAGATCTGGAGCGCCGCCTACCGCCGCCGCACGACGATGGTCTGGCTGCTGTGGTTTTTCGCGCTGCTCGGTTTCTACGGGCTCACGTCGTGGCTCGGCGCGCTCCTGCAGCAAGCCGGCTTCGCCGTCACGCAATCCGTGTTCTATACGGTGCTGATCTCGCTCGGCGGCATTCCGGGCTTCCTGTGCGCGGCGTGGCTCGTCGAGCGCTGGGGCCGCAAGCCGACCTGCATCGCGTCGCTCGTCGGCGGGGGCGCGATGGCCTACGTGTACGGCCAGAGCGCGCTGTTCGGCGGCAGCGTGACGCTGCTCGTCGGCACCGGACTCGCGATGCAGTTCTTCCTGTTCGGGATGTGGGCGGTGCTCTACACGTACACGCCGGAGCTCTACGGCACGGGCGCGCGCGCAACCGGCTCGGGTTTCGCGTCGGCGATCGGGCGGGTCGGCTCGCTGATCGGGCCGTACGCGGTCGGCATCGTGCTGCCCGTATTCGGACAAGGGGGCGTGTTCACGCTCGGCGCGCTGTCGTTCGTCGTCGCGGCACTGGCGGTGGGCGTGCTGGGAATCGAGACCCAAGGCCTGGCGCTCGAGGCGCTCGCGTCGACGCATGCCGCCGACGACGATGCGCGCGATCCCGCGGGCGCGGCGGCGAACTGAGCGCCGCGGCAACGCCGGCGTCGACGCCGTCGCCCGCGAATCGCCGTAGCCGATGCCGCGCCGCTGCCGATGCGGCGCCGTCAGGCCGAATCGGCCGCCTCGATCACGGCAAGCGGCAGCGTCGCCGTCAACGCGAAGCCCCGGCCGGGCGCGGTGTCGATCCGGATCTCGCCGCCGAGGCGCGCCGCGCGCTCGCGCATGCCGAGCAGGCCGAGCGAGTGCCGGTTCGGACGCGTATCGCGCGCGGTGCCGCAACCGTTATCGGCGATCCGCACGATGCAGTTCGGCTCGTCGCGAATGATGTCGAGCGTGACTTCGGTCGCCTCCGAATGCCGCGCGACATTGGTCAGCGCCTCCTGCACGATGCGGAACACTTCGGTCGCGCTGCCGCGGGTGAACGCGATGTCGTCGGCTTCGATGCGGCTCGTCACCGGAATCCGGTATCGCTCGACGAACTCGTGCGTCAGCCATTCGATCGCCGCCATCAGCCCGAGATCGTCGAGCATCACGGGGCGCAGGTCCGCCGCAATCCGCCGCACCGAGTCCAGCAACTGGCCGATCAACGCATAGACGTTCGGCAAACGGCTCGTGCGCGAGGCCCAGCCCGCGTCCTTCAGTTCGTTGTCGACGAGCGTGACGGCCATCTTCAGCGCCGTCAGTTGCTGGCCGAGATCGTCGTGCAATTCCCGCGCGATGCGCGTTTTCTCTTCTTCCCGAATGCTCTGGATGTGCGCGGACAGGCGGCGCAGCTCCTCGCGCGACACCCGCAGCGCGTCCTCGTCGCGCTTGCGATCGGTGACGTCCATGATCCAGCCGACCATCCGGTACGGCTCGCCCGCGCTGTTCCACAGCGCCTGGCCGCGCGACTGGATCCAGCGGTAATCGCCCGAGCGCGTGCGCACCCGGTATTCGACGTCGTACGTGTCGCGATGCTCGAGGTGCGCCTTCAGCGCGTCGAGCACGCGCTTCAGGTCGTCCGGATGAATCGATTCCCGATGCCCGGTGATCTCGTCGGGCAGCTCATGGTCCTCGTAGCCCATGATCTTCTTGAAGTGCGGCGACAGGTACATCGCGCCCGTCTTCGGATTCCAGTCCCACAGCCCCGCGCTCGCGCCGCTGACCGCGAGCTGGAAGCGCTCCTCGCTCGCCGCGAGCGCCGCGGCGACGCGGTGCCGCTCCATCGCATAACGTATCGCCCGGCTCAGCAACGGCGTCTCGACGCGCTTTTTCAGCAGATAGTCCTGCGCGCCCTCCTGAATCGCCTGCAGCCCGACGGACAGGTCGTCGAGCCCCGTCAGCACGAGCACCGGAACGTCGGGCACCTGCCGATGAAACTGGCGGAACGTATCGAGCCCGTGCGCGTCGGGCAAGCCGAGATCGAGCAGCACCACATCGAAGTGCGCGCGTTTCGTGCATTCGAGCGCCGCCGACAGCAGCTCGGCGTTGACCACGTGCGGCGCGAACTCCGTCACGTCGATCAGCGCCTCGCCGATGAGCAGTGCATCGGTCACGCTGTCCTCGACCAGCAGGATCTCGACGTTTTTCGACGGCGAACTCATGACTTGGCGGGCGGCAACGTGACGACGCTGAGCCAGAATTCGTTGATGCTGTGCACGACGTCCGTGAATTTCGCGAAATCGACGGGCTTCGTGATATAGCAGTTCGCATGGAGTCCGTACGATCGCGCGACGTCCTCCTCCGATTTCGACGTCGTGAGAATCACGACCGGAATCGTGCTGAGCTCCGGATCGAGCTTCAGCTCCTGCAGCACTTCGCGGCCGCTCTTTCTCGGCAGGTTCAGATCGAGAATGATGAGGCCCGGCCGACGCGCACCGGCGTAGGGCCCTTCGCGCCTCAGGTACGCCATCGCCGCGACGCCGTCCTCGACGACGTTCAGCGGATTGAGCACCTTGTAGTATTCGAGCGCCTCCTTGGTCATCATCACGTCGGTCGGGCTGTCCTCGACCAGCAGGATCTCGACGAAATTTCCTCGCTCATCGGCAATCATCGCTCACTCCCTCGGATCGCGCGGCCAACGCGTTTCATCGGCACCCGGCCTGGACAGCGTAAACGAAAACGTCGTACCCTGCCCCGGCTCGGACTCGACGAAGATGCGGCCGCCGTGGTGCTCGACGATCCGCTTGCACAGCGCGAGCCCAAGCCCCGTTCCCGGATATTCGCGCCGCGTGTGCAGCCGCTGGAAAATCAGGAAGATGCGCTCGAAATACTGCGGATCGATCCCGATGCCGTTGTCGCGCACGCGCAACAGCCATGCGTCGTCGCGCGTGTGCGCTTCCAGATGAATCCGCGCGACGCGGTCCTTGCCGCGAAACTTGATCGCGTTGCCGATCAGATTCTGGAACAGCAGCACGAGCTGTGCCTCGATGCCATGCACGGTCGGCAGCGGATCGTGCGTGACCTGCGCGCCGGATTCGCGAATCGCCGCGCTCAGGTTGCGCAGCGCCTCGTCCAGCACGTGCTCGCAGTCGACCGGCCGGCGCGCGTCCTCGAGCCGCCCGACGCGCGAATAGCTGAGCAGGTCGTCGATCAGCGACTGCATTCTCGTCGCGCCATCCACCGCGTGCCCGATGAACTCGTCGGCCCGCGCGTCGAGCTGCCCCTGGTATCGCCGCTGCAGCAATTGCAGGGGCCCCGCGACCGCGCGCAACGGCTCCTGCAGATCGTGAGACGCGACGTAGGCGAACTGCTCGAGATCCTGATTCGAGCGCGCAAGCTCCTCGCTTCTGCGGCGCAGCTCGAGTTCCGCGCGCTTGCGCGCGGTGATGTCGGCGATCGAGCACAGCACGAACGCGCCCTCCGAGGTCGTGATCGGATTCAGGCCGATCTCGACCGGAAACTCGCTGCCGTCGCGGCGCAAACCGAACAGGTCCCGCCCCTCGCCCATCGGCCGCGCGTCCGGGTTGCCGAAGAACGCGTCGCGGTGCGCCCAATGCCCCGCACGAAAACGCTCGGGTACCAGCATGTCGATGCCGTGCCCGATCATGTCGCCGCGCGCGTACCCGAACAATTTCTCGGCCTGCGAATTGACGAGCACGATCCTGCCGTCGCGCCCCACCATGATCATCGCGGTCGGCGCGGCCTCGACGGCGAGCCGGAATCGCTCCTCGGCCCGCTCGCGCTCCGACACGTCGCGCACGATGAGCACCGCGCCGACGAGCTTGCCGTTCGCGTCGAACGTCGGTGCGGCGTTGCCGTCCACCGGCAGCTCCCCGCCGCTGCGGCCGACGAAGCGCGTATGGGCAGGCAAGCTCGCGGTGCGCCTGCGCTCGACCGCGACGCGCGCCGGATTGTCGATCACCCGCTGCGTCGTCGCGTGCCGGAACATCAGCACCCGCTCGATCGGCTGACCGACGACGGCATCGGCGCAAAGCGCCGTCATCTCCTCGGCGACCCGGTTGAAGAACGTGATGCGGCCGCCGACGTCCGTCGCGATCACGCCGTCGCCGATGCTCGCGAGCGTTACGTGCAGCAGTTCGCGCTGCTCGAACAGATCGTGGGCCGCGGCCGCCTCGACGAGCAGCAGGCGGCGCATCACATAGCCGAACGATACGCACACGGCGAGCGTGAGCAGCCCGGACGCGAGCCCCACGCCGATCGCGATGTCGCGTGTCGCCCTGGCGCGATCGCGCAGCGTCCTCAGTTGCTGCTGGACGGTCGCCTCCATTTCGTTGACCATCACGCGCGCGCGGTCCATGAAGATCTTGCCCGCATCGCTCGAGACGATCGCCTGCGCCGCGTCGAACCCCTCCGTCTTGCGCAGCTCGATCGTCGCCGCGAGCTCGTGCTGCTTTTTCTCGAGCAGCATGCGCAGCGTCGCGAGCCGCTGCTGCTGAACGGCATCGCCCTGCACGAGCGTCGCGAGCGCGTCGAACTGCTTGCGGATTTCGGGCAGTGCCGCCTTGTAAGGCTGAAGGTAGTCCGTCTTGCCGGTGAGGATATATCCGCGCTGGCTCGTCTCCATGTCGCGGGCCAGCGCCAGCAGCCGTTCGAGACCCGATATCACCTCGCTCGCGCGATGGATATCCGCCTCGTTGTCGGACAGGCGGGCCGTGCCGAGCGCGCCGACGCCCGCCGTCAGCAGTAACAGTGCGGCGGCGGCCCACAAACCGAAATCGATCAAGCGCGACGCTCTTTTCCCGAATCGCCCGATGCCCGACGCCATCTCGCCCCCTCCGAGGTGTCTTTGCCAGAAAGCCGTTTGCAAGCTTGATCGCGGGATGCGGCCGCCGCCCGGCTCGCCGCGCGCCGGCGCGCACGCCGGGCGCTCGCGCGTCGTGCGCGAAGCGCGCCGTCGTGCGGGGCGGACGCGGCGCGTTCCGGTCCGGTTCAGGCATTTGCCGACGCCGGCCGTCGCGAGCCCGGACGACCGCGCCGAAGGCACGATCGGCGCGCCTGGCGCGAGCCGGCGATGAACAAATGATGTCTGGAGATTAGGCGACGGATACCATGGCCGCAACCTTCGGCGGCCGGAAGGCGGTATTGCCGGGACCGGTCACGGTGGCGAACCGCCGCCTCGCATCGGCGCAGCGCGCGCGAAGACCTCTGCAACGCGCGGCTGCCGGCCGAAAACGCCCAGGCCGGCCGAGGAGTGCCGCTCGACACGGGTCGAGCCGGGCAAAGCCGTGCGGCGAGCCGCCACGTCGGCGACTCTTGTCAACCGCCGCCCTACGCCCGATGCGCGACACGCGCCACCGGCCGCGGGCGGCCCGCCGCACGGCCCGCGCGTTGAGCGCGCGATGCCTGGCGCGCTCAACGCGCGGGCGCGTGCGCCCAGCTTCCTTCGATGTCGATGTCGGTCCTGACCGAGTTCGCGAGATAGCAAGCGTCGTGCGCCGCATGGTGCAGCGCATCGACATCGTCGCGCGTCGGCGCGCGCTCGCCGCCGAACGTCACGTGCGGCCTGAGCACGACGCGCGTCATCGCCGCCTTGCCCTGCGCATTCTTCGCCATCGTGCCTTCGGCGACATCGCGATAGCCGGTCACGACGAACTGCTTCTGCGCGGCGAGCGACAGGAACCAGAGCATGTGGCAACTCGACAGCGCCGCGACGAACGCCTCTTCCGGATCGACCGCCGTCGGATCGGAAAACGGCACGCGCACCACGTGCGGCGAACTCGACGCCGGCACGCGCACGCCGCCGTCGAAGCGCCACTCGTGCTTCCTGCTGTAGCGGTTGTCCGCAAACGTCTCGCTTTCCTGCTTCTGCCATGCCACTTCTGCCGTGTAGGTCGACATCGCGCCTCCTGGTGGGTTGGTATCGGAATGGTCGTTCGTCAGATCGGCGTCAGGACCGGCCGCCCCGCGAAATGGCGCGCCGCGTTCTCGAGGAACTGGCGCACCGAGCGCTCGAGCGCCTCCGGCGACCAGCCGCCCACATGCGGCGTCAGCACGACGCTGTCGAGCGCCGCGAGCGCGCGCGGCGGCTGCGGCTCGCCTTCGTAGACGTCGAGCCCCGCGCCCGCGACGCGCCCCTCGCGCAACGCGTCGGCGAGCGCCGCCGTATCGACGACGCTGCCGCGCGACACGTTGACGAGAAAGCCGCGCTCGCCGAGCGCATCGAGGATGCGCGCGTCGATCAGGTGGTGCGTCGCCGCGCCGCCCGGCGTCGCGACGACGAGAAAGTCCGCCCAGTGCGCGAGCGCGTCGAGCCCGGCGAAATAGCGGTACGCGGCACCCTCGCGCGGCCGCCGGTTGTGATAGCCGATCTCGAGATCGAAGCCCGCCGCGCGGCGCGCGATCTTCTGCCCGATGTTGCCGAGCCCGACGATCCCGAGCTTCTTGCCGGACATGTTCGGCCGCATCGGCAGCGCATCGCGCCACACGCCCGCACGGCATGCCGCATCGAGCTTCGGAACGGCGCGCACCGCGGCGAGCAGCAGCGCGAACGCGTGATCGGCGACGCAATCGTCGTTCGTGCCCGCGCCGTTGACGACCGTGATGCCGCGCGAGCGCGCATCGTCGAGCGCGATGTTCTCGTAGCCGGCACCCAGCGCGGCGACGAACTCCAGCGCCGGCAGGCAGGCGATCTCTTCGGCGAAGAGGCCCGTCGTGCCGTTCGTCAGCACCGCCTGCACGGCGGCGCCGCGCTCGGCGATCGCGCGGCGGCGCTGGTCGGGCGTGAGGGCGTAGAGGATGTCGAAGACGTCGGCAATGTGTGCATGCGCGTGGTCGCGCAGCGGGATCAGCACGAGCAATCGAGGCTTCATGGCAAACGTCGGGGGAAGGAGCGTTGACGCCAGTGTAACAATGGCGCGCATCGCGCCGCCGGGAAGCCCTATTCGGCGAACGGGCTCGGCTGGGCGCGTCCGCGCGGACGCGCCGCGCTTCCTTGCGGCGAATGTCGCTCGTGCCCCGAAGCGCCGCGAAACGCGACGCCTATGCCGTGATGGCCCGATCCGCCGGCGCGCGGCGGGGCGTGCGGCTCACGCGTCCTCGGGCGGATGCGCTTCGAGCCATGCGACGATCTGCTGCTCGGCCTGCAGCGGCGTCACGGTTTCGCCCGTCGCGAGCACTTCGTATTGGTACGGATCGGAGCCGTCAGGATTCTCCGGCGTGGGCTGCGCGATGGTCCAACGCCAGTCGATGCGCTCGGCGATCGGCGACGGCGCGCCTTCGATGCTGCATCGGCAGCCATCGATTTCGGCGACAAATCCTGTATGGGTCGGTTCAAAACTCGCAAACACAGCGGCTCCCGTCGTTATGCGCCGCGACGCGGCAGGTGGCGAGTATCTCACGATCGCGCCGCCCGCCCTGGCGCGCGCGTGCGGTCCGCGTGGTCGACCGTGACACGTTGTCACGCATCGTTGCATTTTCGACAGGCCGCCCGCCCGCTCGCCTGTCAACCGCGCGCGGCGCCCGCGAGTTAATGACGGTACTGGCGCAGGCTTTGCGTCAAAGCCGCACGTGTCGTCACGCGTGCACGCGCGCTCGCGCCTCCGGCGCGCGCCAACCCAGAATAGTCAGGAGTGGAAATGAAAACGATCGCCATTGTCTCGGCACTCGCCGCCGGCCTGTGCTTCTCGATCAGCAGCTTCGCGCAAGCGCCGGCGAGCGCGCCCGTCGGCACGACCGGCCTTTGCAAGGACGGCTCGTTCTACTCCGGCGCATCGAAGAAAGGCGCATGCTCGGGCCACAAGGGCCTGAAGACGTGGTACGGCGCATCGAAGGCCGCGGCGTCGGCCCCGGCGGCCGCTTCGGGCGCGTCCAGCCCGGCCGCTGCGACGAAAGGTGCGGCGCCTGCCGGCGCGCCCGGCCAGGTTTGGGTAAATACCGACACCAAGGTGTACCACTGCGCAACCGACAAGTACTACGGCAAGACCAAGCACGGCGAATACATGTCGGAAGCAGCCGCGAAGGCGAAGGGCTTCCGCGCGTCGCACGGCAAGACGTGTTCGTGACGTCGCTACGCGTGGACGCTCCGGGCCCCGCCGCGAGCGTCCCGCTCCGCACCGCGATGCGCCGCGCATCGGCGACGCGCGCGACGGCGCGGCTCGCCCGCTCACGCCGGGCGTCACACCCGGCAGCCGCCACCGCCGCTCGATGCGCAGCAGATCGATGCAAACGCATCGATCTGCTGCACGAATCTGAATGATTTTGGCGAATGAGCGCGGCGCATGGCCCGCGCTACGGATCGGCCGCCGACACCGCCGGACAGCCCGCATCGACGCCGCGCCGCGTAGCATGGCGCTCGATCGGCGTTGGGCGATGCCGCATGCTGCGGCGTGACGCGCCGCGATGCCATGCCGCGCAATGCGGCGATCAGCCGCGCGTATCGATCCAGTTCCGAGCCCAGCAGGCCGAGTAGCAAACAGCCTCGTCCTCGCTGTGAAAATAATCCAGTGCGTAGAAGCTGTAGCGTCCGTCGTCGTCACCGAGCCGTGCGTTCTCGAGCTGCAGATTCGCGGAAAAGTAACCGTCGGGCAGACGATGGGCGAAAGATTGAACCGCGTAACCGCGGTAAGTCATGGATGTCATTTGCGTTTTAATTTTAGTCGTCGAACGTGAGCCCGCCGATCTCGAGCGGTGCAATGGCGTTCATGGAAAAGCGCGGACGCGTGCCAATCGGCGGGCGTCGCGTTGAGGAGAGGAGATCGAGGCGTGAAACCGGCGCGGCAAGATCCGGCCGACAGGCCCGATGCGCGCGATCGCGGCATCGGGCGCAGAAGCGTTACGGCTTACAGCGGCTTGATGTTGGCAGCCTGGAGGCCTTTCGGGCCCCGCTTCGTCTCGAAGCTCACCTTCTGGTTCTCGGCCAGCGTCTTGTATCCCTCACTGCGGATTTCGGAGAAATGCGCGAACAGATCGTCGCCGCCCGAATCCGGCGTGATGAAGCCAAAACCCTTGGTCTCGTTGAACCACTTGACGGTACCGGTATCCATAAGAATCCCTAAAAAAAATGGAAAATGATCCTGCCCTATTGCAGGCATGAAGAAAGTATCAAGGAGGGAGAGGACAACGAATTCCGCGCGAGCGGCGGGAAAGTGATGAGCAGCAATCGAACTTCTTGAGGACTTCTGCCCGCGACAATACGCGATTCGATTCGCCAGGTCAAGGCTTTTCCGACAAACAACCGCTTTCGGTACGCTCGCGGCCCCGCGCGCCGGCGCTCGGCCCGCCGCGTTCGGCTTGCAATTCGGCGCATCTCGAAGCCGAGCAGCCGAAATTGAATCGTGCGGGCACCCATTCACGTGTATAGTGACCGCGTCGCGCCTCCGGTCCATCGTGTTCCGGATATCCCGCCCCTGACCGCATCGCGTGCATTCGGCCGCATCGCCGGCACGCACTCGGCGGTCGCCGCGCCGCTTCGCGACGCGCACGGATGCTTCGCGCCGCATGCGAAATGCGGCGGTTCGCGCCGGCCGACCTGCCGGTTGCAACGGCATCGCGCACCTCGATCAGCGGCGACATCATCGACGGAAAAAGTAATGAGCGCACCGTCGTTGCCTCTTCATGGCCTACGCGCTATCGGCAAGCAGCGCATCGCGCGATCGCGCATGACGCTTCCTGCCCGGGCCCCCATCAAGGACAGACTTGACCACGATCGTTCTCAACCCCAATGAACCGGTAGAAGTCGCACTGCGGCGTTTTCGTCGCTCGATCGAAAGAACTGGCCTGATCAAGGAGCTTCGCGCACGGACGAGCTATGAGAAGCCCACCACCGAGCGCAAGCGGAAGAAGGCCGCGGCCGTCGCGCGACTGCGCAAGCAGGTTCGCCGATCGATGCCGCCGAAGAAGAAGTATTGAGCGAGTATTGAGCGCATGCGCGTGAGCGGCGCACACGCCGGGCCGCGTTTGATGCATTCGTTACGCACGCTGGAAGCCGCCGCCGCGCGATGCATCGCGCGGCGCACGCATCGCTCGTCATGCCTGGCTCGCGTCATGCGCGCGTGCAACCGCCGTCGCGCATGAGCGCCGAGCCTCGCTGTTCGCCGCTTCGCCGACGGCTCGCCTGCACGCGCCCCACCCGCCCGCCGTCACGCCTCGCGCAACGGTATCCGCACCTGTGCCGCAATTCCTCGCAGTCGTTCGAGAACGCCACTCCGGATTCGGCATGGGCAGGGCATGCGCCCCGCTGCAGGCCGCCGGCAGGGCCTCCATCGGAAAGCGCGCATCCCGCTTATCGGACCAGCGCGCCCTCGTGGGTCGCCACGGCTTCGACGCCGCCGTCTGAAGCGTCGGGCGCACGCATCGATCTTCAATCCGGTCTTCAATCGGTCTTCCCATCCGGCTGACGAATCGCCTCATCGCGAGATCGGCGGCCACGCCTCTCGCAGAAACGATTCGCGTCGCTCGCAATGGCGCGGAACGCCGCGCGCGGCCCGCGCCTTCGCCTTGCAGATCCATCGGATACCTGAACGAATCCCGGCTCGCGAGCCGCGCGTCATCCCGACGACGCGCCATTCGGCTCACTCGCCGCGCGCCACGCCCGGTAATCGCCGCGCGTCCAGTCGAGCTCGACGCCGACCCGCTTCGTTCCCGGCCGGATCTTCGGCTTGTGCAGCGCGAGCGTCAACGCATCGAGCGCCGGCCACTCGTCGAACGACAGCACGGCGATTTCGAGCGCGAGCGTCTCGAGCAGCCGCGTATGCGGCTTGCGCGCGAGGAACGACGCGATCCGCGCGCAATATGCGTCATAGTCGATCCAGCCGTCGCCGCTCGCCTCCGACGGCTCGCGCCGATACGCGAGCCGCGCGTCGATCACGACGGGCTGCGGCGCCGCGTGCTCGTGCGCATGGATGCCGATGCGCGCCGGCACCTTCAGCGCGTCGACGAATACGCTCCACCCGCGCCCGCGCGAGCGCGCCGGATCGAGTGCCGCGAACGGCTCTTCGACGGGCTTCATCAGGCGAGCGGCGTCGCCGCGTCGAGCATGATGCGGCAGAAGTAATCGGCGAAGCTGCGACGCACGACGATGTCGTATGAATCGTCGCCCGTCGGCACGAGCGTGATCGACGCCTTGAAGTAATGGCTCTGCGCGCACTGCCCGACGCCGAACACGCGCGGGTGCAGATCGAGCGGGCAGCCGCGCGCGAGCACGTCGCGCGCGCGCCGCTCACCTCGACAACCGTGTAGCCGCTGCCGACGTCGACGGCCGCCGCATAGAGCCCCTGCACCGCCTGCGCGAGCTTCGCTTCGAGCGCGCCCGCCGCGACCGCGCCGTTCGAGCGCACGAGCCATTCGTCGGGGCCAAGCCACAGCACGTCATGATCCGCGCCACGCGCGACCGTGTTCGGCTTCACGGGCGGCCGGCAGCCGACCACCTGCTCGAACGCGCGCACGAACGCGGGATCGTTCGGCTCGCCGCGCACGTTCACGAGATCGAGGAACGGCCGCTCGCGGAACCGGAATTGCTTCGAGCCGCGCGCGTCGTACGCCTTCAGCGCGTCGCCCGCGCCGACGAGCGGCGACTCGAGCCGCGCGCCGCCCTGCGCATGGGCCGCCACCGAAGCTTCGTTTCTCGTTTCATTCCACATGTTGACGTACCCCTTCGGTGTCGTAGAAAACCGGGCTCGAAATCGTCGCGGCGACGCGCCGCCCGTTCGCGAGCGAGACCGCGACGCGCTCGCCCATCCGGCTCAATCCGCCCTTCACGACCGCGAGCGCGATCGAGCGGTTCAGGATCGGACTGTAATAGCTCGACGTCACGTGACCGAGCATCGGCGTCGTGCCGTCCGCACGCGCGGCCGCATCGAGCTCGACGATCTGGCCGCCTTCGGGCAAAACAGACTGCGCGTCGTCGGTCAGCAGGCCGACGAACTGCTTGCGGCCGCTCTTCGCGGTATCGGCGCGCGTGAGCGAGCGGCGGCCGAGGAAATCCTTCGATTTCGCGACGAGCCCGCCCATGCCGAGATCGAACGGCGTGATCGATCCGTCGGTATCCTGACCGACGATGATGTAGCCCTTCTCCGCGCGCAGCACGTGCATCGTCTCGGTGCCATACGGCGTGATGTCGAACTCCGCGCCCGCGTCCATCAGCGCTTCCCATACCGCGCGGCCCGCGTTCGCCGGCACGTTCACTTCGTACGCGAGCTCGCCCGAGAAGCTGATGCGCATCACGCGCGACTTCACGCCGGCGACCGTGCCGTCGCGATAGCTCATGAACGGGAACGCGTCGTTCGCGAAGTCGATGTCCTTGCACACCTTCTGCACGACCCGGCGGCTCTTCGGGCCGACCACCGCGAACGTCGCCCAGTGATCGGTGACGGACGAAAGGCGCACCTTCATGTCCGGCCATTCCGTCTGCAGCCAGCGCTCGAGCCACGTGAGCACGCGCGCGGCGCCGCCCGTGGTGGTCGTCATCATGAAGTGCTGGTCGCCCAGGCGCACGGTCACGCCGTCGTCGAACACCATGCCGTTCTCGTCGAGCATCAGCCCGTAGCGGCACTTGCCGACCTCGAGCTTGTTCCACGGGTTCGTGTATACCCAGTTCAGCAGCTTCACCGCGTCCGGGCCCTGGATATCGATCTTGCCGAGCGTCGACGCATCGAGCATGCCGACGCCGTTGCGCACCGCGAGGCACTCGCGCTTGACCGCCGCGTGCAGATCCTCGCCGTTGCGCGGGAAGTACCACGGCCGCTTCCAGTTGCCGACGTCCTCGAACATCGCGCCGTGCTCGACATGCCATTCGTGAACGCAGGTCTTGCGGATCGGGTCGAGGAAATCGCCGAGCTCGCGGCCCGCGAACGCGCCGAACGACACCGGCGTGTAGTTCGGGCGGAACGTCGTCGTGCCCGTCTCCGGAATCGTCTTGCCGAGCGCCTGCGCGAGGATCGCCATCCCGTTGATGTTGCCGAGCTTGCCCTGATCGGTGCCGAAACCCATCGCCGTGTAGCGCTTCACGTGCTCGACCGATTCGAAACCTTCGCGCGCGGCGAGCAGGATGTCGGCCGCGCCGACGTCGTTCTGGAAATCGACGAACTGCTTCGGACCGCGAACCGCCGCTTCTGCGCCGCTCGCGAGCCACAACGGCAGCAGCGCGTCCTCCACCGCCTCGGCGAGCTTCGGCACGGGCGGACGCTCGGCGGCAAAGCCCGCCGATTTCGCCGCGGCGACGCCCGCGTCGAGCGCGAGCCGCAGCGCGCGCGCGAGCTCGAACTCGCCGGCCGCCGCGCCGACGCTCGCTTCCGCCTGCACCGGCTTGCCGGGCACGAAGCAGGCCTTGTCGTCGTTCCAGTGCGCCTTGCCGCCCGATTGCGCGAACAGGTGCAGCACCGGGCTGAAGCCGCCCGACATCGCGACCAGATCGCACGGCAGCGTCGCGATCTTGCCGCCCGAGCGGCCATTGGCATAGGAGACGACATCGACCGACGCGACGCGCAGCTTGCCCGCCGCAGCCGACACGGCCGCGCCGCTCATCACCGTGATGCCGTGGCGCTTGGCGACCGCGGGCAATGCGCCGCGCGTCGACGCGCGCGCATCGACGACCGTCACCTTCGCGCCGCACGCCTTCAGATCGAGCGCGCACTGATAGCCGCGATCGTTGTTCGTCGCGACGACCGCGACGCGCCCCGGCAGCACACCGTAGCGATGGATGTACGCCGACACGGCCGACGCGGTCATCACGCCCGGCAGATCGTTATTGCCGAACACGAGCGGCCGCTCGTGCGCGCCCGTGGCGAGGATCACGCGCTTGGCGCGCACCTTCCAGATCATCTCGCGCGTGCCCTTGCGCATCGACACCGGCAGATGATCGGTGAGCCGCTGCACGACGGTCACGAGGTTGTGATCCTGATAGCCGAACGCGGTGCTGCGCGTGAGGATGCTCACGTCGGGCAGCTTCGCGAGCTCCGCCTCGATCTTCTCGACCCATTGCAGCGCCGGCTTGCCGTCGATCTCCGCGCGGCACGCGAGCAGGCTGCCGCCCAGCTCGCGCTGATCGTCGACGAGGATCACGCGCGCGCCGTTGACGGCCGCCGCATGCGCGGCCGCGAGCCCCGTCGGGCCGCCGCCGACGACGAGCACGTCGCAGTGCGCGTAGCACTTGTCGTAGCGGTCGGCGTCGAGCGTGTCGGGCGCCTTGCCGAGGCCGGCCGCCTCGCGGATCTTCTCCTCGTACTTCGGCCACAGATTGCGCGGCCACATGAACGTCTTGTAGTAGAAGCCCGCCGGCAGGAAGCGCGCGAGCTTCTGCATCACCGCCATCCGGTCGTGCTCGAGCGACGGCTTCGCGTTTACGCTCGTCGCGACGAGCCCCTGTGACCTGCCCCCTACAAACAGGGCCAGCCGGAGTCTAGTAAAGTTCGTTTTCGGAGAAGAAGACGAACATGAAGAAGCGCTTTACGGAACAGCAAATCATCGGGTTTCTGAAGGAAGCCGAGGCCGGTATGCCGGTCAAGGAACTGTGCAGGAAGCATGGGTTCAGTGACGCGTCGTTCTACACCTGGCGCGCGAAGTTCGGCGGCATGGAAGTCTCGGAAGCCCGCCGGCTCAAGGGCCTCGAGGTGGAGAATGCCCGACTGAAGAAACTGCTGGCCGAAGCAATGCTCGATATGGAAGCGTTGAAGGTTGTCGTCAAGGGAAAGCCCTGAGCCCGCAAGCCAAACGCGAAGCAGTGTTGGCGATTCGGGAGAAGGTCAACATCTCCGAGCGCCGCGCCTGCCGGCTTGTCGGGCTTTCTCGCAGCGTGCTGCATTACGACGCGAAGCCGGACCACGAGAATGAGGTGCTCGCGGCGCGTCTGGTGAAGTTGGCGCACGAACGTCGTCGATTCGGCTACCGCCGACTGCACGCCCTGGTGGAACGCGAAGGCACGCACGCCAATCACAAGCGCATCTATCGCCTGTACCGTGAGGCAGGGCTGGCTGTGCGGCGCCGTCGCAAGCGCCACGGCGTCATGATTGAGCGCGAGCAACTGGCATTGCCGGGCGCACCCAACGAGGTATGGTCAATCGATTTCGTGATGGATGCGCTTTCCAACGGCCGGCGCGTGAAGTGCCTGACCGTCGTCGACGATTTCACGAAAGAGGCTGTCGACATCGTCGTCGACCATGGCATCTCAGGTTTGTATGTCGCTCGGGCATTGGACCGTGCAGCTCGCTTCCGTGGCTATCCCAAGGCGGTGCGAACAGACCAGGGACCCGAATTTACGAGCCGCGCGCTTGACCAGTGGGCGTATGCGAACGGCGTCACGCTGAAGTTGATTCAGGCGGGCAAGCCCACGCAGAATGCGTACATCGAATCGTTCAACGGCAAGTTCCGCGACGAATGCCTTAACGAGCACTGGTTCACGACGCTCGCGCACGCTCGGGCAGTCATCGCGGCATGGCGTCAGGACTACAACGAGCAAAGGCCGCACAGCGCACTGAACTACCTTGCGCCGTCAGAGTTTGCGGCGAAACATCGGGCAACCGCGGACGCTCCTGCCGCTTTCCAGGAGTTGGTTTAAAGGGACTTTGCTAGAAGCCCATTGGCCCTATCGAAGGGGCCAGGTCAGGAGTTCTCGTTCCTGCTCGGCACGCCGATCATCTTCGCGGCCGGGCTGCTCGAATTGCCGAAACTCTTCCATGCGCCCGATCAGCTCGCCGACGCGCTGCTAGGCGGCGTGCTGACCGCGATCGCCGCGTATCTGAGCGTGCGTTTTCTGATGCGCTATTTCGAAGGGCGTGGGCGGCTCGCGTCGTTCGGCCTGTACTGCGTGCTCGCGGGGCTCTTCTGCCTGGGCTGGTTCATGTTCCACGCGCAGCCGGTTTGACGGGGCCGACTGATCGGTTCGGCTCGAGTCGCAATCGGCGTTATCGATCGCTTGCGCGAAGCGATCGGGTATAATTGCCGGCTCTGTTTCCGCCGGGTTCGCGCCCGGTTCGTCGCGGAATGTTTTTCACGGCTGTCTGCGCGCTTCGGCAGCCTCCCGCGGCGATGGCAGCGCGGCGCTTGCCGCGACTTCTCCTTTCTTTGCGACCGCCCTTAGCTCAGTCGGATAGAGCAACGGCCTTCTAAGCCGTAGGTCACACGTTCGAATCGTGTAGGGCGGGCCAGAATTCTTAGCTTATTCAAGTGCTTACGATTTCGCCTTAACCGCGTGGTTAAGATTGGATACACGTCTGATGCACTCCCATTGTGGCGAGAGTGTGGCGAGATTCTACTTCCTTCGAACACATCCGGCGCAAACTGCCGAGCCGAAATTCGATAGAGATTTCTGCAGGGGCGGGGCGTGCGCCCCGCCCGGTGACCTGCCCCCTTCGATAGGGCCAATGGGCTTCTAGCAAAGTCCCTTTAAACCAACTCCTGGAAAGCGGCAGGAGCGTCCGCGGTTGCCCGATGTTTCGCCGCAAACTCTGACGGCGCAAGGTAGTTCAGTGCGCTGTGCGGCCTTTGCTCGTTGTAGTCCTGACGCCATGCCGCGATGACTGCCCGAGCGTGCGCGAGCGTCGTGAACCAGTGCTCGTTAAGGCATTCGTCGCGGAACTTGCCGTTGAACGATTCGATGTACGCATTCTGCGTGGGCTTGCCCGCCTGAATCAACTTCAGCGTGACGCCGTTCGCATACGCCCACTGGTCAAGCGCGCGGCTCGTAAATTCGGGTCCCTGGTCTGTTCGCACCGCCTTGGGATAGCCACGGAAGCGAGCTGCACGGTCCAATGCCCGAGCGACATACAAACCTGAGATGCCATGGTCGACGACGATGTCGACAGCCTCTTTCGTGAAATCGTCGACGACGGTCAGGCACTTCACGCGCCGGCCGTTGGAAAGCGCATCCATCACGAAATCGATTGACCATACCTCGTTGGGTGCGCCCGGCAATGCCAGTTGCTCGCGCTCAATCATGACGCCGTGGCGCTTGCGACGGCGCCGCACAGCCAGCCCTGCCTCACGGTACAGGCGATAGATGCGCTTGTGATTGGCGTGCGTGCCTTCGCGTTCCACCAGGGCGTGCAGTCGGCGGTAGCCGAATCGACGACGTTCGTGCGCCAACTTCACCAGACGCGCCGCGAGCACCTCATTCTCGTGGTCCGGCTTCGCGTCGTAATGCAGCACGCTGCGAGAAAGCCCGACAAGCCGGCAGGCGCGGCGCTCGGAGATGTTGACCTTCTCCCGAATCGCCAACACTGCTTCGCGTTTGGCTTGCGGGCTCAGGGCTTTCCCTTGACGACAACCTTCAACGCTTCCATATCGAGCATTGCTTCGGCCAGCAGTTTCTTCAGTCGGGCATTCTCCACCTCGAGGCCCTTGAGCCGGCGGGCTTCCGAGACTTCCATGCCGCCGAACTTCGCGCGCCAGGTGTAGAACGACGCGTCACTGAACCCATGCTTCCTGCACAGTTCCTTGACCGGCATACCGGCCTCGGCTTCCTTCAGAAACCCGATGATTTGCTGTTCCGTAAAGCGCTTCTTCATGTTCGTCTTCTTCTCCGAAAACGAACTTTACTAGACTCCGGCTGGCCCTGTTTGTAGGGGGCAGGTCACGAGCGCGACACGCGCGAACCACGGGCGCGCCGCCGGCTCGGGCAGCGATCGGCGATGGCGCCGCGTCGAATGGGGATCAGCCGGCGTCGGTCAACGCGGCGATCCCCGCGCGGGCGACGGCCGCATCCTGCTCGGACTTCACGCCCGACACGCCGATCGCCCCCACCGTCTCGCCGTCGACGACGATCGGCACGCCGCCCTCGACCAGGCCGACGAGCGGCACGCTCAGGAACGATATGCGCCCCTGCAGCACGATGTCTTCGTAGACCTTGCTCTCGCGACGGCCGAGCGCGGCCGTACGGCCCTTGCCGATCGCCATCTCGACGGTGCTCGGCGCGGCGCCGTCCATTCGGTGAAGATGCAGCAGATGCGCGCCGTCGTCGAAGATCGCGACCGTCACGGCCCACTGATTCGCGGCCGCGAACGCCTCGGCGGCGGCCGCCATCTTGTTCACGTCGTCGCTCGTCAGAACGGGTTTGGTTCTCATCTGGACACTCCTTCGCGATGCATGCCCATCGACGGATGCATCATACCGCCCGAAGCGCGTCAGAAACCCCAGAACATCAGCCACCACGCGCTGTCGACCACCGCGAGCGCGGCGCCGAACCAGAGCATCGCGAGCAGCCGCCGCGGCCAGCTCGCATAGCGGCCGGTGACCAGCCACGCGAGCCACGCGCTCCACAGATTCGCACCGACGAGGATCGCGATGCGCACGTCCGGCGCCCAGCCGAGCGGCACGTGCTCGGCGCGCAGCAGCGACAGCGTCGTCGCCGACAAACCGAGGAACACGCCCGCGCCCGCGAGCGGAATCAGCGCCTGTGCAAGGTGATGGAGCCGCACGCGCTCGAACCGGCCGAGCATCGCGGCGGCGCCGGCGAGCAGCACGGCGAGCGCCGTGCCGTACGCGAGGCCCGTACCGACGATGTACGCGATGACGAGCGAGCCGTCGAGCCACGAAAACACATCATTGTGCTCGGGATAGTGCGTGAAGATGAACCAGGGCGCGTTCGTATCGAGCGGCCACATGATGTCGTGATCGATCAGCCAGCCCGCGAGCGTCTGCTTGATCTGCACGAACCATGGGCTCACCGTCCAGTGGAACGCGCCGATCGCGATGCCGAGCAGGCCGTACAGGATGAGCGCCGTGTCCCAGCTGCTCGCCTGCCTGTCGCCGAGCGCGACCACTTCCTCGGACGGCGAGCGCGCCGTCAGTTCGATCGCGCCGCGGTGCCCGCTGCATCGGCCGCACATGTGGCACGCCGCCGCGCCCTTCATGTTGCGCAGCGGCACGAGCGGCGCGCAGTTGATCGGAATCACGCGATGGCCGTCCTCGCCTTTCCTGTAAGAGCGGCGCCACGCATCCTCGTCGACCTTGTAGCGCAGCGGCGAAAGGCGCGCGAGCAGCGAAAAGACGCCGTTCACCGGGCACAGATAGCGGCACCACACGCGCTTTTCGCGCCCATACAGGAAGCCGATCACGATCGCGGCGAGCGTCGAGCCGCCGAGCACGAGCAACACGGCGCGCGGGTACTGATAGACGCTCACCATCTGCCCGTAGATCGTCGTCAGGCCGAATGCGACGAACGGCCAGCCGCCCCAGCGCATCCAGCGCGGAATCGCGCGGCCGCGGCCGAACTTGCTCGCGAACTCGCTCAATGCGCCCTCGGGGCACAGCACGCCGCACCAGACACGGCCGAGCATCACCATCGACAGCAGCACGAACGGCCACCAGATGCCCCAGAAAACGAACTGCGCGGCGAGCGTCAGGTTGCTCCACAGATGCGCGGTGTCGTCGGGCAGCGGCGTGAACGCCGGCACGAGAATCAGGAACGCATAGACGAGCACGACCACCCACTGGATGCCGCGGATCAGCGCGCCGTGGCGCTGCATCCAGTGCCCGGCTTGCGCGACGAGGCTCGTGCGGCGACAGCCGGCGACGGCGCTCATGCCGGCCGCCCCGCAGTCGCCGCCGGGCGGCGCGCGGCGCGCTTGAGCAGCAGATAGACGATCGCCCAGTAGGCCACGTAGGCGACGAGATTGGTCAACGACGGATGCGCGCGATAGCCGGTCAACGTCGACACGAGCGAGCCGAACGTGCTCGAATCGTCGAGGATCGCCGACGTATCCCACAATTGCGCGATGCCGAGCGGCAGGATTTCCTTGTCGATCAGCTTGTCGATACCCGTCTGGAACAGGCCCGCGCCAAGAAACAGCAGCATGATTTCGGTGACGCGAAAAAAGTGCCGCCACGAGAAATACTTGCCACCGAGCTGCAGCACGTAGAACGTCAGGAACGCGAGGCCCAGGCCGATCAGCACGGCGAGCATCTGGCTGCCGTCGACGTGGCCAGACTGGCCGAAGCCGAGCCCGTAGAGGAAGATCGCCGTCTCGCTGCCCTCGCGCGCGATCGCGAGCGCGACAAGCACCGCGACGCCCCACCAGTTCGCGTCCTGCGTGCTCTTCTGCAAAGAGCGCTCCATGTCGCGCTTGAGCGTGCGCCCGTGCTGCTTCATCCACAGCACCATCTGCACGATCAGCACGCACGCGATCAGCACCATCGCGGTCTGAAAGTAGTCCTGCGCGTCGCCCGACAGCACCTCGGTGAAGCCGACGAGCGCGGCGCCCAGGCCCACCGCCATCAGCAGGCCGGCGCCGACGCCCGCCCACAGGTAAGGCAGGCCGCGGCGCGCTTCGTCGTCGCCGTTCTTCAGCCACGCGTAGAGGATGCCGACGACGAGCAACGCCTCGACGCTCTCCCGCCAGACGATGAACAAGATCTGACCCATTTGTTTTGCCTCCCGGCGCCCGCCGCGCGGCGCGTGCCGCGCGTCAAACGCGAAAACCGTTACTTTGCGACGATGACGCCTTGCGCCTGCTGGTGAAAATCGTCGAAAAACTTGTACTCGCCCGGCGACAGCGGCGCGATCACGACGAACGATTCGCCGCCCGGCGCGAGCACCTTCTCCTTGCGCAGCTGCACGCTCTCGAACTCGACGGCGCCCTTGCCCGTATTGCGGATCTGAATCTTGATGCGCTGGCCGGCCGGCACTTCGATGCGCGCCGGATTGAGCTTGCCGTCGGCCATCTCGAGCCTGAAGGTCGGCAGATCGGCCGCGTGCGCGGCGCCGGCGACGAGGATCGCGGCGGCGAATGCGTATGCTCTGGGGAATGTCATCGTATTTCTCTAAAGAGACAGCGCGCTCGTCGCGCGCCGTCCGTGTACCGCTGGTGCGATCAGTACCCGCCCTTCTTGCCGATGCCGGCGAACGGGAAATCGTATTCGAGCGTGATCGGCTTGAACCACGCGCCGACGCCGGTTTCCTTGTCGACGTGGCGGCCGAACGCCATGTGGCCCGTCTGCATCGGCGGCTTCACGACGAGCGTCAGGTGATACTTGCCCGGGCCGTTGAGCTTCACGTTGTCGCCGTAGTGCGGACCGTCGCTCGCGACCATGCCCATCAGATCGCCCTGCGCCGCCCACTTCGCGTCGCCCTGCTTGGTCAGCTTGTACGTGACTTGCAGATACGGCATCCAGTCGCCTTCGGCGAAACCCGTCGGGTTGTTCTTGACCGCATGGATATCGGCCTCGAGGTGGATGTCCGAATCCGACGCCTTGCGCATCATCCCTTCCGGGTCCATCGTGATCGGCTGCAGATACACCGCGCCGATCTCCATCCCGCCTTGAATCTGATGCTTGCCGATCGGGTATTCGGCCGCCGTCGCCGACAGCGCAGCGCACGCGGCCGCCAACGCGACACCGCTGCGGACAAAGGAAGAACGCAACATTGACACTCCTGTTTTTATCTCGTGACACACGTCCCGCCCGCGCGGACCCGGAACCCGGTGGCGAGACAAAAAAGCGATGAAGAACGTTAATGCGAACTATTCTCAATACAGGCGCAAGTGTAGCACCGAACGTCCTCCGAAACAAATGGAGATGCCGCTAAATCCCTGATCCGACAAGGCTTACAGCGAGATTAACGACTGCGGCGCGGCGCCGCGGGGGCCCTCACTCGCCCCCGCTCACGTGATCGCCGACATTCGCGCCGAACACCCGTTCGCGCAGCAGCGCGAGCTGGTCGCGCGTCTGCGCGGCTTTCTCGAACTCGAGATTTTTCGCGTAATCGGCCATCTGCTTTTCGAGCCGCTTGATTTCCTTCGCGATCTGCTTCTCGGACATGTCCTCGAATTTCGCGCGCTGCTGCGCCTCCTTCAGCTCGGCGCGCGCCTCGTCGGCGTTGTACACGCCATCGATGATGTCCTTGATCCGCTTCACGACGCCGCGCGGCGTAATGCCCATCTTTTCGTTGTATGCGATCTGCTTTGCGCGGCGGCGCTCGGTCTCGTCGATCGCGCGGCGCATCGAATCGGTGATCCGGTCCGCGTACAGGAGCGCCTTGCCGTTCACGTTGCGCGCCGCGCGGCCGATCGTCTGGATCAGCGAGCGCTCGGCGCGCAGGAAGCCCTCCTTGTCCGCATCGAGAATCGCGACGAGCGACACTTCCGGAATGTCGAGGCCCTCGCGCAGCAGGTTGATCCCGACCAGCACGTCGAACGTGCCGAGCCGCAGGTCTCGGATGATCTCGACGCGCTCGACGGTGTCGATGTCGCTGTGCAGATAGCGGACCTTGACCCCGTGGTCGGCGAGGAATTCGGTCAATTGCTCGGCCATGCGCTTCGTGAGCACGGTGATCAGCACGCGCTCGTTCGCCTTCACCCGCTCGGTGATCTCGGAGAGCACGTCGTCCACCTGCGTGCTCGCCGGGCGCACCTCGATCTGCGGATCGACGAGCCCGGTCGGCCGCACGACCTGCTCGGCGGTCTGGCCGGACACGCGCTGCTCGTAGTCGGCGGGCGTCGCCGACACGAACACCACCTGGCGCATCTTGCGCTCGAACTCGGGAAACTTGAGCGGCCGGTTATCGAGCGCCGACGGCAGCCGGAACCCGTAATCGACGAGGTTTTCCTTGCGCGCGCGATCGCCGTTGTACATGCCGTTCAACTGGCCGATCAGCACGTGCGATTCGTCGAGCAGCATCAGCGCGTCGGGCGGCAGATAGTCGACGAGGGTCGGCGGCGGCTCGCCCGGCGCCGCGCCGGAGAAGTGCCGCGAATAATTCTCGATGCCCTTGCAGAAGCCGAGCTCCTGCAGCATCTCGAGGTCGAACCGGGTGCGCTGCTCGAGGCGCTGCGCCTCGACGAGCTTGCCGTCGCGATGGAAGAATTCGAGACGCTCGCGCAATTCGTCCTTGATCGTCTCGACCGCGCGCATCACAGTCTCGCGCGGCGTCACGTAGTGCGACGACGGATAGACGGTGAAGCGCGGAATCTTCTGCCGCACGCGCCCCGTCAGCGGATCGAACAGGTGCAGCGTATCGACTTCGTCGTCGAACAGCTCGACGCGCACCGCCATCTCCGCGTGCTCGGCCGGGAAGATGTCGATCGTGTCGCCGCGCACGCGAAACGTGCCGCGCTGGAAGTCCTGCTCGTTGCGCGTGTACTGCATCGCGATCAGCCGCGCGATCACCTCGCGCTGGCCGATCTTGTCGCCCGTGCGCAGCGTGAGGATCATCTGGTGGTATTCGGACGGATTGCCGATACCGTAGATCGCCGACACCGTCGCGACGATCACGACATCGCGCCGCTCCATCAGGCTCTTCGTCGCCGACAGCCGCATCTGCTCGATGTGCTCGTTGATCGACGAATCCTTCTCGATGAAGAGATCGCGCTGCGGCACGTACGCTTCCGGCTGGTAGTAGTCGTAGTACGACACGAAGTACTCGACCGCGTTGCGCGGGAAAAACTCGCGGAACTCCGCGTACAACTGCGCGGCGAGCGTCTTGTTCGGCGCGAACACGATCGCCGGACGGCCGAGCCGCGCGATCGTGTTCGCCATCGTGTAGGTCTTGCCGGAGCCCGTCACGCCGAGCAGCGTCTGGAACGACAAGCCATCCTCGACGCCTTCGACGAGCGTCGCGATCGCGGTGGGCTGGTCGCCCGACGGCGGATAAGGCTGATACAGCTGAAACGGAGAACCTTCGAACGTCACGAATTTCGATTCGTCTAGATCGTCACGGGTGTCGGAGTGGTGTTCGGACATGTGGATGCGGAGGCGGCGGGCCGAAACGGGCAAAGGATCATTCTAGCGCTTCGACGCCCGGCCGGCTCCGCGTCGCCGCGCTCGGGATTGGCTGACCGAATGCGCAAAAAACCGCGTGCGGGGCCGAGACATTGGCCGAATGAAGACGTCGAATTCGTTACAATGACAGGCTGCCAAGCTTTATTTTTCTCGCCGGAGTTGCCGCGGCTCGGCCGCCCTGCCCGGTGATCGCCGGCCCGCATCGGCCCCGAAGCTGACCCTCTTTTCACAACTGCTGCGAATCAATCATGTCGCTCTTCTCCGCTGTCGAACTTGCCCCCCGCGACCCTATCCTGGGCCTGAACGAAGCCTTCAACGCCGACACGCGCCCGACCAAGGTGAACCTGGGCGTCGGCGTCTACACCAACGAGGACGGCAAGATTCCGCTGCTGCGCGCCGTGCGCGACGCGGAAAAGGCACGGGTCGAAGCCGGCCTGCCGCGCGGCTACCTGCCGATCGACGGGATCGCCGCCTATGACGCATCGGTGCAGAAGCTGCTGCTCGGCGACGATTCGCCGCTGATCGCGGCGGGCCGCGTCGTGACGGCGCAGGCGCTCGGCGGCACGGGCGCGCTGAAGATCGGCGCGGATTTCCTGCGCACCCTGAACCCGAAGGCGAAGGTGGCGATCAGCGATCCGAGCTGGGAAAACCACCGTGCCCTGTTCGACATGGCGGGCTTCGAAGTCGTCGCGTACCCGTACTACGACGCGAAGACGAACGGCGTGAACTTCGACGGCATGCTGGCCGCGCTCAACGGCTACGAGCCGGGCACGATCGTCGTGCTGCACGCGTGCTGCCACAACCCGACGGGCGTGGACCTGAACGATGCGCAATGGGCGCAGGTGGTCGAGGTCGTGAAGGCGCGTCGGCTCGTGCCGTTCCTGGACATCGCCTATCAAGGCTTCGGCGAAAGCATCGAGGCCGACGCGGCCGCGGTGCGCCTGTTCGCGGCGGCCAATCTGAACGTGTTCGTATCGTCGTCGTTCTCGAAGTCGTTCTCGCTGTATGGCGAGCGCGTCGGCGCGCTGTCGATCATCACCGACAGCAAGGACGAAGCTGCACGCGTGCTGTCGCAACTGAAGCGCGTGATTCGCACGAACTATTCGAACCCGCCGACGCACGGCGGCGCGATCGTTGCCGCGGTGCTCGCCTCGCCGGAACTGCGCGCTTCGTGGGTGCAGGAACTGGGCGAGATGCGCGATCGCATCCGCGCAATGCGCAACGGCCTCGTCGAGCGCCTGAAGGCGGCCGGCATCGAGCGCGACTTCAGCTTCATCAACGCGCAACGCGGGATGTTCTCGTACTCGGGCCTGACGTCCGCGCAAGTCGACCGTCTGCGCGAAGAATTCGGCATCTATGCGGTCAGCACCGGCCGGATCTGCGTCGCGGCGCTCAACACGCGCAACCTCGACGTCGTCGCGAACGCGATCGCCGCGGTGTTGAAGTAAAACGACGGGGCCGGCGCCGCGACTTCGAGCTTGCGTAGTCGCTGTCGCGCCGCGCCGCGCAAATGAAAACGCGCTCCATTCGGAGCGCCAGATTGCTGACAAACCCTCGCCAAGTGGGGGGATTTTTGTTTTTTAATGGCGTGATGCTGAAGACGCCCATGCCCACGCAGCACGAACTCGAGATGGTGACGCTCGAGGAACTCGTGCCGAAGGACCACCTGCTGCGCCAGATCGATGCGGCGGTGGATTTCGAGTTCATCCGCGCGAAGGTGGCGCATCTGTATTGCGCGGACAACGGGCGGCCGGCGCTCGATCCCGTGGTGATGTTCAAGCTGTTGTTCATCGGCTACCTGTTCGGGGTGCGCAGCGAGCGGCAACTGATGCGTGAGGTCCAGGTCAACGTCGCCTATCGCTGGTTCGCCCGGTTCCGGCTGACCGACAAGGTGCCGGATGCGTCAACGTTCTCGCAGAATCGCCGCCGACGCTTCACGGACACGACGGTGTATCAGGAGATCTTCGACGAGATCGTGCGGCAGGCGATCAAGCGCGGGCTGGTCGACGGTCGGGTGCTGTACACGGACAGCACGCACCTGAAGGCGAACGCGAACAAAGGCAAGTTCGATGTGGTGAAGCTGGAGCAGACGCCGGCCGCCTACACGGAGGCATTGAACGCGGCAGTGGATGCGGACCGGGCCGCGCATGGCAGGAAGCCGCTGGATCGCGACGACGATGAGCCGCCGTCTAGCAAGGACACCAAGCTCAGCCGGACCGATCCGGACAGCGGCTACATGGTGCGGGACGACAAGCCGAAGGGGTTCTTCTATCTGGACCACCGCACGGTGGATGCCAAGCACGCGATCATCACCGATACGCATGTGACGCCGGCCTCGGTGCATGACAGCCAGCCGTATCTGGATCGGCTGGATCGCCAGCGCGAGCGCTTTGAGTTCAAGGTCGAGGCGGTGGGGCTGGATGCGGGCTACTTCACGCCGGCGGTGTGCCAGGGGCTGGAGGAGCGAGGGATTGCCGGGGTGATGGGCTATCGCACGCCGAACCACAAGCCGGGCATGTTCTACAAACGGCAGTTCAAGTACGACGCGTATCGCAACGAATACGTGTGCCCGCAGGGGCAGGCCCTGCCGTACAGCACGACCAATCGGCTCGGCTATCGGGAATACAAATCCAATGCGCAGATCTGCGGGCGCTGCCCGGTACGATCGCAGTGCACGAACAGTGCGATCGCGGTGAAGGTGGTAACGCGCCACGTGTGGGAGCGCGCCAAGGAGCGGGTGGACGCACGGCGCTTGACCGAATGGGGCCAACGCATTTACGCGCGGCGCAAGCAGACGGTGGAGCGCAGCTTCGCCGATGCCAAGCAGCTGCATGGGCACCGTTATGCCCGTATGCGTGGGCTACGCAAGGTGGCCGAGCAGTGCTTGCTGGCCGCGGCGGCACAGAACATCAAGAAGATTGCGATGCTGCTGGCGCGGAAGCGGAAAAAGGGGCCAGCGGGTCCCGATTGGCGCTTCGTGCGCATGCTGCTGCGTCTGGTGAGCGGTTTGCGCTGCAGCTTCGACTACCCGCTCGCGGCGAACCCGCAATCCTGATCCCAGAAAGACAAAACCCCACGCTCACAAAAACGTGGGGTTCGTCAGCAGTCTGGCGCTCCATTCGGAGCGCGTTTCATGTTCGAAGCGCGCGACACTCGCTCGCCCGTTGCCGGAGAGCCGAGAAGGCCGAAACGACGCAAAACGACGCGAAGCGAAGCGGCCGTACGCCAGGCCACGCTTCGGCACGCGCTTCCGTGCCGCTTACTGCATGAACCAGCCGTGGCTGACGACGAACGACTGGCCGGTGAGCGCCGCGCTCGGGAACGCGGACAGGAACAGCACCGTCTTCGCGACGTCCTCGACCGTCGTGAACACGCCGTCCACCGTCTGGCCGAGCATCACCTTCTTCACCACCTCCTCTTCGCTGATGCCGAGCTCCTTGGCCTGCTCCGGAATCTGCTTGTCGACGAGCGGCGTGCGCACGAAGCCCGGGCACACCACATGCGAGCGCACGTTGTGCTTCGCGCCTTCCTTCGCCAGCACGCGCGCAAGCCCCAGCAGCCCGTGCTTGGCCGTCACGTACGCCGACTTCAGCGGCGACGCCTCGTGCGAATGCACCGAGCCCATGTAGATCACCACTCCGCCGCGATCGTCCTTGTACATGTGCTTGAGCGCGGCCTTCGTCGTCAGGAACGCGCCGTCGACGTGAATCGCCTGCATCTTCTTCCAGTCGGCGAACGCATAGTTCTCGATCGGATTGACGATCTGGATGCCCGCGTTCGACACGAGAATGTCGACCGAGCCGAACGTCTGGGCGACCTTGTCGATGCCGGCGTTCACCGCGTCCTCGTTCGTCACGTCCATCGCCACGCCGATCGCCCGGCCGCCCGCCTGCTCGATGAGCTCGGCCACCGCGTTCGCGCCGTCCTGGTTCAGATCGGCGATCGCCACCGCCGCGCCCGCGCGCGCGAGCTCCAGCGCGATTTCCTTGCCGATGCCGCTCGCCGCGCCCGTCACGATGGCCGCCTTCCCGTTCAAGTTCGAAGTCATTCCCCAAGTCTCCATCAGTTAAGTCAATGAAAGCATCGCGTCCGGCCTCGATCCAGTCTGCCGGACAGCATAGGCCGAATGGCCGGCTATCGCCGCGCGGCCGACACCGCTATTGTGCATGAACGAGCCCGCGCATCGCGGTCAAACGAGCTAAGCTTGTGGTCGGTCACGCTCGATCGGAGGCGATATGAACTACCGAAGGCTGGGACGTTCCGGATTGCAGGTCAGCGAGCTGTCGATCGGTTCATGGGTCACCTACGGCAACCAGGTGGATCGACGCGCCGCGCGGGAATCGCTGGCTGCCGCGCGCGACGCCGGCGTCAATTTCTTCGACAACGCCGAAGTGTATGCGGGCGGCAAATCCGAGGAGATCATGGGGCATGCGCTCAAGTCGCTCGGCTGGCCGCGCATCAGCTATGTGGTATCGACGAAATTCTTCTGGGGGCTCGCGGAAGCGCCGAATCAGTACCACACCCTCAACCGCAAATACCTGCTGAACGCGATCGACGCATCGCTGCAGCGTCTTCAGCTCGACTACGTCGACCTCGTATTCTGCCATCGTCCCGATCCCAATACGCCGATCGAGGAAACCGTATGGGCAATGAGCGACATCATCGCGCGCGGCAAGGCGCTCTATTGGGGCACATCCGAATGGAGCGCCGACGAGATCCGCGCCGCGTACGAAATCGCGGATCGGCATCACCTGCGCAAGCCGACGATGGAGCAGCCGCAGTACAACCTGTTCCATCGCAAGCGCGTCGAGCAGGAATACAGACGCCTCTATGAAGACTTCGGCATGGGGCTCACGACCTGGAGCCCGCTCGCGTCGGGACTGCTGACGGGAAAGTACCGGCACGGGGTTCCCGCCGGAAGCCGAGCCGAAATTCACGGCTATGATTGGCTGCGCGCGCAATTGACGGACCCGGCGAAGAACCGTGTCGTGGAAGCGCTCGGTGAGATCGCGAACGATCTCGGGTGCACCGTCGGCCAGCTCGCGCTTGCATGGGTACTGAAAAACCCCCGCGTCAGCACCGTGATCACGGGCGCATCGCGCGTCGAACAAATCATCGAGAACATGCGCTCGCTCGACGTGGCGACCCAGATCACGCCGGACATGAAGCAGCAGATCGAGCAGATCGTCGGCGACGCGTATCAATAGCCGATAGCCGAAGGGCAGGCCGTATTGCATACTCGCGTACAATACGCGGCCGCGTCGGTCGGCCATGTCCACGAGTCGGCATCGCCGCATGAGTCACGCCCCCGACGCCCGGCCGACTTTCACGTACCGCTTCCGTATTTCTCTCGCCATGCTCAGCTATCGTCACGGCTTTCACGTCGGCAATCACGCGGACGTCCTCAAGCACACCGTCGTCGTGCAGTTGCTGCGTTATTTGAACAAGAAAGACAAGTCGTATTGGTACATCGACACGCACGCGGGCGCAGGCGTCTATTCGCTCTTCGACGGCTATGCGGCGAAAACCGGCGAATTCGGCACGGGGATCGAGAAAATCTGGGATGCAACGGATCTGCCCGAAGCACTGTCCGACTATGTCGACGAAGTGCGCGCGCTGAACCGCGACGGCGAATTGCGCTACTACCCGGGCTCGCCTTATCTTGCGTGGCGACTGATGCGAGAACAGGACCGGATGCGTCTGTTCGAGCTTCACAGTACCGAAATCGATGTGCTGCGCCACAATTTCCGCGATGCGGGGCGGCGCGCGATGATTTACGCCGGCGACGGCTTCGAAGGCATCAAGGCGCTGCTGCCGCCGCCGCCGCGGCGCGCGCTCGTGTTGGTGGATCCGTCATACGAGGACAAGCGCGATTACGCGAAAACGATCGCCTGCGTCGAAGAAAGCCTGAAGCGATTCGCGACGGGGTGCTATGCAATCTGGTATCCGCAGGTGAGCCGGCCCGAATCGCAGAAATTCCCCGACCATCTGAAGCAGTTGCAGCCGAACAACTGGCTGCATCTGAGCTTGACCGTGAGCCGGCCGCCATCGGACGGCTTTGGTCTTTTCGGCAGCGGGATGTTCATTCTCAACCCGCCGTATACGTTGGTCGATACGATGAAAGAGGCACTCCCCTATCTCGTCGAAGCGCTTGGCCAGGACAGCGGCGCGAAATTCGCGATCGAGCACCGCGCCAACTGACCGGGGCGCCGCTTATTGACGCGGCGGGGGCGCTTTGAGCGGAACCGCGGAGCCCGGCACTTCGATATACGGGATGACGACCATCGGCGCAGTGGAGCCCATCGTCGAACCGAATGGCAACTCGGTCATCGGAGCAGGTTGCGCCGGCGCGACAATGGGCGCGCGCGACAACGGCGCATTTTGCAGCACGATGCCGCTCTTGCCGTCGTGAATTCCGCTTTGTGTATCCAGGATCAGCGGCGCGCGGGCGCTGTCCGAGCCGGCGACCGCGGTTGTCGCGATAACGCACAATGCAGCGCAACTCGCTACATGACCTAAAAAGCGATTGACGGTCCTCATTCAGCCTCCCGTTCAGACGACGCTGATTGTACGCCGGTGGCGGATGACGCTCGACTCACGGCATTTTCAGCTTACGAAAAGACAAAGCCCCGTCAATACGGGGCTTCAGATTGCTGACAAACCCTCGCCAAGCGGGGGTTTTTTGTTTTTTAATGGCGTGATGCTGAAGACGCCCATGCCCACGCAGCACGAACTCGAGATGGTGACGCTCGAGGAACTCGTGCCGAAGGACCACCTGCTGCGCCAGATCGATGCGGCGGTGGATTTCGAGTTCATCCGCGCGAAGGTGGCGCATCTGTATTGCGCGGACAACGGGCGGCCGGCGCTCGATCCCGTGGTGATGTTCAAGCTGTTGTTCATCGGCTACCTGTTCGGGGTGCGCAGCGAGCGGCAACTGATGCGTGAGGTCCAGGTCAACGTCGCCTATCGCTGGTTCGCCCGGTTCCGGCTGACCGACAAGGTGCCGGATGCGTCAACGTTCTCGCAGAATCGCCGCCGACGCTTCACGGACACGACGGTGTATCAGGAGATCTTCGACGAGATCGTGCGGCAGGCGATCAAGCGCGGGCTGGTCGACGGTCGGGTGCTGTACACGGACAGCACGCACCTGAAGGCGAACGCGAACAAAGGCAAGTTCGATGTGGTGAAGCTGGAGCAGACGCCGGCCGCCTACACGGAGGCATTGAACGCGGCAGTGGATGCGGACCGGGCCGCGCATGGCAGGAAGCCGCTGGATCGCGACGACGATGAGCCGCCGTCTAGCAAGGACACCAAGCTCAGCCGGACCGATCCGGACAGCGGCTACATGGTGCGGGACGACAAGCCGAAGGGGTTCTTCTATCTGGACCACCGCACGGTGGATGCCAAGCACGCGATCATCACCGATACGCATGTGACGCCGGCCTCGGTGCATGACAGCCAGCCGTATCTGGATCGGCTGGATCGCCAGCGCGAGCGCTTTGAGTTCAAGGTCGAGGCGGTGGGGCTGGATGCGGGCTACTTCACGCCGGCGGTGTGCCAGGGGCTGGAGGAGCGAGGGATTGCCGGGGTGATGGGCTATCGCACGCCGAACCACAAGCCGGGCATGTTCTACAAACGGCAGTTCAAGTACGACGCGTATCGCAACGAATACGTGTGCCCGCAGGGGCAGGCCCTGCCGTACAGCACGACCAATCGGCTCGGCTATCGGGAATACAAATCCAATGCGCAGATCTGCGGGCGCTGCCCGGTACGATCGCAGTGCACGAACAGTGCGATCGCGGTGAAGGTGGTAACGCGCCACGTGTGGGAGCGCGCCAAGGAGCGGGTGGACGCACGGCGCTTGACCGAATGGGGCCAACGCATTTACGCGCGGCGCAAGCAGACGGTGGAGCGCAGCTTCGCCGATGCCAAGCAGCTGCATGGGCACCGTTATGCCCGTATGCGTGGGCTACGCAAGGTGGCCGAGCAGTGCTTGCTGGCCGCGGCGGCACAGAACATCAAGAAGATTGCGATGCTGCTGGTGCGGAAGCGGAAAAAGGGGCCAGCGGGTCCCGATTGGCGCTTCGTGCGCATGCTGCTGCGTCTGGTGAGCGGTTTGCGCTGCAGCTTCGACTACCCGCTCGCGGCGAACCCGCAATCCTGATCCCAGAAAGACAAAACCCCACGCTCACAAAAACGTGGGGTTCGTCAGCAGTCTGAAGCCCCGTCAATACGGGGCTTTCCTTTGCTTGCGCACCGGGTGCGCGACGCGATGTTGCCGCGCCGAGTTACAGCGAATAGCCGTTGGTTTCCAGCGAACGGATGCGCTGCTCGAGCTGAACGATATCGCTCGACGACGCCAGATAGGCTTCACGGCGCTCGCGTTCCGCGGCTTCAAACCAGTTGCTCAGCTTTTCGATGATGTAGGCAAACATGTTGGCTCTCCAAGGAAGGTGAGATCCCCTGGTGAATCGATGTCAGGGATATCCCGTATAGGGTTAACCCGATTATAGCCGGATTGCACCAACTTGCCAGTGTGACCTGCCCCCTACAAACAGGGCCAGCCGGAGTCTAGTAAAGTTCGTTTTCGGAGAAGAAGACGAACATGAAGAAGCGCTTTACGGAACAGCAAATCATCGGGTTTCTGAAGGAAGCCGAGGCCGGTATGCCGGTCAAGGAACTGTGCAGGAAGCATGGGTTCAGTGACGCGTCGTTCTACACCTGGCGCGCGAAGTTCGGCGGCATGGAAGTCTCGGAAGCCCGCCGGCTCAAGGGCCTCGAGGTGGAGAATGCCCGACTGAAGAAACTGCTGGCCGAAGCAATGCTCGATATGGAAGCGTTGAAGGTTGTCGTCAAGGGAAAGCCCTGAGCCCGCAAGCCAAACGCGAAGCAGTGTTGGCGATTCGGGAGAAGGTCAACATCTCCGAGCGCCGCGCCTGCCGGCTTGTCGGGCTTTCTCGCAGCGTGCTGCATTACGACGCGAAGCCGGACCACGAGAATGAGGTGCTCGCGGCGCGTCTGGTGAAGTTGGCGCACGAACGTCGTCGATTCGGCTACCGCCGACTGCACGCCCTGGTGGAACGCGAAGGCACGCACGCCAATCACAAGCGCATCTATCGCCTGTACCGTGAGGCAGGGCTGGCTGTGCGGCGCCGTCGCAAGCGCCACGGCGTCATGATTGAGCGCGAGCAACTGGCATTGCCGGGCGCACCCAACGAGGTATGGTCAATCGATTTCGTGATGGATGCGCTTTCCAACGGCCGGCGCGTGAAGTGCCTGACCGTCGTCGACGATTTCACGAAAGAGGCTGTCGACATCGTCGTCGACCATGGCATCTCAGGTTTGTATGTCGCTCGGGCATTGGACCGTGCAGCTCGCTTCCGTGGCTATCCCAAGGCGGTGCGAACAGACCAGGGACCCGAATTTACGAGCCGCGCGCTTGACCAGTGGGCGTATGCGAACGGCGTCACGCTGAAGTTGATTCAGGCGGGCAAGCCCACGCAGAATGCGTACATCGAATCGTTCAACGGCAAGTTCCGCGACGAATGCCTTAACGAGCACTGGTTCACGACGCTCGCGCACGCTCGGGCAGTCATCGCGGCATGGCGTCAGGACTACAACGAGCAAAGGCCGCACAGCGCACTGAACTACCTTGCGCCGTCAGAGTTTGCGGCGAAACATCGGGCAACCGCGGACGCTCCTGCCGCTTTCCAGGAGTTGGTTTAAAGGGACTTTGCTAGAAGCCCATTGGCCCTATCGAAGGGGGCAGGTCAAAGCCGTTGAGCAAGGGTCTCGGCGCCGAACCGATGCGCGAGGAAGGGTCCCGGCGCCGAGCAAGGCCCTGCGGGAAACGAGCGCGCCGCGGGGGATGGCAGATGAGCGGAGTGCGGGGAGGGACGAAGAGGAAGCGCGGCGGGGCCCATTAAAAGCAAAACCCCCGCCGTGCTGGGCGGGGGTTCTGGCATGAGGAGCCTGACGATTACCTACTTTCACACGGGCAATCCGCACTATCATCGGCGTGGAGTCGTTTCACGGTCCTGTTCGGGATGGGAAGGGGTGGGACCGACTCGCTATGGTCATCAGGCAAAGAGGGTTGTTGCGTGGCTTTGCAACGCAACCAATCTGGGAAGAAGCAGTCATTTGGGGTTGTGAGGTTGTATCTCACACATACGCGGTAGGTCAACCGCTGTACATCGAGTGGCTTGCACTCGAGGCTCGATATGCGTCGGCGCTGAAGCGCGACGGCTATATCGAGACAGACTTGTTATAGGATCAAGCCGTACGGGCAATTAGTATCGGTTAGCTGAACGCATTACTGCGCTTACACACCCGACCTATCAACGTCCTGGTCTCGAACGACCCTTCAAGGGGATCAAGTCCCCGGGGAAGTCTCATCTTAAGGCGAGTTTCCCGCTTAGATGCTTTCAGCGGTTATCTCTTCCGAACATAGCTACCCGGCGATGCGACTGGCGTCACAACCGGTACACCAGAGGTTCGTCCACTCCGGTCCTCTCGTACTAGGAGCAGCCCCCTTCAAACTTCCAACGCCCACGGCAGATAGGGACCAAACTGTCTCACGACGTTTTAAACCCAGCTCACGTACCTCTTTAAATGGCGAACAGCCATACCCTTGGGACCGGCTACAGCCCCAGGATGAGATGAGCCGACATCGAGGTGCCAAACACCGCCGTCGATATGAACTCTTGGGCGGTATCAGCCTGTTATCCCCAGAGTACCTTTTATCCGTTGAGCGATGGCCCTTCCATACAGAACCACCGGATCACTATGACCTGCTTTCGCACCTGCTCGACTTGTCGGTCTCGCAGTTAAGCACGCTTATGCCATTGCACTATCAGCACGATTTCCGACCGTACCTAGCGTACCTTCGTACTCCTCCGTTACGCTTTGGGAGGAGACCGCCCCAGTCAAACTGCCTACCATGCACTGTCCCCGACCCGGATCACGGGCCAAGGTTAGAACCTCAAACAAACCAGGGTGGTATTTCAAGGACGGCTCCACCGAAACTAGCATTCCGGTTTCATAGCCTCCCACCTATCCTACACAGATCGGTTCAAAGTCCAATGCAAAGCTACAGTAAAGGTTCATGGGGTCTTTCCGTCTAGCCGCGGGTAGATTGCATCATCACAAACACTTCAACTTCGCTGAGTCTCGGGAGGAGACAGTGTGGCCATCGTTACGCCATTCGTGCAGGTCGGAACTTACCCGACAAGGAATTTCGCTACCTTAGGACCGTTATAGTTACGGCCGCCGTTTACCGGGACTTCAATCAAGAGCTTGCACCCCATCATTTAATCTTCCGGCACCGGGCAGGCGTCACACCCTATACGTCCACTTTCGTGTTTGCAGAGTGCTGTGTTTTTATTAAACAGTCGCAGCCACCAGTTTATTGCAACCCCTTCACCCTTCTGGCGCAGGCCAGTCAAGCTACCAGGGCGTACCTTATCCCGAAGTTACGGTACCAATTTGCCGAGTTCCTTCTCCCGAGTTCTCTCAAGCGCCTTAGAATACTCATCTCGCCCACCTGTGTCGGTTTGCGGTACGGTCATCGTTAGACTGAAGCTTAGAGGCTTTTCTTGGAACCACTTCCAATTGCTTCGCTCCCGAAGGAGCTCGCGCCACACCCTTGAATCCTGCGCCCGGATTTGCCTAAGCGCCTTCTCCAATGCAGCGACCGGGACTTCCAACACCCGGACAACCTTCCGCGATCCGTCCCCCCATCGCATCTAACGACGGTGCAGGAATATTGACCTGCTTCCCATCAGCTACGCATTTCTGCCTCGCCTTAGGGGCCGACTCACCCTACGCCGATGAACGTTGCGTAGGAAACCTTGGGCTTACGGCGAGGGGGCCTTTCACCCCCTTTATCGCTACTCATGTCAGCATTCGCACTTCCGATACCTCCAGCACGCTTTTCAACGCACCTTCGCAGGCTTACGGAACGCTCTCCTACCATGCGAGACTAGCTCGCATCCGCAGCTTCGGTATATGGCTTAGCCCCGTTACATCTTCCGCGCAGGACGACTCGATCAGTGAGCTATTACGCTTTCTTTAAAGGGTGGCTGCTTCTAAGCCAACCTCCTGACTGTTTTAGCCTTCCCACTTCGTTTCCCACTTAGCCATATTTGGGGACCTTAGCTGGCGGTCTGGGTTGTTTCCCTCTTGACACCGGACGTTAGCACCCGATGTCTGTCTCCCGTGATTGCACTCTTCGGTATTCGGAGTTTGCTATGGCGGGGTAATCTGCAATAGACCCCCCAACCATGACAGTGCTCTACCCCCGAAGGTGAGACACGAGGCACTACCTAAATAGTTTTCGGAGAGAACCAGCTATTTCCAGGTTTGTTTAGCCTTTCACCCCTATCCACAGCTCATCCCCTAACTTTTCAACGTTAGTGGGTTCGGACCTCCAGTACGTGTTACCGCACCTTCATCCTGGCCATGGATAGATCACCTGGTTTCGGGTCTACGCCCAGCAACTGAACGCCCTATTCGGACTCGCTTTCGCTACGCCTGCCCTATTCGGTTAAGCTTGCTACTGAACGTAAGTCGCTGACCCATTATACAAAAGGTACGCCGTCACCCCCGAAGAGGCTCCGACTGTTTGTATGCATGCGGTTTCAGGATCTATTTCACTCCCCTCCCGGGGTTCTTTTCGCCTTTCCCTCACGGTACTGGTTCACTATCGGTCGATCACGAGTATTTAGCCTTGGAGGATGGTCCCCCCATCTTCAGACAGGATTTCACGTGTCCCGCCCTACTTGTCGTACACCTAGTTCTTTCATACTGTTTTCGCCTACAGGGCTATCACCTGCTATGGCCGCACTTTCCAGAGCGTTCGGCTAACAATACAAATAAAGAGTACAGGCTCTTCCCATTTCGCTCGCCACTACTTTGGGAATCTCGGTTGATTTCTTTTCCTGCGGTTACTTAGATGTTTCAGTTCACCGCGTTCGCCTCACTAGACCTATGTATTCAGTCTAGGATGACCCAAAAGGGCCGGGTTTCCCCATTCGGACATCTACGGATCAAAGCTCGTTTGCCAGCTCCCCGTAGCTTTTCGCAGGCTACCGCGTCCTTCATCGCCTGTGATCGCCAAGGCATCCACCACATGCACTTGTTCGCTTGACCCTATAACGAGTCTGTCTCATCGACAGCCGCTACAGGTTGAGTTCTCGCGTTGTGCCGTATTCCAATTAGAGTCGAACAATGAAGTTCGAATCATCTTGAGATACATCGATACAATCACAACCCGGATAGCTTCCACGTCCATCTCAACGACGCTTCCGCTATCCAAATTACTTGCTTCTTCCAGATTGTTAAAGAACGACAGCCGATACAGTTTCCTGCATCACTCTGACTGGCTCAATCGCCAATGGGTAAGATTCGATTCGTTCTCTCGAACCCAATCAAACATTATCCATTGGGGCTCCCTTCGGGAGTGAGATGCCCGTAAGCGCTAAAGCGCCAACGATCATCGCAATTGGTGGAGGCAGACGGGATCGAACCGACGACCCCCTGCTTGCAAAGCAGGTGCTCTCCCAGCTGAGCTATGCCCCCATACAGAGACACTCAGGTTTTTCCGCCAGACAATTGGTGGGTCTGGTTGGATTCGAACCAACGACCCCCGCCTTATCAAGACGGTGCTCTAACCGACTGAGCTACAGACCCCTGAGTCTGTCCTAATTTACAGCCGATAAGCGTGAGCGCTCAACTTCGCGGAAATAAGCTCGAGAAAGGAGGTGATCCAGCCGCACCTTCCGATACGGCTACCTTGTTACGACTTCACCCCAGTCATGAATCCTACCGTGGTGACCGTCCTCCTTGCGGTTAGACTAGCCACTTCTGGTAAAACCCACTCCCATGGTGTGACGGGCGGTGTGTACAAGACCCGGGAACGTATTCACCGCGGCATGCTGATCCGCGATTACTAGCGATTCCAGCTTCATGCACTCGAGTTGCAGAGTGCAATCCGGACTACGATCGGTTTTCTGGGATTGGCTCCCCCTCGCGGGTTGGCGACCCTCTGTTCCGACCATTGTATGACGTGTGAAGCCCTACCCATAAGGGCCATGAGGACTTGACGTCATCCCCACCTTCCTCCGGTTTGTCACCGGCAGTCTCCTTAGAGTGCTCTTGCGTAGCAACTAAGGACAAGGGTTGCGCTCGTTGCGGGACTTAACCCAACATCTCACGACACGAGCTGACGACAGCCATGCAGCACCTGTGCGCCGGTTCTCTTTCGAGCACGCCCAACTCTCATCGGGCTTCCGACCATGTCAAGGGTAGGTAAGGTTTTTCGCGTTGCATCGAATTAATCCACATCATCCACCGCTTGTGCGGGTCCCCGTCAATTCCTTTGAGTTTTAATCTTGCGACCGTACTCCCCAGGCGGTCAACTTCACGCGTTAGCTACGTTACTAAGGAAATGAATCCCCAACAACTAGTTGACATCGTTTAGGGCGTGGACTACCAGGGTATCTAATCCTGTTTGCTCCCCACGCTTTCGTGCATGAGCGTCAGTATTGGCCCAGGGGGCTGCCTTCGCCATCGGTATTCCTCCACATCTCTACGCATTTCACTGCTACACGTGGAATTCTACCCCCCTCTGCCATACTCTAGCCTGCCAGTCACCAATGCAGTTCCCAGGTTGAGCCCGGGGATTTCACATCGGTCTTAGCAAACCGCCTGCGCACGCTTTACGCCCAGTAATTCCGATTAACGCTCGCACCCTACGTATTACCGCGGCTGCTGGCACGTAGTTAGCCGGTGCTTATTCTTCCGGTACCGTCATCCACTCCGGGTATTAGCCAGAATGATTTCTTTCCGGACAAAAGTGCTTTACAACCCGAAGGCCTTCTTCACACACGCGGCATTGCTGGATCAGGCTTGCGCCCATTGTCCAAAATTCCCCACTGCTGCCTCCCGTAGGAGTCTGGGCCGTGTCTCAGTCCCAGTGTGGCTGGTCGTCCTCTCAGACCAGCTACTGATCGTCGCCTTGGTAGGCCTTTACCCCACCAACTAGCTAATCAGCCATCGGCCAACCCTATAGCGCGAGGCCCGAAGGTCCCCCGCTTTCATCCTCAGATCGTATGCGGTATTAATCCGGCTTTCGCCGGGCTATCCCCCACTACAGGACATGTTCCGATGTATTACTCACCCGTTCACCACTCGCCACCAGGCCGAAGCCCGTGCTGCCGTTCGACTTGCATGTGTAAGGCATGCCGCCAGCGTTCAATCTGAGCCAGGATCAAACTCTTCAGTTCAATTCCTGTTACTGTTTTCGGTTGTTTCCAACCGGTCGCTCACTCAAAGCTGACAGGTATATGAATCTCTTCATAAACCTGACTTACTTTAGTGTGAGACTCTTGATACTTTCGCTTGCGATCCGAAAATCGCCCGCTTCCACCAAGCGCCCACACTTATCGGCTGTTCATTGTTAAAGAGCATATCCGCGAGAAGATTCGGCTACTTACCGCACCCTTCTCAGCAGCGCTGCGTTGTCAGCAGCAGAGAAACGAGATTATGATCACTTATTCGCAGCGCGTCAACAACTTTTTTACTACCGCGCCGCGCACCGCCCGGATCACCGCCTCGCGCCCTCGGCCGCCTCTACCGCCGACCGTACCGCATGAGCCGCGAAACCTCCCGCTTCCCCCTTCGCGCCGCGTTCGCCGTAGCGCGAAAGAGGCGTGATTGTAGGCAGCATCTACGCTTCGTGCAAGCGTTTTTTGAAAGAATTTTTCACGCCTCCGCGCAAGCTCGGGGCGGCTCGCATCGGCGCGCCCGCACGGCACGCCAAACGAGCGTTCGCGCGCGACACATCTCCCTATCTAATTAATATGGAGGCGGGGACGACCGTTACTTCGCGATCGCCGCGCGCGCGACCGCGCGCATATAGTGATCCAGACCCGGCGTCGGCTTGCCGGCCATCTTCGCGAGATCGTCCCAGCGCCGCACGCGGATCGCGTCCGGCGCATAAGGACGCTTCAGGAACGCCTCGGCTTCGGCGTCCGAGAAAACGCCGCCCTGCAGATGCAGGCTACGCACCGAGTCCGCGGACAGGCGCGCGTAATACGACGCGTCGATCGCGCACAGGCAGCGCTTCGCATCGACGTGCAGCCGGATCGGCTCCAGCACCGCGTCGGGAAACAGCGGCCGCAGGAACGGCAGCACGCAATACTGATGCAGGTCGTCGATGCCGTGCGCGGTCGGCGTCTCGCCCCGGCGGTTCAGCAGGTGGCCCAGATCGTGCAGCAGCGCCGCCGCGATCAGCGCGTCGTTCGCGCCCGCCTGTTCGGCAAGCTGTGCGCTTTGCAGCGCATGCTCGCGCTGCGTCACCGGCTCGCCGCTGTACGCGATGTCGCCGTGGCGGTCGAACAGCATGCGGATGTCGTCGAGGGTCAGCGCCATTTCGTCACGCCCACGGCAAAGAAAACGTCTTCAGGTTCGTGAAGCTCTTCATCGCCTCCTGCACCCCTTCCTTGTATCCGAGCCCGGAATCCTTGATGCCGCCGAACGGCGTGAGCTCGAGCCGGTAGCCCGGCACTTCCCATACGTTCACCGTGCCGACGTTCAGCTCGTTGACGAAGCGCACGATCGCGTCGGCGCGATCCGTGCACACGCCCGACGACAGGCCGAACGCGGTGCCGTTGCTGATGCGGATCGCGTCGTCGATCGTATCGAACGCGATGATCGGCGACACGGGGCCGAACGTCTCCTCGCGCACGAGCGTCATCGATGCGTCGACGCGATCGAGCACTGTCGGCGCATACAGCGCGCCGCGCCGCGCGTTGCCCGTCAGCAGGCGCGCGCCCTGCGCCACCGCTTCGTCGACGCGCGCCTCGAACAGCGCGGCCGCCGCCTCGTCGATCACGGTGCCCATCCGGTTCGCCGGGTCGAACGGATCGCCGTACGTCCATGCGCGCGTGTGCTCGACGAGCAGCTCCGTGAAGCGCGGCGCGACGCGCTTGTGCACGAGGATGCGCTTGACCGCCGTGCAGCGCTGGCCGGAGTTCTTGTACGAGCCCTGCGCGGCGAGCGCGGCCGCGCGTTCGAGATCGGCATCGTCGAGCACGATCAGCGGATCGTTGCCGCCCAGCTCGAGCACGATGCGCCGGTAGCCCGCCTTCGCCGCGATGGACTTGCCGATCGCGACGCCGCCCGTGAACGTGATCAGCGTCGCGCTCGGGTGCGTGAGCAGTTCGTCGGCGATCTCGCGCGGATCGCCCGTCAGCACCTGCAGCATCGGCTCGGGCAGGCCCGCTTCGTACAGCACGTCGGCGAGATACAGCGCCGACAGCGGCACCTTCTCCGACGGTTTCACGATCACGCGGTTGTTCGTCGCGATCGCCGGCGCGATCTTGTGCGCGACCTGGTTCATCGGATGATTGAACGGCGTGATCGCGACGATCACGCCGTCGAGCGGCTGGCGCTGCGAGAACACGCGGCGCGACTTGCCGTGCGGCGTCAGATCGCACGAGTAGCTCTGCGCATCGTCGCGCAGCGCCTCGATCGACGCGAACTTGAACACGTCGGCGACGCGGCCGATCTCGTAGCGCGAATCCTGTTTCGACAGCCCCGATTCGAGCGAGATCAGCGTCGACGCCTCTTCCGCGCGCGCGGTGAGGCGTGCGGCCGCGCGCTCGAGGATCTGCGAGCGCTCGTAGCGCGACAGCGCAGGCCGGTACGCGACCGCATAGTCGAACGCGCGGCGCACGTCGTCGACCGTCGCGAGCGGCACGGTGCCGACGCGCAGCCCCGAATACGGATCGAATACGTCGAGCGTGCGCGCACGCGCCGCCCGTTGCCCGCACCAGCGCAGCGTCTCGCGGCGGTAGGCGGCGTGATCGCGAAGCGGCATCGTCGTCATTGCACGGTCCGGTTCAGCGCGAGGTCGAACAGATCGAAGTTGCGCAGCCGGCGACCCGGCTCGACGTGCTCGATCCGGCGGTTGAACAGCAGCGGCACGCGCTGCTCGGACAGGCCGCCGTGCGAGCGCAGCGGCACCGTCAAGCCCGACAGATCGTGCTCGCGCGCGCGCGTGCCGAGCACGACGTCGCGCCGGCCCACGACGACGACGTCGCCGATCCGGTCGGCCGGCAGCTCGAAGCGCTCGGCGGCCGTCGCGTTGTCGAGCGCGAGCTCGACGCCGTCGAACTCGCGCAGCCGGCCGATCACCGTGCCCGCGTCGACGCCTTGCTCGACGTAGATCGTCGCGAACGAGCCGAGCGCGCCGTGGTGGACGACGTAAGGATCGGTGATCGGCAGGATCACGCGTGCGAGGCGCGGCCCGAGCCATGCGTCGAGCGCGTCCTGCAGATAGACGACGTTCGGCTCGCCGGTTCGCGGATCGTGCTTCGCGTTCATCCCGTGGTCCGCGGTCACGCCGATCACCCAGCCGAGCGCGTCGAGCGCCGCGAGGTAGCGGTCCATCATCGCGTAGAACGCGTTCGCGCCCTCGCTGCCCGGCGCGCATTTGTGCTGCACGTAATCGGTCGTCGACAGGTACATCAGGTCCGCGCGCCGGCTCTGCGCGAGCCGCACGCCCGCCGCGAGCACGAACTCCGACAGCGCCGCGCTGTAGACGTCGGGCGACGGCAGGCCGACGAAGTCGAGCACGTCGGCGATGCCGTTCTCGCCGAGATTCGCCTGGTTCGCCTTCTCCGCCGAGAAGCACACGCCGCGCATGCGCCAGCCGAGCAGCCGGCGCAGCTTGTCCTTCGCCGTCACGACGGCGACCTTCGCGCCCGCATCCGCCGCGGCCGCCAGCAGCGTGCCCGCGCGCAGGTAGGCGGGATCGTTCATCATCACCGCGGCGCCCGCGCCGCCCTGCGCGTTCTGGTCCCAGAAGAAGTTCCCGCAAATGCCGTGCACCGACGGCGGCGCGCCGCACACGATCGATAGGTTGTTCGGGTTGGTGAACGACGGGATCACGCAGTCGGCCTCGAACGCCGAGCCCTCGCGCAGCATCCGCGCGAGGAACGGCGCGACGCCCGCGCTCGCGGCTTCTTCGAGGTAGTCGTATTCGCAGCCGTCGACGCACACGGCCACCGTCGGCTCGGCCGGCATCCGGTAGACGCGGCCGTTGACTTCGATGTGTCGATTCATGGTGTTTCGCCCTTCGGGCCCTTCGTTCATGTTACACGCGAGCGGCGCGCCGCCGCGCCGGTCATCGTCTCCGTCATCGCGCCGGCCGCGGCGCGCGCGCCGCGATCGCGATGAGCGCGACGAGCGACGCGCCGAGCAGCAGCAGCGACAGCGCCGACGCGGGCAGGTAGTAGCCGCGCTCGACCGCGCCGATCACGACGATCGGCACGGTCGCGAAGCCCGGCGGATAGACAGTCAGCGTCGCGCCGAGCTCGCCGAGCGACAGCGCGAAGCCGAGCGCGAGGCTCGCGCGGATCGCCGGCACGAGCTGCGGCAGCAGCACGCGGCGCAGCACCATCGCGGGCGGCGCGCCGAGGCTCGCGGCCGCCTCGCGCAGCACGGTCAGCTCGGGGCGCAGCGCGGCGGCCGCGCACCGGTAGCAGAACGGCAGCACGAGCGCGAGCTGCACGAACACGACGATCGCGGGCGAGCTCGACAGGTCGACGGGCTTCGCGTGATACGCGATCAGCACCGCGAGCCCGAGCACGACGCTCGGCACGCCGTTGGGCAGCATCACGAGCGCGTCGACGAGCGCACCGACGCCGCGCCGCGTGCGGCCTTCGAGCGCGAGCGCGAGCGCCAGCGCGACGCCGAGCGCGGTGCCGAGCGCGGCGACGCCGAGCCCGATCTCGAGGCTCGCGGCGAGCGCGTCGAATTCGGGCCGGCCGAGGCGCTCGAACCAACGCAGGCTGTAGCCCGCCGGCAGGATCGTGCCCGACCAGTGCCCGGCGACGCTCGACAGCGCGACGACGACGACGGGCAGCACGAACAGCCAGCAGCAGGCGGCGGCCGCGAGCGCGACGAGCGCACGCGAGGCGACGCGCGAGGCCGCATCGGTCCAGCGCAGCTCGCGGCGCGGCACCGGCGCGGCGCGAGCCGGGAAATCAGCGGACATCGCGCCCTCCTTCGTTCGCGCGGCGGCTCATCCGCCGGTACAGCGCATAGAGCGTGAGCGACATCGCGAGCATCACGACCGCGCCCGCGGCCGCGGCCGGCAGGTCGATGTCGACGGTCGCGCTGCTGTAGATCGCCACGGGCAGCGTGACGAGCCGCGCGCTGCCGAGCACGAGCAGGATGCCGAATTCGTTCAGCGTCAGCAGGAAGCAGAGAATCACGCCCGCCGCGATGCCCGGCCACGCGAGCGGCAGCACGACGCGCCGCGCGAGCGTCCAGCCGTTCGCGCCGAGGCTGGCGGCGGCTTCGACGAGCCGCGCATCGAGCGTGGCGAACGACGCGAGCGCCGGCCGCACGACGAACGGCGTGTAGAACACGGTCTGCGCGAGGATCACGCCGCCCGGGCCGAACAGGAAATCGAGCGGCGGCGCGTCGAGGCCGAGGACGCGCTGCAGCGCGATGCTGACCGAGCCTTGCGAGCCGTACAGGAAGATCAGCGTGAACGCGACGAGAAACGACGGAAACGCGACGTACAGCTCCAGGAAGCGCGTGACGAGCGACGCGCCCGGAAACGGCCGGAAGAACAGCAGCGCGGCGAGCAGCACGCCGACGATCGACGCGGTGCCCGCGCTCGCGAACAGCACCCACAGCGTCGTGCCGAGCACGTCGCGCACGTCGTGGCTCGCGAAGAAGGCGCGGTATGCGGCGAGCGTCGGGCCGTGAGCGCCGAACGCGCTCAGCAGCACGAGCCGCACGAGCGGATACAGCACGAGCGGGCCGAGCACCACGGCCGCGAGCGCGACGATGCGTGCGCTCGCGCGCCGCTCGCGGCGACGCGCGGCGGCGTCGTGCGCGGCGGCCGACGCGCGGATGCGGGCGGCGGCCGCGGGATCGGCGGCGAGCGCCGCCCGCGGCTCAAGGTGAGATAAGGACGACATCGTCCGCCTCGCAATCGAGCGATACGCGCGCGCCGCGCTCGGGTGCCGGGCCCCGGCCGCGCTGCATCGTGACGAGCACCGGCTCGTCGCACGCCGCGTCGAGCATCACGGTCAGCGACAGCGCCGCGCCGTGCCATTCGACCGACGCGATCGTGCCGTGCAGCCGCCCTTCGCCCAGCGGCCGCACGGCGAGGCGCTCCGGCCGCACGCAGGCAACCTTGTCGCGCACGTCGTGGCGCGGATCGCCGAACGCGAACACGACGTTCGGCGGCAGCAGGTTCGCCGCGCCCAGGTAGCGCGCGACGAAGCCGTCGGCGGGCGCGTCGTACAACTGCTGCGGCGTGCCGAGCTGCGCGACGCGCCCCTCGCGCATCAGCAGCGCGCGATCGGCGAGCACGAGCGCGTCGTCGCGATCGTGCGTCACGCAGACCACGGTCAGATTCGGCAGCCGCTCGTGCAGCGCCTTCAGCTCGCTGCGCACCGACGCGCGCAGGTTCGCGTCGAGCGCGGACAGCGGCTCGTCGAGCAGCAGCACGTCCGGCTCGATCACGAGCGCGCGCGCGAGCGCGACGCGCTGCTGCATGCCGCCCGACAGTTGCGCGGGCAGGTGATGGCCGGCGTCGCCGAGCTGCACGAGCTTGAGCACGTCGGCGACGCGCCGCGCGATGTCCGCGGACGACATGCGCCGCGCGCGCAGCCCGAACGCGACGTTCTCGAACACCGTCAGGTGCGGGAACAGCGCGTAGTTCTGGAACAGCAATCCGAGGTTGCGCTTGTGCGGCGGCGCGTGCGTGAGGTCGCGGCCGGCGACGGCGAGCGTGCCCGTCAGGCCGTCCGCCTTCACGAAGCCGGCGATGAAGCGCAGCAACGTCGTCTTGCCGCAGCCGCTCTTGCCGAGCACGGCGAGCAGCTCGCCCGCGCCGATCTCGAGCGACAGATCGTCGAGCACCGTGCGCGCGCCGTAGCGCACGCTCAGATGCTCGATGCGCACGCCGCCGCACGCGCCCGCGCGCGGCGCCGCGTGCGGGCGCGCCGCGTCGAACGCGCCGGGATGGGTGAGACTTGCGGTATCCACCAGGTTTCGTCCTTCGACGCGTCAGCGCGTCGGCTTGGCGCGGCCGCGGCGGCCGCTCATTTCGGCTTGACGACTTCGGTCTGCTTGCCCGAATCGCCGATCACTTCCTTCTTCCAGCGCTCGGTCCACACGGGCTTCTTCGCCATCACCGCGTCCCAGTCGACCGGAATCAGCTTCACGCCGGCGATCGCGCGCTTCACCGCCTCGCCGTTCTTGCCCGAAAGCGGCACGTCGGTGCGGCCCGGAATGCCGAACATGTCGGGCACCTTCGCCTGCACGTCGGCCGACATCAGGTAGTCGATCAGCTTCCTGCCCGCGTCCTGGTTCGGGCCGCCCTTGACGAGGCCGATCGCGTACGGCAGCTGGAACGTCGTCGGCGGCTCGCCCGCCTTCGCGGCGACGAAGATCGGCTTGATCGACAGGCCGCCGTGCTCGGCGTCGTCCAGATCCATCTGCAGATCGCCGTTCGCGACCGCGATCTCGTTGCGCGACAGCAGCACGTTCAGGTAGCCCGTGCCCTTCGTGTGGAACTTCACGCTGCGCTCGAGCTTCGCGAGATAGTCGAACGCCTTGTCCTCGCCCATCAGCGCGCTCGTCAGGATGATGACGGCCATCCCGTCGCCCGCCGTCGCCGGGTTCGAATACGCGAGCTTGCCGCTGTAATCGGGATGCAGCAGATCGGCGAACGTCTTCGGCTGGCTCTTCACGACCGACGGGTTGATCGCGAACGAGAAGTAGTTGTTGACGAACGTCGCCCATGAGCCGTCTTCCGCCTTCGCGATCGCCGGCACGTTCTTGTAGTTGACGCTGCGGTACGGCTGCAGCAGGCCGAACTGGCCGGCCTGCTGAATGAACGGCGGCAGCGTGACGATCACGTCGGCCTTCGGCGAGCCCTTCTCGACGTTCGCGCGGTTCACCACTTCGCCGCTGCCCGCCGTCACGATGTTCACCTTCACGCCCTCCTGCTTCTCGAACGCGGGCAGCACGTCGCGGTACAGGTTCTCGAGGCCGTCCGCCGTGTACAGCACGACGGCTGCCGCCTGCGCCTGCGCTGCCGCGCCTTGCAACAGCGCGGCGGCGCCGGCGGCGAGCGCGAAGCGGCGCCAAGCGCCGCCGCGCGGGAAATTCGTATACGTCATGTCGCTTCTCCGTAGGGTGAAACCGCGAACGGCGAACGGCGCGCGGCCTCGTGCGCACGGGCCGCGCCGCCGTCCCGCCGCGGCCGGACGCTCCGGTTCTTCGCGGCACCCGAAGCATCACAGCGTTCGATGACAGCTCCGTGACGATTGACTTCATTTCCAAAAAACGACACATTTCGCCACTATCCTCCACATCCATCGACCACTGTTCCCGATCTTTTCCGGAGTGACGAAGCCATGCCAGAACGTGATCCCATCCTGTTGACGCCCGGCCCGCTGACGACCTCGCGCATGACGCGCGACGCGATGCTGCGCGACTGGGGCTCGTGGGACGCCGCTTTCAACCGGCTGACGAAGAGCGTCTGCGCGGATCTCGTGCGGATCGCGGGCGGCGGCGACGCATATGTGTGCGTGCCGCTGCAAGGCAGCGGCACGTTTGCGGTCGAAGCGACGCTCGGCACGCTCGTGCCGCGCGACGCCCGCGTGCTCGTGCCGAACAACGGCGCGTACTGCGCGCGGATCGCGGCGATCCTGCGCCGGCTCGGCATCGCGCACGTCGAGCTGCCGTTCGCCGAGGACGAGCCGGCGAGCGCGCACGCGATCGACGCGGCGCTCGCGCGCGACGCGCGCCTCACGCACGTCGCGCTCGTGCATCTGGAGACGAGCGCCGGCCTGCTGAACCCGCTCGACGACATCGCCGCCGTCTGCCGCGCGCGCGGCAGGGCGCTGATCGTCGACGCGATGAGCTCGTTCGGCGCGCTGCCGATCGCGCTCGCGGCAAGCGGCATCGACGCGCTGATCTCGGCGAGCGGCAAGTGCCTGGAAGGAGTGCCCGGCATGGGCTTCGCGATCGTGCGGCGTTCGGCGCTCGAAGCGGCCGAGGGGCGCTCGCCGTCGGTCGCGCTCGATCTGCACGACCAGTACGCATACATGCAGCGCACGTCGCAATGGCGCTTCACGCCGCCGACGCACGTGCTCGCCGCGCTGCGCGCCGCGCTCGACCAGTTCTTCGACGAAGGCGGGCAGCCGGCGCGCGGCGCGCGCTACGCGCGGAACTGCGCGACGCTCGTCGACGGCATGCGCGCGCTCGGCTTCGAGCCGTTTCTCGACGCGCGCGCGCAGGCGAGCGTGATCGTCACGTTCTACGCGCCCGCCGATCCCGCGTATGCGTTCCCGGCGTTCTACGCGGCCGTGCGCGACGCGGGCTACGTGCTGTATCCGGGCAAGCTGACGACGGCCGACACGTTTCGCGTCGGCTGCATCGGCGCGCTCGGCGCCGACGAGATGCGCGGCGCGGTGGCGGCGATCGGCGGCGCGCTCGAATCGCTCGGAATCGCGATGCGGTGACGGGGAAGCAGTGAAGTCGCAAAGGGAAAGCGTGGGCCGCGGCGCGAAGGCGGGAACGACAAGTCGAGCGTTGCGGGCCACGCCCTGCCGTTATCGGGTGCGCCGCCGCATCGCGCGAACGTTGCGGTAACCGAGCGTGCGCGGTGGGCGTACCGCGCGTTCGATCTCGGGCCGCGCGGCGCGCCGTGCCTGCCGTGGGCGCGGGCAGCGCGGGTGGGGGGCGGCGCGCGCCGCTCGCGCCGCGTGCTTGCGGTTACAGCTCGATCCGCTTGATGTCGCCGACGACGAAGATGTACGACAGCGCGCCGATCAGCGCGATCACGCCGATGAACGCGAGCGCGCCGACGAACGAGCCGGTCGCCGCGACGATGAAGCCGACGACGAGCGGCGTGACGATGCCCGCGAGATTCGCGGCGAGATTGAAGATGCCGCCCGTCGCGCCGAGGAGCCCCTCGGGCGCGATGTCGGACACGAGCGTCCAGCCGAGCGCGGCCATCCCCTGCGCGAAGAACGCGACCGACATGATCGCGATCACCGCCTCGTTGCTGCGCACGTAGTTCGCGAGCACGATCGTCGACGCGAGCAGCAGGCCCGCGATGATCGGCAGCTTGCGCGCGACGTTCGCCGATCGACCGCGGCGCAGCAGCCAGTCGGAGAAGAGCCCGCCGAACATCACGCCGACCGACGCGGCGATGAACGGCATCACCGCGAAGAAGCCGATCTTGAGCCAGCCCATGTGGCGCTCGGTCGCGAGGTAGGTCGGGAACCACGTGAGGAAGAACACGAGCGTCGAGTTGCCGGCGAACTGGCCGAGGCAGATGCCCGCGAGCTGGCGCTTCTTCAGCAGCCGGCCGGCCACGCGCCAGTTGAACTTCGCGCGCGAGCCGCCGCCCGCCGTCGCCTGCACGAGACCGCCGCCTTCCTCGATGTACGCGAGCTCGGCCGCGTTCGCGCGCGGATGGTCGTGCGGCTCGTGATAGAACTTCCACCAGACGAAGCCGAACACGATGCCGACGCCGCCCACGACCCAGAACAGCGAGCGCCAGCCGAACGCGCCCATCAGCGCGAACAGCACGGGGCTCAGGAACGCGAGGCCGATGTATTCGCCGACGGTATAGGTGCCCGTCGCCATCGCACGCTCCTTCTGCGGAAACCACGTCGCGACGACGCGGCTGTTGGTCGGAAAGCACGGCGCCTCGGACAAGCCGAGCCCGAGCCGGCACGCGAGGAGCGGCGCGACGCCGTGCACGAAGCCCTGCAGCAGCGTGAACAGCGACCACAGCGTCATCGACCAGTAATAGGTGAGCTTGCTGCCGAAACGGTCGAGCAGCAGGCCGCCCGGCACCTGCGCGAGCACGTAGGTCCACGAGAACGCGGAGAACATCACGCCCATCGCCGCCGCGCCGATGCCGAGCTCTTTCGTGAGCCCCGGCGCCGCGACGCCGAGCACGGTGCGATCGAGATAATTGATCATCGTTCCGAACGCGAGCAGCGCGAGAATCCGGTAACGCGCGTTCGAGCGCGGCCGCGCGGGGCTGGCCGCGCGGGCGGCCGCGACGGCCGCGCGCGGCGCGGCGTCGGTGTGGATCGGCTGGGGCATCGATGTCTCCTGATGTATCTGTCTTTATGTGCGGATTGGGGGAAAATTCAGCGCGCGACGAGCGCCCGGAAGTGCTCGAACATTCGCTCGGCATCCGGCGCGCGGCCCGTGAAGAGCTCGAACGCATCGACCGCCTGATAGACCGCCATGCCGCCGCCCGGCAGCGTGCGGCAGCCGAGCGCGCGCGCCGCGCGGATCAGCTTGGTCTCGAGCGGAAAATAGACGATGTCGGCCACCCAGAGCCCGCTTCGCAGCAGGTGCGCCGGCAGCGGCAGGCCCGGATGCCCGAGCATGCCCGTCGGCGTCGCGTGAATGAGGCCGGTCGCGTTCGCGAGCGCGTCGGCGAGCGTGCCGCCGGCGCTCAGCCGCGCGTGCGGAAAGCGCGCCTGCAACTGGTCGGCAAGCGAGCGCGCGCGCACGGGGTCGACGTCGAAGAGCGCGAGTTGCGCGGCGCCCATCGTGAGCGCCGCGTGCGCGACGGCCGCGCCCGCGCCGCCCGCGCCAAGCTGCACGACGCGCTCGAGCGACGCGCCCGGCAGCCCGCGCGCGAACGCCTTCGCGAAGCCCGACCAATCGGTGTTGTGGCCGATGCGCCGGCCGTGCGCGAAGCACACCGTGTTGACCGCGCCGAGCGCGGCCGCGTCCGCCGACAATTCGTCGAGATGCTCGATCACGCGCTGCTTGCACGGATGCGTGATGTTCAGCCCGTCGAAGCCCATCCGCTCGGCGGTCGCGAGCAGCTCGGGCAGCGCGTCGGCCGTCAGCCCCAGCGCGTCGAGATCGATGCGCCGGTACACGTAGTTCAGACCCTGCCGGCGCCCCTCCGCCTCGTGCATCGCGGGCGACAGCGAGCCGCCGATCCCGGCGCCGATCAGGCCGATCAGAAACGAACGCCCGCTCATCGCGTGCCCTCCCCGCCGATCAGCGTCGCGAGCCGCCGCAGCGCGAACACGTAGCCCTCGGTGCCGCAGCCGCAGATCACGCCATCGGCGAGCGCCGAGACGAACGAATGGTGACGGAACGCCTCGCGCCGGTGGACGTTCGAGATGTGCACCTCGATGATCGGCTTGCCAAGCGCGGCAAGCGCATCGGCGATCGCGACCGACGTGTGCGTATACGCAGCCGGATTGATCACGACGCCCGCGACGTGTTCGCGCGCGTCGTGCAGCCAGTCGATCAGTTGGTGCTCGGCGTTCGACTGGCGAAACTCGAGCGCGAGGCCGAGCGCGTGCGCGGCGTCCGCGCAGCGGCGCTCGACGTCCTGCAGCGTCTCGGAGCCGTAGATGCGCGGCTCGCGCTTGCCCAGCAGGTTCAGGTTCGGCCCGTTCAGGACCAGCACCTTCGGCTTGTTCATGTATGACACTCCGGTGAAAAACGGGTACGTATCCGTAGACGAACGCGCGTGCGTCGTCAAGATTCGGCGCCAGTGTGCGCTTGCGCTCGCGCAATGTCTTTCCGGGTTTTCTATAATTTGTACCATCTAGTTAGTTCGTATACTCTGCGAATCGCGCCTCTCCGACCTTCGACGGCACGCGGGCGGCGGCGCGGCGTTCGGCCTCCGGCTGCGCGCCGCGTCCGGGCGCGAGCCGTCCCACATCCGCAGGACATTCATCATGCAGCGTTCGATCGCCACCGTCTCGCTATCGGGCACGCTCGTCGAGAAGCTCCGCGCGATTCGCGCCGCCGGCTTCGACGGCGTCGAGATCTTCGAGAACGACTTGCTCTACTTCGACGGCTCGCCCGCCGACGTGCGCGCCATCGCCGCTGATCTCGGCCTCGCCATCGTGCTGTTCCAGCCGTTTCGCGATTTCGAGGGCGTGCCGCCCGAGCGCCTCGCGCGCAATCTCGAGCGCGCGAAGCGCAAGTTCGAGCTGATGCACGCGCTCGGCGCGAACCGCATGCTCGTGTGCAGCAACATGTCGCCGGACGCGATCGGCGACGACGCACTGCTCATCGACCAGTTGGGCGCGCTCGCGCGCGCCGCGCAGGCGGCGGGCGTCGTCGCCGCGTACGAGGCGCTGGCATGGGGTCGGAACGTGAAGACTTATGGCCATGCGTGGCGGCTCGTCGACGCGGTGAACCATCCGAGCCTCGGGCTTGCGCTCGACAGCTTCCATACGCTGTCGCTCGGCGATTCGCCGGACGGCATCGCGCGCATTCCCGGCGAGCGGATCGCGTTCGTGCAGATCGCCGACGCGCCGAAGCTCGCGATGGACGTGCTCGAATGGAGCCGGCATTACCGGTCGTTTCCGGGCCAGGGCGATTTCGACCTCGCGGGATTCACCGCGCGCGTGATCGAATCGGGCTACGCCGGGCCGCTGTCGCTCGAGATCTTCAACGACGGCTTTCGCGCTGCGCCGACCGCGCTGACGGCCGCGGACGGCTACCGGTCGCTGCTGTATCTCGAGGAGACCACGCGCGAGCGGCTCGCGTGCGACGCGCGGCGCGCACGTCGGGCGGGCGGCGCGCCGGGAACGGGCGAAACGCGCGGCGAGCGCGAAAGACACGGCGCGCACGGCGAACGTGGCGAACACCGCGCACACGATAAGGACGACAAGCCAGACGACAAGCGCGGCGGCCCCGACGAACGCGAAAGCCGCGCGGCGCACCCGCGCCCCGCGCCGCCGCTCTTCGCGCCGCCGCCCGCGCCCGCGCACGTCGGCTTTCAGTTCATCGAATTCGCGGTCGACGCGGCCGCCGCCGAGAACGTCGCCGGCTGGCTCGGCAAGCTGCGCTTTCGGCGCGCGGGCCGTCACCGCTCGAAGGACGTGACGCTGTATCAGCACGGCGCGGCGTCGATCGTGTTGAACGCCGAGCGCGATTCGTTCGCCGACGCGTTCTTCCAGGAGCACGGCCTGTCGCTGTGCGCGTCGGCGTTTCGCGTCGACGATGCGCGTCTCGCGTTCGAGCGCGCGGCGGGCTACGGCTACGCGCCGTTCTCGGGCCGCGTCGGCCCGAACGAGCGCGTGCTGCCGAGCGTGCGCGCGCCCGACGGCAGCCTGAACTACTTCGTCGACGAGGCGCCCGGCGCGCCGACGCTGTACGAATCGGATTTCGTGCTGACCGACATCGACGGGCCAAGCGAAGTCGGCCCGCTCGCCGGCATCGATCACGTGTGCCTCGCGCTGCCCGCCGACGCGCTCGATACGTGGGTGCTGTTCTTCAAGACCGCGTTCGGCTTCGAGGCCGAGCGCAACTGGCTCGTGCCGGACCCGTACGGGCTCGTGCGCAGCCGCGCGGTGCGCAGCCCGGACGGCTCGGTGCGCATCGCGCTCAATGCGTCGGTGGACCGGCATACGGCCGTCGTCCGGTCGCTCGAGCGCTATCGCGGCACGGGGCTCAATCATGTCGCGTTCCGCGCGGACGACATCGTCGCGGCGATCGCCGAATTCGCCGCGGACGGCGTGCCGTTCCTGCGGATTCCGCGCAATTACTACGACGATCTCGCCGCACGCTACGCGCTGCCCGACGAGACGATCGACACGCTGCGCCGCCATCACCTGCTGTACGACCGCGACGACGCGGGCGGCGAATTCCTGCATGCGTACACCGAGCTCGTCGACGGCCGCTTCTCGTTCGAGATCGTCGAGCGGCGCGGCGGCTACGACGGATACGGCGCGGCGAACGCAGCCGTGCGGCTCGCCGCGCAGGCGCAGCGCAGGGGGTAAGCGCGGCGGGCGGTGGACGGCAAGCAGCGGGCGACGGCGGCGACAGTAGTCGTCGTTGGGCGTTGGGCGTTGGGCGTGGGGCGCCGTCCGTAACGTGGATGCCGAGACTTGCCACCGTTGTTGCAGGCCGATCCGTTCACTCTGCACAAACCGCGATGCAAGAAGCCACACAACATGACGCCGTCGATGTCTTCGTCGGCGTCGGCGTCGGCGTCGACGTCGATGTCGACGTCGACGTCGGTAAAGGCCGGCATCACGCCGTCGCACTCCGTCGAAACGGCAAGCGTCTTTACAACAAGGCACTCCCCAACGACGAGGTCAAGCTGCGCGCCCTCATCGCCGAACTCAAGACTCACCGTCGACTGCTGTTCGTCGTCGATCAGCCTTCCACCATCGGTGCGCTTCCTGTAGCCGTCGCCCGCGCTGAAGGCGTACTCGTCGCCTATCTGCCCGGACTGGCCATGCGCCGCATCGCTGATTTGCATGCCGGCGAAGCCAAGACCGATGCCCGCGACGCCGCAATCATTGCTGAAGCCGCCCGCTCGATGCCACATACGCTGCGCTCGCTTCGACTGGCCGACGAGCAGCTCGCCGAACTCACCATGCTCCGCGGCTTCGATGACGACCTCGCCGCTCAGGTCACGCAAACCAGCAACCGCATTCGCGGCCTGCTTACTCAAATCCATCCGGCGCTCGAACGCGTTCTCGGACCGCGCCTCGACCATCCGGCGGTGCTCGATCTGCTTGAGCGCTACCCGTCCCCGAGCGCACTGGCTGCTGCCAATGAAAAGACGCTCGCCAACCGCCTGACCAAGCTCGCACCGCGCCTGGGCAAGAACTGGGCGGCCGAAATCGTTCAAGTGCTGAACGAGCAAGCCGTGATCGTGCCCGGCACGCAGGCCGCCGCCATCGTCATGCCTCGTTTGGCCCAGCAACTTGCCGCCTTGCGCAAGTGACCTGCCCCCTACAAACAGGGCCAGCCGGAGTCTAGTAAAGTTCGTTTTCGGAGAAGAAGACGAACATGAAGAAGCGCTTTACGGAACAGCAAATCATCGGGTTTCTGAAGGAAGCCGAGGCCGGTATGCCGGTCAAGGAACTGTGCAGGAAGCATGGGTTCAGTGACGCGTCGTTCTACACCTGGCGCGCGAAGTTCGGCGGCATGGAAGTCTCGGAAGCCCGCCGGCTCAAGGGCCTCGAGGTGGAGAATGCCCGACTGAAGAAACTGCTGGCCGAAGCAATGCTCGATATGGAAGCGTTGAAGGTTGTCGTCAAGGGAAAGCCCTGAGCCCGCAAGCCAAACGCGAAGCAGTGTTGGCGATTCGGGAGAAGGTCAACATCTCCGAGCGCCGCGCCTGCCGGCTTGTCGGGCTTTCTCGCAGCGTGCTGCATTACGACGCGAAGCCGGACCACGAGAATGAGGTGCTCGCGGCGCGTCTGGTGAAGTTGGCGCACGAACGTCGTCGATTCGGCTACCGCCGACTGCACGCCCTGGTGGAACGCGAAGGCACGCACGCCAATCACAAGCGCATCTATCGCCTGTACCGTGAGGCAGGGCTGGCTGTGCGGCGCCGTCGCAAGCGCCACGGCGTCATGATTGAGCGCGAGCAACTGGCATTGCCGGGCGCACCCAACGAGGTATGGTCAATCGATTTCGTGATGGATGCGCTTTCCAACGGCCGGCGCGTGAAGTGCCTGACCGTCGTCGACGATTTCACGAAAGAGGCTGTCGACATCGTCGTCGACCATGGCATCTCAGGTTTGTATGTCGCTCGGGCATTGGACCGTGCAGCTCGCTTCCGTGGCTATCCCAAGGCGGTGCGAACAGACCAGGGACCCGAATTTACGAGCCGCGCGCTTGACCAGTGGGCGTATGCGAACGGCGTCACGCTGAAGTTGATTCAGGCGGGCAAGCCCACGCAGAATGCGTACATCGAATCGTTCAACGGCAAGTTCCGCGACGAATGCCTTAACGAGCACTGGTTCACGACGCTCGCGCACGCTCGGGCAGTCATCGCGGCATGGCGTCAGGACTACAACGAGCAAAGGCCGCACAGCGCACTGAACTACCTTGCGCCGTCAGAGTTTGCGGCGAAACATCGGGCAACCGCGGACGCTCCTGCCGCTTTCCAGGAGTTGGTTTAAAGGGACTTTGCTAGAAGCCCATTGGCCCTATCGAAGGGGGCAGGTCACTGGATACCTAAACAAAATCAATCGAAAGCAATGTAACAAGGCAAAATATTGATGACCGAATGAAGCGTCATCCAAAATTACAAGTCAATATCGCGTCACAAAAATCGACAAATCACCCGGGCGATACCAATCCGTGGATCAGGATTCTCAACAAAAATTAGTAGACCGCAGCAACCTGAACCGCCCATGGTCAGCCCGCTTGCTGGTGTGCCAAATGTAATCGCGGATTAGAACAATGCGACCCCAACCAAGGGCGTCACGCGCGGCATCAAACTCTCATCGCTTTCTTCGTACTACGCGTAGCGCATCGATCGCGCGCTCAAGGTAGACCGTGTTCCACAGCATGAGGGCAGGCACCACGAGACTCAGTCCGATGGCACGGTGGCGACGACACACGGCAATGTGTGATGCCGATTGTCGATCCAGGTGCGCGTGGCCGCGAGCTCGGCCGATGCGACACGCGGGATAGAAAGCGCTTGCCCCTCAAGTTGCCCCTCAAGATCGTGGCGCGCCTTCGTCGTATCGTCGATGAACAGAGAATCGTTTAGGATAACCAAATCGTTCAGATTGATGTAGCAGCCCCAGAAGTCGGCGAGGTGCTGATGGCCATCGACTTGCACATAACCCGGACGCTCGCAGAAGATGAACACGGTCGGATCGGCGTCGAGCAAATGCCACTGCTCAAGCAACGGTCACCGGTAGAACGTGACGCGCCGCGCGAGCTTCGGGCTGAACGCTTCGAATCGATGCAGCGACCCAGCGAAACCTGCGCAGGTTAAGCACCTAGAGCGAACGCCTCAGATGGGGCCATCGACGGTTGGAGAACTGAATCCAGTCGGCGATCACGCGGCTGGCATGCCGCGGAGTTTTGAAGCGATGGCTGTACGCGTTGCTCCTCGAGTGTGCGTATCACGCGCTCCATCATCCCGTTCTATCGCGAGCAATGCGGTGTGGTGAACTCCTGGCGCAAACCGGAGCTGCACACCAATGCCGTGTAATTGCGGCTCGTGAAGGCATGGTCATCGATCTGCTGCGACGGGCCGCCGCCGACGCTCAGCAGCGCCCCCGACGATGCGGCCGCGAGATCAGCGGGCAGCACGCCCGGCGGCAACGCGGCGAGCGACGGCAGCGCGACACCTGCCGCCGTGTCATGCGCGATCGTTCGCCGGTGGCCGCCGCGTAGCCCTCGATCACCCATAGCTCGCTCCGCGCGTCGTTATCGATCGTTCGGTTTCCACACGCGAAACTTTCGATGGGTTGATTTCGTATCGACCAGAGCTGACCGTCTGGTCCTGCGCCGTTCCGCGCTTCTTGCTTGACTGTCGATTGGTTGACGAAATATCCGATCGAGCGATTCGGTTTTTGCCGTTTTCGCGGTTTGGCGATTTCGCGGGCTGAAGATCCAGCGGCGCGTCATCGTCGGCTCCGCGACCAAACGGCGATCGCATCGCACGCCCCGCCGCCGCCCGCGCCGTCACGCGAACGGCCGCACGCCGATCAGCCATCCGTGCAGCACGAACGCGAACAGCGCCCACACGAGAAGACCCACGGCAATCGCGACGCCGTCGCGCGCAAGCGAGCCGGCCGGATAGCGCACGCCGTCGCGCCGGTCACGCGCGCGCGACGCGATGAAATCGACGAACGCCCATACGAAGAACGCGGCGAACAGCAACTCCGCATGCAGCGTGCCGTTCGCGAGCAGATGCGCGCCCGCCCACACCATCACGCCCGCGAGCATCGGATGGCCGACGAGCGCCTTGATCCGCGTGCCCGGCACGTAAGCCGCCACGAGCAGCACGAACGCGATCGCGGTCAGCAGCCCTGTCAGATGCCTGATGCCGAGCGGCGGAAACCACAGCGATGCCGTGTCCGCGCGCGCGAGCCCGTAGCCCCAGATGATCAGCGCGAATCCGATCACCGAAGCGAGCGCGTAGATCCCTTTCCAGCGCGGCTCGCCGAGCGTCGCGATCTGCGCGGCGCGCCAATCGCCCGCGACCAGTCGAATCGAATGCGTACCCAGGAAGATCACCAAACCGAGAATCAGGACGAGCATGAACATGTCTCCAGGTGGGGAAATCTTGTTGTCGGCTGAACCGGCACACGCCGCCGCCATGCATCGTACACCGCGCGCCGCCAGGGTTCGCATCCTCCGTACCATCGCGCTGCGCGCGCCGCGCCTTCGCGATGGCCACGCTCGACGGCACCGCTTGCGCCGCTCCCGCAACAGGGCGGGCAGCCGATGTGCGAAGGGAACGGGCGCGCGATGCATCGCGCGCATGCGTGTCGATAGCCGCCGGTATCGCACATCGCCGACTGCGGCGCATGCATGCGCGCGTGCGCCCATGTGCGCCGGCCGGCTTGCGTGCGGCCATCGAAGCGCGGCTCGGCAGCCGATGCGTGATGCCGGAGGTCTTGCGTTCTTGCAGTTCCGCGGTTCCGCATCCTCGCGCGCAGCAATCTCACGCGCGAACCCAACGCCGTTCTTCCCGCTGCGTTCAGTTGCGCCGACACGCCATCGCGCACACCGTACACCATTGGACGCGCAGAAGCACGTCGCGCGGCGGCGTGCCGCAGCCTCGCTACGCCTTGCGCTTCGCGCGGCGTGCGCCCGCGCCCGCGCGAAGCGCCGCGCGATGCGCGTCGCGACACCAGTCGCGCAGCATGCCGACGTCCTCGAGCACATCGGCGGGCGTCTCGTAATAGCCGCCGACAACCACCGTACGCGTGCGCCCCGAATACGAGAACGGCCGCATGCCCGCACGCTCGAACGCCGCGCGCGTGTCGTCGTCGACGCGCAGGAACAGCGAGCCCGCATGGACGAAGCCGAACAGCACGCCGTCGAGCCGCAGCGATGCGCCGCTGAAGAAGCGCGCGACGCCGATCGGCCCGAGCGCGTCGAGCTGCTCGGCGAGTTCGTCCGCGCGCCGCTTTTCCGCTTTCCAGTTCATCGCAGCCCGCGCCGCCGCGCCGCACCCAAGCGAGCGCCCACGACCGCGCCGCCCGAGGCGGGCGGCCATGCAATCGTCATCGCAACGGACATGCCCGTCGCCACGCGAATCAATGCGCGGCGGCGATCACGTCGGCCACCGCGGCCGTCAGCTTCTTTGCGTACGGCACGTGCAGGAATTCGTTCGGCCCGTGCGCGTTCGATTTCGGGCCGAGCACGCCGCACACCATGAATTGCGCGCACGGGAAGCCTTCCTGCAGCACGTTCATCAGCGGGATCGTGCCGCCGAGGCCCATGTACGCGCAGTTTGCGCCGAAGTGGCGGCGCGACGCGTCGTCGAGCGCCGCGCCGAGCCAGGGCGCGACATCCGGCGCATTCCAGCCGGTCGCCGCGCCCGCATCGGGCTTGAACGTGACCTTCGCGTTGTACGGCGGATCGAGCTCGAGCAGCGCCTTCAACTGCTGCACTGCCTGCGCGGCGTCGACGAGCGGCGGCAGCCGCAACGACAGCTTGAACGCGGTGCGCGGCCGCAGCACGTTGCCGGCATTCTCGAGCGCGGGCAACCCTTGCGCGCCCGTGACCGACAGCGACGGCCGCCACGTCGAATTGAGGAGCGCCTCGCGCGGATCGGCGGTCGTCGGCAGCACCGGCTTGCCGTCCTGCCCGCACGCCCACGGCAGCCCCTTCCACACGGCGTCGCCGAGAATCGACGCGGCCGCTTGCGTCTCGCGCAAGCGGCTCGCCGGCACCTCGCAATGGAACGACGGCGGCAGCAGGTTGCCGGTCGCCGCGTCCTCGAGCCGCTCGAACAGTTGGCGCATCACGCGGAAGCTCGACGGCGCGATCCCGCCGTACACGCCCGAGTGCACGCCCTCTTCGAGCACCTCGACCTGCAGATCGCCCGATACGAGCCCGCGCAGCGACGTCGTGAGCCAAAGCTGATCGTAATTGCCCGCGCCCGAATCGAGACACACGACGAGGCTCACGTCGCCGAGCCGCGCGCGCAGCGCGTCGACGTACGGCAGCAGGTCGTAGCTGCCCGACTCCTCGCACGTCTCGATGAGGCCGACGCAGCGCGGCCGCCCGATGCCCTGCGCGTCGAGCGCGCCGAGCGCCGCGAGGCTCGCGTAGATCGCATAGCCGTCGTCCGCGCCGCCGCGGCCGTACAGCTTGCCGCCTTCGAACTTCGGCGTCCACGGGCCGAGATCCGCGCGCCAGCCGTCGAATTCGGGCTGCTTGTCGAGATGGCCGTACAGCAGGATCGTATCGACGCTGCCCGCGCGCGTCGCCGGCGTCTCGAAGAAGATCACCGGCGTGTGGCCGGCAAGCCGCACGACCTCGACCCTCAGCCCCTTCACCGGCTGCCGCTCGGCCCACTGCGCGGCGTCGACGACGACGCGCTCGATGTAGCCGTGCTTCGCCCAGTCGGGATCGAACGCGGGGCTTTTCGCGGGCACCGCGATGTAGTCGGTCAGCGCATGCAGGATCTCGTTGTTCCATTTGCGTTCGATGAAATCGGCGAGGCGGTCGTGGTCGATGGCGGCAGCGATGGCGGTGGTCATGGCACGGAGCAGACAAACGGTCTGACGGATGTGAAGTGGCGATGATAGCGCCGATGCGGACGACTACGCACGCATCGGGAAAGCGTTCGGCGTTGTGCGATGCAACTCGAGCGGACGCTGCGCCGTGCGCAGACGAACGCCGAATGCGCGGATGGCGGCGCGGCCGGCGCAACCCGCGTTGCCGATCGCGGCCGGAATTCCGTTGCGGCGGTGCATCGGGAATGCGCACGATCGCGACGGCTTGTTCGCCGCGGGGCGCGTTGCGAGCGACGCCTGCTGCTCGAGTGTCGGCGGGGCGTGCTCGTCTGGCGGGTTCGAATACGCGCGGGTACGTTCGAGACGTATCGACACCGTGAGCATCCGCGGCGGGCGCGCGTTGCTGAATGCATTCGTATCGTGCGCGTCGGCGACATGCGCGGCCGCGGCGTGCGTGTTTGCTTCCGGCATTTTTTCGACGTGCGCGGCCGCGATATGCGCGTTCGCAACGGACAGGCTCAAGCCGCGTGCTTTGCCGGCGAGTGCGTTCACGGCCGCGTGCTCGCAACGAACATATCTTCGGCGCGCGTGTTCGTCACGCCCGTGCGTGTCGATCGTCCGCGCCAGAAACGCCCGCTACGGCGTCATGCGAGCGCGTCGGGCATAACGTTCGTCGCGCATGTCGAGGTGCGCGCAGTCGCGATCCGTCAATCTCGCCGCGCGCCGCGCTTCGCAGCGGCGCATGCGCTCGCGTCTTGCGATCCGCGACGTGCTCGCCCGTGGCCGCATGCCGGCAACATGCTCGTTCGCGGCATGCGTGTTGCGACATGCGCGCGATGTGTATTCCCGCAAGCCATGCATGTATCGGCCGCGCGCGCCGCCATCACGACACTCGCCGCCTTGCGCGCCAAGCGCCACGCATCGCGCACGTCGAACGCGCCGGTCGGCTGCCCCGACTCGATCCGACTCTATTCGGCTCTATTCGGCTCTATTCGGCTCTATTCGGCTCTATTCGGCTCGAATCAAATCGACTCGAATCGAGCCTGCCGCGCACGCTGCCGGATCGCGCCGTTCATCGATTCCGCACCCCTCCCTGCACGCAAGCGCCACCGCGCCGCGCATCGCCCCGCCCGCCGCAGTCAACCCGCATCGAAACTGCGGCGATACGCGGCCGGACTCGTCGCCGCGATGCGCCTGAAATGCCGGCGCAGCGACTCCTCCGAGCCGAACCCCGCGAGCGCGGCAACGCGCGCGACGGGCAACGCGGGATCGCGCTCGATCATCTCCTTCGCGAGCCCGACCCGCTCGCGGATCAGCCATTCGTACGGGCCGAGCCCGGTCGCGTCGCGAAACTGCCGCTGCAGCGTGCGCGGACTCATCGCCGCGCGCGCGGCGAGCGACGCGAGCGTATGCGGCTGCCCCGCGTGTGCGCGCATCCAGTCGATCAGCTTCGCGAGCCGGTCGCCGCCGACGCTCGGCAGCGGCCGCGGCACGAACTGCGCCTGGCCGCCGTCGCGATGCGGCGGCAGCACGAGCCGTTGCGCGACGCGATTCGCGATCGCGCTGCCGTGATCGCGGCGCACGAGATGCATCAGCATGTCGAGGCCCGCCGCCGAACCCGCCGACGTGACGATCTGCCCCGCGTCGACATAGAGCGCATCGGGATTCACGCGCAGCGCCGGATAGCGCGCCTGCAGGCGCTCGGCGTAGCGCCAGTGCGTGGTGACGGTCGCGCCGTCGAGCACGCCCGCCGCGGCCAGCACGAACACGCCCGAGCAGATCGAGCAGAGTCGCGCGCCGCGCCGGTGCGCCGCGCGGAGCTTCTTGAGCAGCGGCTCGGGCGGCGTTTCGTCCGGATCGCGCCAGCCGGGAATCACGATCGTGTCCGCGCGATCCATCAGCGCGAGCCGATACGGCGCCTGCACCTTGATGCCGCCCGCCGCGCGCACCGGCCCCGGCTCGCTCGCGCAGACCGCGAAGCGATACCAGTCGACGCCGAGCTCCGGCCGCGGCAGCGCGAACAGTTCGACGACGCAGCCGAATTCGAAAGTGCAGAGGCGATCGTAGGCGAGCGCGACGACGAGATGAGGGTGCATGGCGCGATGTTACCGGAAGTTGTCGATCGCGCCACTATCGCGCGGCGCGGGCGCCGCGGATACTGAGCGCTCGTTTGCCACCATCACCGTCCCGAGGAGAACGGACATGTCCCACGTCACCGAGATTCCCGCCGCCGACAGCGCCGCCGCCGTCGCCCACTTCGCCGCGTCGCTCGCGTTCGAAACCGATTGCCGGGACGTGCACGACGCACTCGCGTGCGGCGCGCCCGATTTCGTGCTGCTCGACGTGCGTGGCCCCGAGCAGTACGCGGCCGCGCACGTGCCGGGCGCGCTCAATCTGCCGCACCGAAAGATCATTGAAAGCAAGTTGTCCGAATTTGCGCGCGACACGTGCTTCGTCGTCTATTGCGCCGGCCCGCACTGCAACGGCGCCGCGCGCGCGGCGCTCAGGCTCGCGCGCCTTGGCCGGCCGGTAAAGCTGATGCTGGGCGGCGTGACGGGCTGGCTCGACGAAGGATTCGCGCTCGCGCGCGGCAACGGCGCGTCACGCCGGCAAGGCGGCCTAAGGCAGCGAACGGCGGGGAACGATCCGTTACGAAACCGCAACAATTAGTTGTCGGCACGGCGGGCAAAAAAGCGCGACAATCACCTCCATTGCATGTGCGACGTCAAGTCGCACCGCAGCACGGACGGAGAGGCACCATGCAGATGGAAATCCTGATCCAGATTGTCGGCTCGGTCGTCGCGATCGCGCTCTACTTTCTCCCGGCGATCGTCGCCGATCGCCGCCATCGCGATGACAAACTGACGATCGCGCTGTTCAACGCGCTGTTCAACGCGCTGTTCGGCTGGACGGGAATCGGCTGGCTGCTGACGCTGTACTGGTCGCTGCAGCCGAACGCGACCGACGATTTCGTGAGCGACGTGCGGCTCAAGCGCCGTGCGCTCAGCATGAAGACGTTCTCGACGGGCCTCGTCGAGCGTGTGCAGCGGCGAATCGCCGCGCAGGAGCAATGGGCCGACAAGCAAGGCACCCGCTGAGCCCCTGCCCGCCACGCATTTCTCGTTCGGCGGGCCGTGCATCGTGACGCGGCGCGGCGCATGCGGCATGATCGTCGCGAACGGCGCGCGCAGCGTCATGCGCGGCGTGCAACAACGGCAACGCCGCGCGCCCTTTCGGCGCCGCGGCGCATCGTTCGGCGGTCACACGCCCGCCGTCTTCCTGACAAATTCTTTACGCCCGGCGCATGCGCGGCGTCACGCCTGCATGCCGCCGCGCACCGACAGCGAGCGCATCCGCGCGAGTCCCGCCGAAATCGTCCGCGGCTCGAGCACGACGGTCTCGTTCGGAAACATCTCTTGACGGAACTCGCCGTTCTCGTCGAACCATTGGCAGATCACCCATTCGCCCGTGTCGAACACGACAGGGCCGGCATACGTCACCGTCATTCGCGGACCGCCTGTCTTGAGCGTCACGACATCGCCGATCCGGAACGAAGTGGTATGCGTATCACGGTAAGTCGTCATGGTGGCCTTTTCTCGGAAATAATTTATTTATTCATTTTTCCGGATCTTCGATCCGGCTATTTGTTCATCTCCCGCAGATTAGCAATCGTCTGAATAACCGGCAAGTCGCCATTAAAATTTTTTTCCGACTCGAGTTAATAAGTCGCCGCATCGTTACGGCCCTTTGGCCGCCCGAAGAGCGTGCGAAACGGCCTCCGAAGCGGCTTCCCGGCGTAATCCATTTGCGCCGCAGCAAATGGGGCCGGCGCTAATTCGGCGCACTGATGCGTGGAAACGTTTCCAATTGTGGAGCGATTTAATATTCAAATTCGCCGCAGGAAATCCATGCGCGCCGGATAGGGCGAGGCGAAAGGCTTTTCGCATGCCGCGAGTACGCGGCGGCATGTCAGACGACGTAGGCGCCCTTCGCGTGCAATTCGGCCTCGGCCTGCTCGAGCGCCGCGATCGCCTCGCCGCCCTCGAGCGCGAGCAGTTGTGCGACGAGCGTCTCCACGAGCGCATGCGCGGCGACGAGCGACGGGAAGAACGACGGGCTGTCGTGCGTGAAGATCAGTTGCGCATCCGCGTGCAGCGCGATCGGCGACACCGCGCTGTCGGTGATCGCGACGATCCTGCCGCCCTGCGCGCGCGCCGCCTGCGCGACGCGCGTCGCTTCGGCCGAATACGGCGCGAAGCTGACGACCACGGTCACGCTGTTCTTCGCGATCGTGCGCAGCTCCATGTCGAGCGAGCCCGCGACGCCCGTGAGCAGCGACACCGTCGGCCGGAACAGCCGATAGCCGTAGACGAACCCGAACGCGACCGGGTAGCACGAGCGGAAGCCCGCGACATGCACGTGCGCGGCCTTGCGGATCAGCTTCGCCGCCTCGGCGAGCGCCCGCGCGTTCTGCGCGGCGCTCGCCTCGAGGTTGTGCCGCTGCGCGGCGAGCAGATCGGCCGCGAGCGACGCCTTCGCATTCGGCTTCACGAGCGAGCGCGCGCGCTGCGTGAGCGGCTGCGGCCGCGTGCGCACGCGCGCGACGAACAGGTCGCGCAGTTCGTTCCAGCCCGGAAAGCCGAACTGCTGCGCGAGCCGCACGAGCGAGGCCGGCTGCACATTCGCGCGCTGCGCGACCTTGCGCATCGACGACACGGCCACCTCGTCGGGATGATCGAGCAGGAACGCCGCGCCCACCTGGAATTGCGGGCTCAGCTCGGAAAATTGCGCCCGAATCAGGGACGCGAGTTCGTCGAAATCGGCGGGCATCGTGATCGCTCGGAAAGTCGATCGGACATGGTATCACCCGCTCCCTCGCCGGCGACGGCGCCGACGCCGCGCCACTTTAAGCCGCCGCTAAGCATCCACCGCTTATCATTGCCGCCAGCGGCCCGCATGCGCGCGCCGCATTCAGACGGAATCACCGAACATGCGCGTATTGCTTGTCGAAGACGATCCGCTCATCGGCAGCGGGCTCGAACAGGGGCTGAAACAGGAAGGCTTCGCGGTGGACTGGGCGCAGAACGCCGACGCGGCGACGCTCGCGCTGCGCACGACGTCGTACGGCCTGCTGCTGCTCGACCTCGGCCTGCCGGACAAGGACGGCCTCGCGGTGCTCGCCGCGCTGCGCCGCCGCGACGACGCGCTGCCCGTGATCGTCGTCACCGCGCGCGACGCGCTGCCCGACCGGATCGCGGGCCTCGATTGCGGCGCGGACGATTACCTCGTCAAGCCGTTCGCGCTCGAGGAACTGCTCGCGCGCATCCGCGCGGTGAACCGCCGCCAGGCCGGCCGCGCGCAGACGGTGCTCGCGGTCGGCGCGCTGCGGCTCGATCCGGCGCGCCATCAGGTGTGGCGCGGCGACGAGGAAGTCGCGCTGTCGCCGAAGGAATTCGTGCTGCTGCACGAGCTGATGCGCGAGCCGGGCGCGGTGATCTCGCGCGAGCAGTTCGAGGAGCGGCTGTACAGCTGGGGCGAGGAAATCGAGAGCAACGCGGTGCAGGTGCATATCCACAACCTGCGCAAGAAGCTCGGCCACGACACGATCCTCACGGTGCGCGGCGTCGGCTACCGGATCGGAGACGGCGCATGACGGGCGCGCGCGGATTCGCGCGGCGCCTGAACGCGTCGCTGCGCGGGCGGCTGCTGATGTGGCTGCTGCCCGCCGCGTGCGTCGTCGGCGTGCTCGCGAGCACGGGCACCTATTGGGGCGCGCTGCGCGAGCTCGACGATCTGCTCGACGACCAGATGCGCAGCATGTCGAAGCAGATTCAGGTCGACGACGCCGGCAAGCTGTCGATCGAGGGACGTGACAGGCTCGCCAAGCGCCATCCGGCCGACTACGATTCCGACGACGTGCTGCTGCAGGTGTGGCGCGGCGGCAAGCTCGAGTTCACGACCGACCCGGCCACGCAACTGCCGCCGCCCGCCGCGGCCGGCTTCGTGACGCTCGACGCCGGCGGCCAGCGCTGGCACACGTACGTGCGCGAGAGCGCGGGCACGACGATCCGCGTCGCGCAGCCGCGCCAGGCGCGCTGGGAGGCGATCGCGGGCATCGCCGTGCACCTGCTGTGGCCGGTGCTGTCGCTGCTGCCGCTGCTCGCGATCGGGCTGTGGCTCGGCATCGGCTACGGGCTGCGCCCGCTCGGCGCGATCGCCGCAGGCCTGAAGCGCCGCCATGCGAATCGCCTCGATCCGCTCGACATCACGACCGTGCCGACCGAGGCGCAACCGCTCGCCTCCGAGATCAACGATCTGCTCGCGCGGCTCGATCGCTCGTTCACGCTGCAGCGCCATTTCATCGCGGACGCGGCGCACGAGCTGCGCACGCCGATCATGGGCCTGTCGATCCAGACGCAACTGCTGCAACGTACGGCGAGCGCCGACGAGCGTGCGCGCATCCTCGCGCAGATTCAGGCCGGCACGACGCGCCTGTCGCATCTCGCCGAGCAATTGCTGACGCTCGCGCGCCTCGAGCCCGAAGCGCGATCGGCGCCGTTCGCCGAGCTCGACCTCGCGGCGCTCGGCCGCTCGGTGGTCGCCGAGCGCGCGCGCATCGCGGCCGCGCAGCACGTCGATCTCGGCGCGCTCGGCACGGCGCCCGTCCGGGTGGCCGGCAACGCGGACACGCTGCGCGTGCTGCTGAACAATCTCGTCGACAACGCGATCCGCTATGCGGGAGCCGGCGCGCGCGTCGACGTCGACGCGCGCATCGACGCCGGCGGCACGCCGGTGCTCGAAGTGCGCGACAACGGCCCGGGCATTCCGGCCGCCGACCGCGAGCGCGTGTGGGAGCGGTTCTATCGCGGCGGCGGCGCGCAGCTCGTGTCGGCGTCGGGCAGCGGGCTCGGGTTGTCGATCGTCAAGCGCATCGCCGAACAGCATCATGCGGACGTGTCGCTCGAGGCCGGCGCCGATGGGCGCGGGCTGACGGTCACGGTGCGCTTCGGCGCCGCGCGACAGGCGTGAGCGGTGGCGAGGCCCTTCTCGCGGGCGCTGGGTGTCGGCTGGATGGGCGTCGGTCGCTGGCGCATTGCGTGGGTTGTTGCGGGTCGTAAGGTCGTACGTGGGTCGTGGGTCGTGGATCGTGGGTCGTGGGTCGTGGGTCGCGATGGGCCCGTTGATCCTGTCGATCGCGTCATCCGTGTTTGGCCTGCGCACTGCGCCGCCGCGCGTCACTCGTCACTCGTCACTCGTCGGTTGTCGGTTGTCGGTTGTTGTTCATCGTTGTTCGTCGTCGTTGGTCCAACGTCGGCCGGACCGATTGGACCGAACGAATTGCTCCGTTCGTTGCGCGACACGCCTCGCCCTTTTCCACATTTTTTGTTGGCAAGCTTGTGGACATCCTGCGCATCAAGCGATCAACCCCTTGATGTGCAAGCGTTTTCGCGACGATGTCACGAATGCGTCAATCGCCGCCCGCATGCGTATCGCACGCGCCGCACGGCGCCGAACGCGCCGATCGGTTCACGTCGACGGATCGGGCCGCGCGCGTCGCACCACGCCGACCGCGCTCGGAGATCACGATCGTTTTCCCCAATTTTTGTTGGCAAGCTTGTGGACATCCTGGGTGCGCAGCGCTCAACCCGTTGATCCGGCACGCTTTTGTCGAATAGGTCGGATAAACGGCAGCCGATGCCGATCCATGCCCCGCGTCCCGGCACGGCGCGCGTTCGATCGGACGCCGCTCGCCGGACTCCGCGCCTCCGCCCACCGGATCGCCGCAGTGCTTGTCCACATTTTTTGTGGTCAAGCTTGTGGACATCCCACACATCCGCCGCACAACCCATTGATCCGGCGACATTTTTCCCGCCACGCTCGCAAAGAGGCAACGCGGCCGCCGCGCACGAATCGTCGAGCGCCTCCGCGCCCGCGCCCATAGCGGCGCGGGCGCGGCCGTGGGCAGCCGGCGTCGAGACTGGCTTGTCTACACTTTTTGTGGCCAAGCTTGTGGCCATCTTGCGCATTCGATCCGCAAGCCATTGATCCGGCGGTAAAAACATCGCCGGATCAATCAAGCGGCACGCGGCAACGCAGGCCGCGAAACCGCCCTACAAACGCCGATGGCCGCGCGCCGTGGCGCTCGATTCTCGCGGTCCTCCCGCGTGGCCGCGAGCGCGCACCGCCGCTTCTCGGCCTGTTTCCAACCGCGCCGGAGCCGCCGCCTTTTCCACAATTTTTGTTGGCAAGCTTGTGGACAGGCTGAGCATTGGGCATTCAACCCCTTGATTCGCCGGCCCTTTCCCGAACGCGTCAAACAAGCGGCAACACATGCGAATCGCGCTGTCGGCCGGAGGACGATATTCCGGTGTCACGCTTTATCTCCCGCATGCCGCGCGACATCGACATCGGCGCATCCGGTATCCCGTATTCGGCATCCGGCGTCGATACATCGGGCATCGCGCCCGCATGGCCTTTTCCACAACTTTTGTTGGCAAGCTTGTGGACATCCTGAGCATCCGCCGTCCAACACGTTGATCCGGCGGCACTTTCCCGAAACCGTCAGAAATGCGGCATCGCGGCTGAAATCGGTTCGCCGCGCGCCTCACGGGCGCCGTCCGCCGCCGAATCGGCCGGCAGCGAGCCCGCGGCGACAATCCTCCACAACGCATTTTCGACGCAGCAGTTTTCCACAGTTTTTGTGCGCAAACTTGTGGATATCTCGCGCCGCCGCGCGCCAAGCGATTGATCCATCGGAACTTTTCGCAATCCTCGTGCCTGCGGCGAGACGGCTCGCCCAAGCGTCAGCGATGCGATCCGGCGCACGCGCCGCGCGGGCGAGCGCCTATACGGGCGCATGCCGGCACCGTCGCACATGCCCGTGCCGGCGTCGCGCGGCGCGCCGCCGTCAATCCGGATAGTCGAGCGACGGATACCAGTCGATGCCGCGCCCCTCGGGCGTCATGTCGAGGATCGTCCATAACGGCATCGGATCGGGTGCGCCGCGCGGGTCCTGCCCGGGGTCGGCGCTCCAGCCGCCCATCTCGCCGCTCCAGAAGTGGCGGATCGTACCGTCGCGGCGCGTGAACACGTTGATCGCCGGCACTTCGTCGCCGTCGGCGCCGATCGCGTGATAGTCGCGGCTGTAGCGGCCGTCGAGATCGCAATACAGCTTCAGGTCGCGCCAGCCTCGCTCGCGCTTGAACGCGACGAGCCGCTCGAGCGGCGAGCGCGCGACGACCGCGAGCGCGACGCGCTGCTCGAGGTCGCGCGCCTCGCCGTTCCACGCGCCGAGCAGCGACGTGCACATCGGGCAAGGCCGCTCGCGCTGCGGCCCGAACATGTAGCTGTAGACGACGAGCGTTTGCCTGTCGCCGAACAGCTGCGCGAAATCGCACGGGCCGCGCTCGCCCTCGAAGCGGTAGCCGCCCGTCACCTCGCCGCCCGGCGGCAGCGCGCGCCGCAACGCGGCCACCCGCTCGACGTGCCGGCGCAGCTCGATCTCCTCGACGAGCAGCGCGTCGCGCGCGCGGCGATAGGCCTCGCTTTCGTTCGGCCGTCGCGTCGTGTTGCGTTTCACGAGCTCGGCGGCCGGTGTCTGCATCGAACGTTCTGTCATGTCCGTCTCCTGTCGATCGAACGGTCAGGGCCCGTTTGCGCTAGTCCCGCTCGGGCGCGCCGAGCGGAAAGAGATGCCGGTACGGGCGCGCTTCGTCGACTGCCCGCGCGAACGACGGCCGCGCGAGCAGCCGCTCGCGATATGCGGTCACGCGCTGCAGCGCCGAATCGATCGGATGCGCCCAGTCCGCATAGAACAGCGAAGGCGCGGCCGCGCAATCGGCCAGGGTGAACGCGCCGCCCGCGGCCCAGTCGCGCCCGTCGAGCGTGCGCTCGAGCCACGCGTACGACGTGTCGAGCATGCGCCGCGCATCGGCGACGCCGCGCGCATCGCGCTCGGCTTGCGGGCGCAGCGCGTCGAACACGATCTTCTGCACCGGCGTCGATACGTAGCAGTCGAAGAAGCGGTCCATCATCCGCGCGTCGAGCGCCACGCCGGCATCGGCGGGCACGAGCCGCACGGACGCGGGGCGGCGCAGCCCGAGATACTCGATGAGAATCGTCGATTCGACGATCGTGCGCTCGCCGTCGACGAGCATCGGCATGTGCTTGAGGGGCCACCGCGCAGCGAACTCGGCGCTCGCCTGCGGCGTGTCGCCCGCGAGCAGGCACCATTCGAACGGCACGTCGTACTCGTACAGCGCGATCAGCACCTTCTGGCAATACAGCGAAAACGGATGCCCGTAGAACTTCAGGCTCATTGTGTTTCTCCTCGATTGACGCGGCGCGCGCGACACGCGCACGCCGCAAGCCACGGCCGCGCGCGCCGGTTCGCACGCGATGGGCGGCCGCCCGAACGACGGGCGGCGACCTCCGCCACGCCTCACCATCGCGCGCCGCCCCATTGCCGACCGCCGGCGCATGCGCGCCGCGCCCGCTACGCGCACCGCACGCACGGCGCGCGCCGGGGCGCGCATGCGCACGCACACGCATACATGCACATACGCACACACATGCGCCGCACGCCTGCACGCGGCGAGCCCCTCGCCCGCCGCGCGGTCACTGCGCGGGCGGCACGCAGCTCGCCATCCCTTCGCGAATCTGCTCGGGCGTCAAGTCCTGCCGGTGCGTCGCCACCGACCAGCGATGCCCGAACGGATCCTCGAGCTGGCCGTAGCGATCGCCCCAGAACATGTCGGCGGGCGGCATCGTCAGCTTCGCGCCCGCTTCCACCGCGCGCGCGATCACCGCGTCGACGTCCGGCACGTACAGGTGGATGAACACGGGCGAGCCCTTCAGTGCCTTGGGGCTCAACGCGCCGCACTGCCCCATCTCGTCGACGAGCATCAGCGTCGAATCGCCGATCCTGACGGCCGCATGCATCAGCCGGCCGGCATCGCGCGAAGGCAACCGCGAGATTTCGACGGCGTCGAACGCCTTCTTGTAGAACTCGATCGCGGCGGCGGCGCCGTCGCAAATCAGATGAGGGGTCAGCGAATGCATCCCCTTGGGGATCGGTTTGACTGCGGTAGGCATGATCGCGGCTCCTTGGCTTCGAATGGGTTCATCGATCGAGCGCGCCGCTCGCGCGGGCACGCTCTATCGTCACGACGAACGGATTCCGCCGGAATCGACACGCGTTGCAAGAAAATTTTTGGCCGCGCCCACCCGCGCCGCTCGGCGCGCGCGAGGCGTGATCCGCGAGCCGCCGGCGCACCCGCCCGTGCGCGGCGCGACGCCTGCCGGGGAGCGCCGCGTGCGTCGCGGGGCATTCGATCGATAGCCGTGCGGCGCAGGATCGACGACCATCTTCGCATGGACGCGGCGCGTTCGAACGCTGCATCGCCGCACGCCCGCCGAAGGAGGCCGCCATGCCCGCCACGCCCGCGCCGATGCCGCCGGCTCGTCGGCGAAGCGTGCCGCATTGCCTCGATCGAACGTTCGTTTGAGCGCCGTTTCGATCCGCACCGGCGCGCGCTGCACGCGCATTGCGTCCGATGGATCGGCGAGCAGTCGCTCGCGCCCGCCGGATCGCCGCCGGCCGACTTGCGCGCGCTCCGCTATCCGGACCTCGTCGCCGGCTATTACGTCGGCGCGCCGCCGGCCGTGCTCGAAGCGATCGCCGGTCTGTCGGTCTGGTTCTTCGTCTGGGACGACCGGCACGACGAGGACGCGCGGCGGTTGCGCCGCGCCGCGTGGGCGCGCCTGCGCGACGCGCTGTGCGCGGTGCTCGCTTCGCCGCGTGCGCGCGTCGCCGACGCGGAGCCGATCGTCGGCGCGCTGTCCGATTGCATCGTGCTGGGGATCCGCGCGCGGCTTGGCGACGCCTGGAACCGGCGCTTCACCGGCCATCTGCGGCAGATGATCGACGCCTACGACGACGAATTCCGCGCGCGCCTGGCGGCGCGCATCCCGACGCGCGACGCGTACATGCGGTTACGCGAACGCACGTTCGGCTGTGAAGCCCGGCTCGACTGCCTCGAACTCGCGGCCGGCCGCGCGCTACCCGACGCGGTGCGCGCCGCGCCGCCGTATCGGCTCGCCGGTCCCGCGCGTCGCAGCAATTCGCCGCGCTTTACAACGATCTCTGTTCGCTGCGCAAGGAGCGCGAAGCCGAAGAAATCCACCATCTCGGCATTTCGTTGATGCATCACGAGCGGATCTCGCTGCGGGCCGCGATGCGCGAGATGCGCGCGCTGGCGAGCGCGCAGGTCGAGCGCTTCCCGGCCGGCCAGGCCGAGCTGCTGCGCTTCGTCGCCGCGAGCGGGGCACCGCCCGAGATCGCCGCGGCGGCTCGCCACTGCGCGGCGAACATGGGCAACTGGATCTCGTCGGTCTACTGGTTCCACCACGAATCGGACCGTTACGGCACCGCGCGCGACTTTTGATGACGGCCGGACGTCGGCGATGTGCGCGGCCCACCCGCGCCGACGACGGCGCACGGTCGCGGCGGCCGCGAGGCTCCGCGCGTCGACGGGCCGCCGCCCCCGCCCCGCCGCGCGCGCCGGTTATCAACAGTTTCTGTCGACAAACATGTGGATATCCTGCGCACGCGCGCGCCAAGCCGTTGAAACCACGGCGCTTTCCGCGCCGATGCAAAGAACGGGCGGGCAGCGCGCCGCGTCAGCGATTCTCGAGATTCGCCTTCAGCTCGTTCGCCTTGTCGCGCAGCGCTTCGTAGCCGGAGCGCGCGTGCTCCGGCAGGTCCGGATCGCCGACGAGCGCGCCGAGCGTCTCGATCAGGCTGAACAGGATGCCCTTCGCCGCGCCGGCCGCGATGCTCTGCGACTGGATCGAGTCGTGCAGATGGTCGACGGCCGCCTCGAGCTGCTCGAGCTTCGGCTCGTCGTCGTGCGGGCGGGCGTCGTCCGGCTTCTGGTTCGTCATGGTGAGGGCCTCCGATATCGGTTCGTTGCGAATCGTTGATCGATGCCGTCATTGTATGGCGCGCCGCGCGCGCCCGACGCGAGCGGGCGCAATCTTTACAGCACCGCGACGACGCGCGCGCCGCCCGGCTCGGCCGCCGCGACCACCTGCCCCTCGACGCGCCGGAACGTGAGCGACACGCTGTCGCCGCCGACGCGCAGATCGTCGACGCGCAGCCAATCGACGCCTTCCGGCAGCTCGGGCCGCTCGACGCGCACCTCGCCGCGCGCCGCGTCGACCGAGATGCCGAGGCAAGCCTGCAGCATCATGAACGGCGCGCCCGCCGCCCACGCCTGCGGCAGGCACGCGACCGGATACGCCGTTGGCGGCTCGCCGCGCCGGCGCGGGAAGCCGCAGAAGAGCTCGGGCAGCCGCATGTCGAAGCTCACGGCCGCCTCGAACAGCGCGCGCAACAGATCGAGCACCGCGCGCTTGTCGCCGTAGCGCGCGAGGCCGCGCGCGGCGAGCGCGTTGTCGTGCGGCCAGATCGAGCCGTTGTGATACGCCATCGGATTGAAGCGCGGCTGGCCGGCCGCGAGCGTGCGCACGCCCCAGCCGGTGCGAAACAGCGTCGAGCCGAGCACGCGCGCGACCGATTCGCCGCGGCTCTGCTCGGGCAGGCCGAACGCGAGCAGGTGCGCGGCGTTCGACGCGAGCACGCGGCACAGCTCGCCGTGGCCGTCCACCGCGATGCCGTAGAAGCCCGCCTCGGGCATCCAGAACAACGCCTCGACCTGCTCGCGCAGCCGCTTCGCGCGCTGCGCGTAGCGCACGGTGTCGGCCGCGTGGCCGCGCCGGCGCGAGAACGTCGCCATTGCGTCGAACGCCGCGCACGCGTAGGCCTGCACTTCGACGAGCGCGATCGGCCCGCTCGGGAAGCGGCCGTCCGCATGGAACACCGAATCCTGGCTGTCCTTCCAGCCCTGGTTGGCGAGCCCGCGCGCGGAGGTGCGCTGATAGTCGAGCAGCCCGCGCGGGTTGCGCTCGCACACGGTGCTCACCCACTGCGCGGCGCGCTCGAGCGCGGGCCACAGCTCGTCGATCAGCGATTCGTCGCCGGTGTACTCGAGATACGCGCCCGCGAGCACGACGAACAACGGCGTGGTATCGACGCCGCCGTAGTACAGCGCGAACGGCACTTCGCCCGTGGCCGCCATCTCGCTCTTGCGGAATTCGTGCATGATCTTGCCCGGCTCCGCGTCGCGAAACGCCGATGTCTCGCGCGCCTGATGCTCGGCGAGAAAGCGCAGCACGCCGCGCGCGAGCGACGGCTGCAGCCACAACATCTGCAGCGACGTGATCACCGCGTCGCGGCCGAACGGCGTCGAGAACCACGGAATGCCCGCGTACGGGTACGGGCCGGTTTCGAGCGACGTCGTGAGCAGGCCCAGGTCCGCGAGCGAGCGGTCGAGCCACGCGTTGAAAAGCGGATTGCTCGTGTGCACGCGCGCGATCGTGCGGCGCCGCTCGCGCATCGCGCGGTGCACGTCGGCCAGCGCCTTGCGCAGCGCGCCGCGCCCGGTCGCGACGCACGGCCGCCGCGCGAACGCGTCGCCGCCCGCGTGCGCGGCGCCCACGCGCGCCTCGACCGTCAGATACAGCGACACGCACGCCTGCGCGGCGATCGTCAGCGTGTAGTCGGCGCGATCGACGGCGAGCGTGTCGGGCTTCGGCTCGAAGCCGATCCGCACGCTGCGCTCGACCGCGTCGAGCCCGTCGTAGCGCAGCCTGACCGCGCCCGCCTCGACGCACGGCGGCGCGACCGCGCCACGCCGCTCGCGCCGCGAGCCGCGCACTTCGAACATGTCCTTGAAGTCCGCGCCGAACGACACCGACAGCGGCACCTCGGCGTCGCACGTGCCGTAGTTCGTCAGCGTGAGCGCCTCGTGAAGCACATTGTCGGCAAGCACGCGCATCCGCTCGATGTGGATCACGCCCTCGGGCGTCTCGCGGCCGCCGAGCGGCGGCAGCGGACGGTTCGTCAGGTGCGCGGTGAACGACGCGTTGTCCGCGCTCGTCGCCCCCGACAGCAGCGACGGCGCGCGGCCGCCGAACGTGAGCCGCCATTGCGACAGCACGCGCATGTCGTCGACGAAGAGGCCGTCGTCGCGCCCGGCGATGTCGCCGAGCGCGTCGCTCACGACGAACGCGTCGCCCGCCTTCAGCACGAACTGGCTGCCGCGCACGGCCTTCTGCGCATCGGGCTCGGGCGCGATGAACGCGGGCGTGGGCGGGGCCGGTTGCGGCGATTGCGGCGATTACGGCGGTTGTGCCGATTGCGGCGGCGCCGCGCCGGGCGCGGCGCAACGCGCGGATGAAGAAGCGGACGCGGCGGCTTGCGGCGCGCGCGGGGAAGCGGGGTCGGCTTGCCTCGGCATCGGAACTCCTGGGCTGGGCGCGACGCGCCGGGTGCGCCGCGTTTTCCGCACAGGATAGGACAGAATGCGCGCCGCGCGCAGCCGCGTGCGCGCCGGCCGGCTAGCGCGCCGGGGGCGGCTCGCCCCGCGCGTCGATCCGGCTTCGGGTCTGCGCGTCGACGATCTCGCGCACTGCGCGAAACAGCGGCGCCGCGCTCGTGTAGCGGCTGCCGTACGTGAGGTTGAACGCGTAGTCGAAATCGGGCGGGTTCTCTCCCTGGGCGTGCTGCAGGATCGTTTCCAGCTTGTCGAGCGCCTTCACCGCCTGCGCCTCCTGCGACGCCGCGCGCTCGTATTCGTCCCACAGCGACAGGATTTCGTCGCGCAGCGGCGCATCGAGCATGCGCGTGAGCGTCAGCAGATCGGCGCGCTCGTGCGCGCTCTTGTCGGGATGCGCGTCGGCGCGGATCGCCGGCACGTCGCCGCGCAGCGCCTCGCCGAGATCGTGAATCACGCACATCTTCAGCACCTTGAGCATGTCGAGCCCCGGCAGTTCGTCGGCGAGCGTGATCGCCATCAGGCACAGCCGCCAGCTGTGCTCGGCCGTGCTCTCGGCGCGGCCCGTCGACGTGTGCGCGCTCCTCAGCACGCTCTTCAGGCGCTCCGCTTCGCGCAGGAACTCAAGCCTCGCTTCGATCTTTTGAATGTCCATGTCGATATGACGGCATCGGGATGGCGGACGATCGGGGCGCGGCGGACGTGGTTGCGCGCCCGGCTCGCACGCCGGGCGCGCGTCTCGCCGCGAGCCGCGCGATAGGCCGCGCACGGTGGTTCGGGGGTTCGATGCGGCGAGTCTACGCGGTGCGCCGGCGTATCGTCCACGCATAAGTTATGCGCCCGGCTCGGCATGTGCGGCGACATGGGCGACATACATGACATACGTGACATACGCGGCGTGCGCGTCGTGCCACCGGCAAAACGGCCAAGGCGCGGGCACGTTCCCGCGGCTCGCGGGACAGCACGCCGATTATCTGCGGCGGCAGATCGATGTCTTCAAGAACGGCACGCGCGCGAACGCGCCGGTGATGAGCGCCGTCGCGCATACGCTCGATGGCGACCCGGCGAAGGCCGTCGCGGCGTGGCTGCAATCGCGCTAGCGATCGCGACGCGCGCGCACGGCCGCACGGCCGCTCGGCGGCTCGCGCGGCTCAGCGATTCATGCCGAAATCGCCCGCGTCCTCGTCGCCTGCGTCGAACCCGCCCCGCCCCATCGCCTCGCCGGCGCCGCGCACCGCGCAGGTGAGCGGATCGTCGGCGACCCGCGCGGCGAGCCCCGTCTCGTCGTGAAGCCGCTTGCCGAGGTTCGCGAGCAGCGCGCCGCCGCCCGTGAGCACGAGGCCGCGATCCGCGATGTCGGTGATCAGCTCGGGCGGCGCGTTCTCGAGCGCGCTCTTCACCGCGCTCACCACCTGGTTCAGCGGCGCGGCGAGCGCATCGGCGATGTCATGATTGCTGAGCTCGATGGTGCGCGGCAGGCCGTCCGCGACGCTGCGCCCGATTGCGTGGATCGATTCGCGCGGCACCCGGCAGCTCGCGGTGCCGATCGTCTTCTTCACGTGCTCGGCCGTGTGTTCGCCGAGCAGCACGCCGTACAGGTTCCGCACGTGATTGACGATCGCCGCGTCGAACTGGTCGCCGCCGACGCGAATCGCCTCGCGATAGACGATGCCGCCAAGCGCGATCACCGCGACCTCGGTCGTACCGCCGCCGATGTCGACCACCATCGAGCCGACCGCCTCCGACACCGGCAGCCCCGCGCCGAGCGCGGCCGCGAGCGGCTCGCTGATCAGGCTCACGCGTGAGGCGCCCGCCGCGAGCGCCGCTTCGCGGATCGCGCGCTGCTCGACCGCCGTCGCGTTCGACGGCACGCAGATCGTGAACTCGACGCGCCGGCCGAACAGCGAGCGCGCATGCGACATGCCGACGAACTGCCGCATCATCTGCTCGGCCGCGTGATAGTTCGCGACGACGCCGTGCCTGAGCGGCCTGACGGCTTCCAGATGCTCGGGCGAGCGGCCGAGGAGCGCCTTCGCCTGCTCGCCGACCGCCTCGACGCGCGCCCGCTCGGCCGGGCCGCCCCGCTTGCGGAAGCAGACGACCGACGGCTGGTTCAGCACGACGCCGCGATTGCGGACGTAGATCAGCGTGCTCGCCGTGCCGGGATCGACCGCGACGTTGTGCGCAAAAAACCTTCCAAGAAAGGGTGCCGCCATCGTGAAGCCTCTATTGAAACGGGTGGAAGGGTTCCGCGGATGCGTCGCCGGCCGCCCCCCGGGCCGGTTGCCGGCGACGAGCACAATCCACTCAGTCGCTTAGCGGCAGGATGCCTGAATACTTTAGGAGATTTCATGAATTTTCTATAGCGCGACAGGTCGCTTTGCACTGCCCGGCCGGCGCGAATCGCGGCAACGCGTGGTCTCGGCCCGACAAAAGCGGTACTCTCTCGCTTTTGCCGGTTCCGGATCGGCGCTCCCGACCGTTTCAGTCCGACCACACCAAAGCAACGATAATGACGGTGCTCGCCTCTTCCGCCCGTGCGGGCTTTCGCGTTCCCGGCTTCGTGGCCGCCCTGCTGTTCGTCTGCGCCGCGACGGGACGGCCCGCGCCCGCCGCCGCGGCCGATACCGCAACCGTGGCGACCGCCGCCGCAAGCGCCGCGGGTGCGCCGGCTTCGACAACGCTCCCGCCCGCCGCAACGCCGACGCGCGTCGCCTCGTCGGCCGTGGCCGCTTCGTCCTCCGCCTCGTCCCCCGCCTCGTCCTCCGCCTCGTCCTCCGCTTCGTCCTCCGCTTCGTCCTCCGCTTCGTCCTCCGCTTCGTCCTTCGCTTCGTCCTCCGCTTCGGCCGCCACGCCCGCGAACGCTGCGGCCGCGTGGTCGTGGACCGCCGCCCGGCGCGCCGACGCGCCGGATTCGAGCTCCGTCTCGAATGCCGTCTCGAATAGCGGATCGAACGTCGCCGGGGCCGCCGCCGCCCACGGCCCCCACGCCCCTCACACCGTGCCCGACGCGGGCGCGGGCGCGCCCTCGGCGCCGACGCCCCCCGCCGCCACGCCGGCCGCCGCAGGCGCCTCGGCGTCCACGGCAGCCGCGCCGACGCCGGCCGCGACGGACACCCTCGTTTGCATGCCGGACGGCGGCGGCCCGCACCGGCCGGCGATCGGCCTCGTGCTGTCGGGCGGCGGCGCGCGGGGCTACGCGCATCTGGGCGTGCTGAAGGTGCTGGAAGCGAACCGGATTCCGGTCGACTGCATCGCCGCGACGAGCATGGGCGCGGTCGTCGGCGGCCTGTACGCGACCGGCATGACCGCGCAGGACATGCAGCGGCGGCTGTCGCAGGTGAACCTCGCCGACATCGCGTTCGACGTGACCGAGCGCTCGGACCTGCCGCAGAAGAAGCGCGAGGACGAACGCCTCTATATCGACAGCCTGACGATCGGCTTCGATTCGAAGGGCTTCAAGGCGCCCGTCGGGCTCGTGCAGGGCAACCGGCTGCAGGCGCTCCTCGCGAACTGGACCGCCGCCGTGCCGACGAACCAGCCGTTCGACCGGCTACCGATCCCGTTCCGAGCGATCGCGACCGATCTGCAGACCGGCCAGAAGGTGGTGCTCGATCACGGCTCGCTGCCGCTCGCGATCCGCGCGAGCATGGCGCTGCCGGGCCTGTTCTCGCCCGCCGAGATCGACGGCCGCGCGCTCGTGGACGGCGGGCTCGTCGGCAACCTGCCCGTCGACGCCGCGCGCGCGATGGGCGCGGACGTCGTGATCGCGGTCGACATCGGCTCGCCGCTGCGCCCGCTGGACGCGCTAGCGTCGCCCGCCGACGTGATGCAGCAGATGATCGGCATCCTGATCCGGCAGAACGTCGCCGAGCAGCGCAAGCAACTGACGGCGAACGACATCCTGCTGCAGCCGGACCTCGGCAAGCAGACGTTCACCGATTTTCAGAACGCGAACCAGGCGATCGCCGCGGGCGAGGCCGCCGCCGTCGCCGCGCTGCCGCGGCTCGCGCGCTACGCGCTGTCGCCCGAGCAATACGAAGCGTATCGGGCCGCCCACGCGCGCCCGCAGCAGCCGATCCGCATCACGTCGATCGAGATCCGCACCAACGGCGCGTCGGTGCCCAAGCAGATCGTGCGCAATGCGCTGCACGTGAAGCCGGGCGACGTCTACGATCCGCAGGCGGTCAGCGCCGATCTGCTGTCGCTCACGACGAGCGGCAATTTCGAGAACGTCACGCAGCAGATCATCAACGAAGGCGACGAGCACCGGCTCGTGATCGACGCGCAGGAGAAGTACTGGGGGCCGAACTTCCTGCTGTTCGGGCTGGGGATGTCGAGCAGTTCCACCGACGAAGGCGGCTTCCGGCTGCATCTGGGCTACCGGCGGCCCTGGCTCACGCCGTCCGGCCTCGAATTCCGCGCGGATACGACGCTCGGCAGCGACATGCAGTCGGTGCACGTCGAGTTGCGCCAGCCGCTGTCGAACAAGACCGGCTACTACGTCGCGCCGTACGCGGACTACAAGCGGCGGTTCGCGAACCTCTACAATGGGGAAAGCGACGTCAAGGTCACGCAATACCGGATCCAGACCTCACGTGCAGGGCTCGATCTCGGGCTGCCGCTTGCGCGGCTCGGGGATTTCCGGATCGGCCTCGCCTATACGCACCTTTCGGCCGCCCCCTCATACAGCCTCCTGCTGGACAGCTGGGTCGACGACGACGGCAACTCGCTGTCCTTCCCATCCTGGTACGCACGGCAGGTCAGCGCGCGCGCCCGGCTCGTCATCGACCAGCTCGACGATCCGCTCTTCCCGCGCAAGGGTTACTTCGCGGAATTCCGCGCCGAACGCTCGCTCGCCACGAGCGAGGACAAGTTCACCGACGTCTACGGCAAGTTGATGGTCGCCGAGCGCTTCGGCCGGCACAGCGTGAGCGCGAGCGTTGAGGCGGGCAAGAGCTTCGGCGGCGTGAATCTCAGCAATCCGTTCGGCTACACGCTCGGCGGCTTCCAGCATCTATCGGCGTACGCGGCCGACCAGTTGAGCGGCGATGCGCTTCTCTATGGACAGGTCACCTACATGAATCAGCTGGCGACGTTCAATGCGTCTCCGATCAAGGCGCTCTACCTCGGCGCGAGCGCGGAAGTCGGTAATGTATGGTCGCTCGACCCGGCGTTTCCGAGCGGTCCGCTCAAGCAGAGCTACACGTTCTTCACCAGCCTGATCACATCGTTCGGGCCCGTGTACGTCGGTATGGCGTTCGCACCCGGCGGGCGGCGCAACATCTACTTCCAGCTCGGCCGCACGTATTGATCCGCGCACCGTGGATGGTGCCCTGGCGCCGCCGTTTCCGGACACGGCAAGTAACGGACGCTCGAGCGGGCGTCCGCATGCAGCGAACTGATTCAAGGAAACGAACGCGCCGGCCGGCTCGACGACGCTTGCTCGATGCGAGACCGCACCATGCCGCGACGAAGAGCGCGCAGGCCAGACCGCCATCGCCGCAGCCCGGCGGCGCGGCTGCGAGGCGCGAGTCACAAGCATGGCCGCGGGGCATGGATCGAGAAGACGGCGCGGACCGCCAGCCGTGACCAGACGCGCGTGCGAGCCGCCCGCGGCGCGCCCGCGCTCGCCCCTTCCCGCCGCGCATCACACCGGCCAGCTCATCTCGAAACGCGCGCCCGGCAACCGCAGCGGATCGACGACGGCGACGCGCCCGTTATGCGCCTGCAGCACCAGCCGCGTGATTGCGAGCCCCAACCCGTAGCCCGCCGTATGGCGATCGAGCCGCACGAATGCGTCGAAGATCCGCTCGCGCTCGTCGGGCGGCACGCCGGGCCCGTCGTCCTCGACGTCGATCTCGATGTTGCCGTGGCGTATCCGCAACCCGACCGAGATCCGCCCGCGCGCATGCTTGCTCGCGTTGCGCAACAGGTTGCGCATCGCATACGACATCAGCCGCTTGTCCATCTTCACACGCAGCTCGGCGGGCAACGCGACGCGCGCTTCGATCGCCTTGCTCGGATACAGCAGCGCGGCGTCGGCGACCTGCTTGTCGAACCACGCGACAAGCGCCGTCTGCTCGAGATTCGACTGCAGCGAGCTGTATTCGAGCCGCGCGTACGTGAGGCTCATGTCGATCAGTTCGTCGAGCTCGGACACGTCCTGCTCGATGCTGTCGATCGCGTTCTGATACTCGGCGGCCGAGCCCGGCTCGCGCAGGCTCTCGAGCGCGAAGCGCACGCGCGCGAGCGGCGTGCGCAGCTCGTGCGAAATGCCGTTGGTCAGGTCGCGCTGCGTGGCGATCAGGCGCTCCATGCGCATCGCGAGCGCGTTCAGCGTGCGCGCGAGCGGCCCGATGATCACGCTGCGCGATTCGCGCGCGCGCGTGTTGAAGCGCCCGCCCGTGAAATCGATCGCGCGCGCGCGCACCATCACGAGATCCGACCAGACGGGCCGCATCCATCGATAGCCGGCGAGCGCCGGCACCGCGAGCACGAACGCGGCGAGCGGCAGCGCGCCGCCCGGCAGCGCGTCGAGTGCGCGCCACACCGTGCGCGGACCGAGCGCCGAGCAAAGCACGGCGATCGTCCCGCCGACCGTCACCAGCACGAGGCCGACAAGGTGCAGATAGGTCCGCAGATAAAGGCGCGACCAGCTCGGAATCCGGTCGGCGCGCGTGTCCGTCCACGAGCGGCGGAAATGCAGCCAGCGCCATTTGAGATAGCGGAACGGGGATAATCGGTGCGCTTGCGTGCTGTTCATGTTCGGATCGCGAATATCGGGAAAGCGGCGCCGTCGGTCAGCGGGCGGAAACCGGCCGGACCGGCGGCGATCGGCGGCGGGCATCGGCATCAGCGCCGGCGTCCGCGGCCGGCCTGCGCGCGGCACATGAGCGGGCGCGGCGTTTCGTCCAGTAAAACCGCGACGCACGCCGAGCGGCTTCGCCATGCGCCGCCGCACCGCATCGCGAAGCCCGCGCCACGTGACGCCGCCCGGCACGGGACAGGCGTTCGCCGTGGCCGACGCGGCGCGCGCGATTTCGCACCACGAGATGCGCGACGTCATCGCCCGCCGGACCCCGGCGCGCATCGCCCGCACGGGATAAAACCGGGCCGGACGCCCGCCGGCCGGCGCCGCCGCGCGCGCGGCTCACTCCCACGCGTTCTTGCTGAATTGATACCCTTTGCTGCGTATGGTCTTGATCCGCTGCGGGCAGCTCGCGTCGTCGCGCAGCTTGCGGCGCAGCTTCGAGATTCGCCCGTCGATGGTCCGGTCGAGGCCGTCGAACTCGACGCCGCGCAACTGCAGCATCAAGTCGTCGCGGCTCACGACTTCGCCCGCATGGCAGACGAGCACCCACAGCAGGTCGAACTCGGCCGACGTCAGCTCGGGCGTCGTGCCGTCGGGCAGGCTGACGGTCCGGTTCGCGCGGTCGATCGTGAACTTGCCGAACGTGTAGCTCTCCGGTTGCGCGAGCGCGCCGTCCGCCTGCCGCACCGGCGCGCGGCGCAGTTGCGCCTTGATGCGCGCGAGCAGGATACGCGGCTCGACGGGTTTGTGCACGTAGTCGTCCGCGCCGAATTCGAGGCCGAGCAGTTCGTCGAACGGTTCGTCGCGGGCCGTCACCATGATGATGACGCCGTCGTAATGCTCGCGCGCCTCACGGCAGATCTCGAAGCCGTCCTTGCCGGGCAGGTTCACGTCGAGGATCACGAGATCGGGGCGTCCCGTCAGAATCGCGTCGACGGCGTCGTCGCCGTTCAACACGGTGTCGACGAGGTACTCGTGCTTGCGCAGGTAGCCCGCGATCAGCGTGGACAGGCGATTGTCGTCCTCGACGAGGAGAATCCGGAAAGACATGGGCAAATCAGTCGATATGGAAGCCAAATATTAATGAAAACAATGACTTGGCGCGAACAGGCGAAACTGATGCACCAACTTTGTAAGATCCTGAAACATTTCGCATGATACTGCGACGCGCGTCAGCCGACGCACCTGTCGCATCCGCGCCCCCCAAAATCCCCCGTCGGCGGCCCGTGCGGCGCGGCTTCGAAATGCCCGGCGCGGCGGCGACGAACGCGAGCGCGGCGACGGGCGCGCATCGCGGCACGCATCGCACAAGGCTCGCTGCGAACGGCCGCGGTCTGAACGATCGCCGCCTTGCCCACCTTGCCCACCTTATCCGTCTCTTTCGTCTCTTTCGTCTCTTTCGTCTCTTTCGTCTCTTTCGTCTCTTTCGTCTCTTTCGTCTCTTTCGTCTCTTTCGTCTCTTTCGCCGCAGCCACCGCCACCACCACCGCCACCGTAGCGGCAGCAAGCCGATGCTTGACGAATCGCCGCCGAGAAGGTTCCATACGGGCTCGCTTCACACCCGCGCGGCGCAGCGCGCATCGATTCAATGGATTATCAGCCGATTCTCGAACGCATCCACACCGAACTCGCGCCCTGGATCGGCGCGGGCCGCGTCGCCGACTACATCCCCGAACTCGCGAAAGTGCCGGCCGAGCGGTTCGGCATGGCCGTCGTCACGCTCGACGGCCGCATCCACACGGTCGGCGACGCGCGCGAACGCTTCTCGATCCAGAGCATCTCGAAGCTGTTCGCGTGCACGCTCGCGTTCCAGTTGCTCGGCGATGCGCTGTGGGAACGAGTCGGCCGAGAGCCGTCGGGCAACGCGTTCAACTCGCTCGTTCAGCTCGAAAGCGAGCGCGGCATACCGCGCAATCCGTTCATCAATGCGGGGGCGCTGATCGTCACCGACGTCCTGTGCCGCCGCTTCGTCGGCGCCGAGACGGCGCTCGTCCAGTTCATGCGCCGTCTGACAGGCGTCGCCGAGCTCGACTACGATCTGCGCGTCGCGAGCTCCGAGCTCGCCCATGCCGAACGCAATCGCGCGATGGCGCACTTCATGGCGAGCTTCGGCAATCTGCACATGCCGCCCGAGACGGTGATCGACGCCTATTGCCGCCAGTGTGCGATCGAGATGAACTGCATCGAGCTGGCGACCGCGGCGCTCTTTCTCGCCAACGCGGGCGTTGCGCCCGTATCCGGCGAACGCATTCTCGATGCCAGCTCGGCCAAGCGCCTGTCCGCCCTCATGCTGACATGCGGCACGTACGACGCGGCAGGCGATTTCGTGTATCGCGTCGGCCTGCCCGCGAAAAGCGGCGTGGGCGGCGGCATCGTCGCCGTGCTGCCGGGCGAGATGGCCGTGTGCGTCTGGTCGCCCGGGCTCGACGCAAACGGCAACTCCGTCGCCGGCGTTCAGGCGCTCGAACAGTTGACCACGCTGACCGGCCGGTCGATTTTCTGATCGCCGGCATCGCACGCGATCGCCGGTTTGTTTTCGCGCGCGGGCACGCCGGCGCCGCAATGGCTGTCGATCCGTTCGGGGCGCTCGCGCGGATGAAGCGTCCGATGCGCGAAAGCCCCGAGCGCGCCTCGTCCGGCTCATTCAGCTCATTCAGCTCACTCAGCTCACTCAGCTCACTCAGCTCACTCAGCTCACTCAGCTCACTCAGCTCGCCCGGCTCATTCGGCTTGTCCGACGCGACGGAACTCGGCCCGTATCGGCGCGAAGCGGCGCGCACGCCCGCGCCGGCCTGGTGGACGGCGTATCCGGCGCGCAAAGCTGCCGCCGATTCAACGGGGAGAGTGTTGGCGGCGTTTCACGCGGCATTTCCGTGCGGCGCCGACGCCGGCGTCGACCGCGTCGCGCTCGCGCGCTCGGCCCGGCCGGCGGCGCGCACCGCATGCGCCGGCGGCCCGCCGCCGTTTGCATCGCCCGTCCGAACCCCCGCCCGGCGATCCGGATCGGGCGCGCGCCGCCGCGCCTACTTCGCGATGAAGATCCCGGACGTCGGGCAAGTGCCCTGCGTGCCCGCATCGGTCACGAGCGACGCCGCGCTCGGGAACTGCGACGTCGCATCCGTCTTCACCGAGATCCACTGACCTGCCCCCTACAAACAGGGCCAGCCGGAGTCTAGTAAAGTTCGTTTTCGGAGAAGAAGACGAACATGAAGAAGCGCTTTACGGAACAGCAAATCATCGGGTTTCTGAAGGAAGCCGAGGCCGGTATGCCGGTCAAGGAACTGTGCAGGAAGCATGGGTTCAGTGACGCGTCGTTCTACACCTGGCGCGCGAAGTTCGGCGGCATGGAAGTCTCGGAAGCCCGCCGGCTCAAGGGCCTCGAGGTGGAGAATGCCCGACTGAAGAAACTGCTGGCCGAAGCAATGCTCGATATGGAAGCGTTGAAGGTTGTCGTCAAGGGAAAGCCCTGAGCCCGCAAGCCAAACGCGAAGCAGTGTTGGCGATTCGGGAGAAGGTCAACATCTCCGAGCGCCGCGCCTGCCGGCTTGTCGGGCTTTCTCGCAGCGTGCTGCATTACGACGCGAAGCCGGACCACGAGAATGAGGTGCTCGCGGCGCGTCTGGTGAAGTTGGCGCACGAACGTCGTCGATTCGGCTACCGCCGACTGCACGCCCTGGTGGAACGCGAAGGCACGCACGCCAATCACAAGCGCATCTATCGCCTGTACCGTGAGGCAGGGCTGGCTGTGCGGCGCCGTCGCAAGCGCCACGGCGTCATGATTGAGCGCGAGCAACTGGCATTGCCGGGCGCACCCAACGAGGTATGGTCAATCGATTTCGTGATGGATGCGCTTTCCAACGGCCGGCGCGTGAAGTGCCTGACCGTCGTCGACGATTTCACGAAAGAGGCTGTCGACATCGTCGTCGACCATGGCATCTCAGGTTTGTATGTCGCTCGGGCATTGGACCGTGCAGCTCGCTTCCGTGGCTATCCCAAGGCGGTGCGAACAGACCAGGGACCCGAATTTACGAGCCGCGCGCTTGACCAGTGGGCGTATGCGAACGGCGTCACGCTGAAGTTGATTCAGGCGGGCAAGCCCACGCAGAATGCGTACATCGAATCGTTCAACGGCAAGTTCCGCGACGAATGCCTTAACGAGCACTGGTTCACGACGCTCGCGCACGCTCGGGCAGTCATCGCGGCATGGCGTCAGGACTACAACGAGCAAAGGCCGCACAGCGCACTGAACTACCTTGCGCCGTCAGAGTTTGCGGCGAAACATCGGGCAACCGCGGACGCTCCTGCCGCTTTCCAGGAGTTGGTTTAAAGGGACTTTGCTAGAAGCCCATTGGCCCTATCGAAGGGGGCAGGTCACATCGGCTCGGCCAATAGCTCGATTGCTTCGTTGTCCACGTCGACCTCGACCGGCATCAGTTCGTTGTCCACCGGCTTGAGTACCACCGACAGCAATCTCACGTCGCTGTCGACCTCCACCTCGACCGGCCTCTCGTCGGCCAACAGCTCGATCACCTCCCTTTCGAGCGGACTGAGCACGACCAACAGCAACGTCGCCTCGCTGTCAACCGGCCTGAGCAGCACGAACAGCTCGCTGACCTCGCTTTCAACGTCCGCTTCCTCCGGCATCAGCACCGCGCAGAGCGGCGTCAATTCGCTGTCGACCGGACTGTCGACGACCAATAGCACGGTTGCTTCGTTGTCCACGTCGACCTCGACCGGCATCAGCTCGCTGTCCACCGGCCTGAGCACCACCGACAGCAACCTCGCCTCGCTGTCGACCTCCACGTCGACCGGCCTCTCGTCAACAACCAGCTCGATCGCTTCGCTCTCGACGTCGACCTCGACGAGCTTCTCGTCGGCGCTGAGCTCGATCGGCTCGCTGTCCACCGGCCTGTCGACCACCAACAGCAACGTCGCCTCGCTGTCCACGTCCACCTCGACGGCCGTCGGCTCGCTGTCCACCAGCCTGTCGACCACCAACAGCAACGTCGCGTCGCTGTCCACGTCGACTTCGACAAACGTGAACTCGCTGTCCACCGGCCTGTCGACGACGAACACGAGCGTCGCGTCGCTGTCGACGAGCGTGACCAACCTCAACACGCAGCTCACGTCGCTGTCGACGACGATCGTCAACAGCACGAACAACGTGATCCGCGCGCTGCCGGCGAGCACGGGCATCGCCGCCGACATGAGCGCGCCGAACGCCGCCGCGCCGTCCGTCACGGCCGGCTCGAACTCGGTCGCGCTCGGCGCGAACTCGACCGACGGCGGCCGCTCGAACGTCGTCTCGGTCGGCAGCGCCACGCAGCAGCGGCAAATCACGAACGTCGCCGCCGGCACCGAAGGCACCGACGCGGTCAACGTCAACCAGTTGAATGCGCTGTCCACTTCTATGTCACAATCTCTGGCGGGCCAGCAGGGCCAGATCAACAATCTGGGCTCGCAGCTGACCCAGACTCAGCAAGCGCTGCAGCAGACCGATACGATGGCCCGTCAGGGCATCGCGGCCGCCACCGCGCTGACGATGCTGCCGCAGGTCGAGCCGGGCAAGACGATCAATGTCGCCGTCGGCGTCGCCCGCTTCGCAGGTCAGTCGGGGATGGCGTTCGGCGCGAGCGCGCACGTGACAACCAACGGCATTCTCAAACTGGGCATCGGCGTGTCGGGGCAGAACAAGACCTTCGGTGCAGGATATGGATATAGCTGGTGATCGATTCCATCCGCTCTTCGTCAACCGGGCCGCGTGACGCGCCCGGCAAGCGCCTCGCCGTCGGCATCTCGCTGTTCGCCCGCGACGGTCAGGCGATCTGGGAAAACGGCATTCATCAGAACATTGCGTTCCTCGCGATGATGCTCAAGCAGTCCGACCGGATCGGGCCGGTCTACTTCCTGAACGGCGGCGACGCGAAAGCGTTGCCCGCCGGGCTCGATCTCGGCGGCCTCGACGTGCCGCTCGTGCAGCCGCGCGACGTGTCGCACGCGCTCGACGTCGTGATCGAGATGGGCGCGCAACTGCCCGTCGACTGGCTCAAGCACATGAAGGCGCTCGGCAAGAAGCTCGTCGTGTGCTTCGTCGGCCACACGTACAGCGGGCTGACCGAGACGCCGATGTTCAACCGGCCGTCGGGCCACATCTTCAACGGCGGGCCGTTCGACGAGGTATGGATCCTGCCGAAATCCGAGAAGATCGACGCGCCGCTGCTGCGCACGCTCACGCGCGCGCCGGTGCACGTCGTGCCGCACATCTGGTCGCCGTACTTCATCGAGCGCCGCGCGCGCGAGCTCGAAGCCGCGGGCCTGCGCTTCGGCTATGCGCCCGGCCGCGCGAAGTGGCGGCTGTCGATCCTCGAGCCGAACATCTCGGTCGTGAAGACCTGCCACTACCCGATGCTCGCCGCGGACGAGTTCCACCGCGCGCAGCCCGACGCGGTCGAGCACCTGTTCGTCGTGAACTCGCTGCACATGAAGGAGCATCCGACGTTCGTCCATTTCGCGAACAGTCTCGATCTCGTGCGCGAGCACAAGGCCACCTTCGAGCCGCGCATCGATCTGCCGTCGTTCCTCGCGCAACACGGCGACGCGGTGATCTCGCACCAGTGGGAAAACCCGCAGAACTATCTGTACTACGACGTGCTGTACGGCGGCTACCCGCTCGTGCACAACTCGCCGATGCTCGGCGACGCCGGCTACTACTACCCGGAATTCGATTCCGCGGCGGGCGGCCGCGCGCTGCAGCACGCGTGGCGCCATCACGACGCGCATCTCGACGACTATCGCCGCCATGCCGACGCGCTGCTGCAAGGCGTGTCGATCGACAATCGCCGCAACCTCGACGCGTACGTCGCGCGTCTGTTCGCCTGAGCCCTTCCCGGAGAAAAACGCATGTCAGAAACCACCGCCCGTGACGTGCCCAACGGCGGCAAGCGTCTCGTCGTCGGCGTGTCGCTGTTCGTGCGCAGCGCCGGCCAGTCGCTGTGGGAGAACGGCATCTTCCAGAACTGCCTGCTGCTCGTGCTGCTGCTGCGCCAGTCGCCGCTCGTCGCCGAAGCGGTGATGGTCAACGGCGGCACGAGCGATGCCGATCCGCAGCTGATGCTCGGCGAGTGGAACGTGCCGCTCGTCTCGATGGACGAGGCGATGACGCGCTGCGACGTGCTGATCGAAATGAGCGCGCAGTTCAACGCCGGCTGGCTCGCCGAGTATCAGCGGCGCGGCGGCAAGGTCGTGACGATGCGCGTGGGCAACGATTACGTGATCGACATCGAGCGCGCGATCTTCGACAAGCCGTCCGGCTTCCTGTTCTCGGGCGCGCGCTACGACGGCGTGTGGACGATCCCCGAGTTCGAGCACTCGTGCGGGCACTATCTCGAATCGGGGCTGCGCAGCCCGGTGACGATCGTTCCGCACATCTGGCATCCGCTCCTGTTCGACAAGGCGCGCGCGACGCTCGGCCCGGGCCTCGAATTCGGCTACAAGCCGGGCAGGCCGCGCTGGCGCGTGACGATGTTCGAGCCGAACATCTGCATGGTGAAGACGAGCATCGTGCCGATGCTCGTCGCCGAGGAGGCGTATCGCGCGCAGCCGGATTTCGTCGAATTCGTACGCGTGTGCAACACGCTGCACATGAAGGAACACACGACGTTCGTGCACTTCGCGCGCAGCCTCGACATCGTCGACCATGGGCTCACGACGTTCGAGGGGCGCTTCGCGGTCTACGAGTTCATGGCCGCGTACGGCGACGCGGTCGTGTCGCACACGTGGGAAAACGCGCAGAACTATCTGTACTACGAGTTGCTGTACGGCGACTATCCCCTCGTTCACAATTCGCCGTCCCTCGGCCGCGCCGGCTATTTCTATCCGGATTTCGACTGCCAGGAAGGCGGCCGCCAGTTGCTGAAGGCGTTCCGCGAGCACGACGCGAACCTCGACGCGTATCGCGAGCAGTCGCGGCACGTGCTCGATTCGGTCAGCATCTACAACGCGCAGAACGTCGCCGCCTATACGGAGGCGATCGCCGCGCTGTACCGGTGAGTCGGGCCGCGCCGCAGCGCGTCGCCCCGCTTCGGCCGGGAGGCCACTTGCACACATTCGTCGCTCGATGCACGGCGGCCGGCGCACTGCCGGCCGCGGCCGCGCTCGCTCACGCGCAGACGAGCCCATCCCCCGACGCGGTGCTGCGAAGCGCCGAAAACGTGCGGAGGCGGATCGACGAAGGCCGTTTCGACGACGCGGGGAACGACTGCGCCGCCTGCGTCAGGAGCCGTCCACCGAGCAGCGCTTCGCCGCCGCACGCGCCGGCTGCGCGCGCCGCTCGGCGCGCTCGCGCGGCGGGTCGGGTCGGGTCGGACATCATGCTGAGCCGCTTCACGCATGCGACGGACCTGTCGAATGGGCTGTACGCGAACGTCGATTGCACGACGGCGCGGCAACGCGGCAACGTCGTGCTCGAGAAGCGGAGCTTGCGGCAGGAGAGCGACGGCCGGCGGCGCCTCGTCTCGTATGCGCCGCGGCGGCGGCGAGGCGTCGCGCCGTCCCTCGCCGGACAATAGACCGGACGCGCGGCAGGCGCGGCGCAGTGCATGCGCTCGTGCGGTGCGATGCGCGCGCCGGGCGCGCACGCGAGCGGCAACCGCCGACCGAGCGCGCGGCGCCACGCCGCCGGCGCAAGCGCACGCGCACGCGCGCGGCGCGTCAGCGCCGGTCGTTGACGAGATTCGCGAGCAGCGTGTCGTATTCGGCGACGAGCGTCGGATTCTTCGACGTATAGCGGCGCAGCAGGCTGCGCTGCCGCGCCGCATAGCCTTCCCAATCGTCGTCATGCTCGCGCAGCACGCGCATCAGCACTTCCGCGCCCGTCTGCACGTCGTTGTCCGGATAGTAGTAGCCGATGTCCGGCACGAGATGCGCGTTGTGAACGAGCGGATAGCCCTGCCAGCACACGTCGAAATAGAAGTAGTTGAGCGGGTTCTCCCACTGGTGGGACACGACGACGTCCGTATGCTCGGCGAGGAACGTCGGCGTATCGAAACGGCCGACGAAGCTCGCCTTGCTCGCGCGGACGATCTCCAGATAATTCATCAGCATCACGAATTCCGGGCTGTCGTGCGCGAGCCGCTCGGCGTTCGTCACGTGCGCGAACGCGATCGCGTCCGGCTCGCGCCGGTACGCTTCGTCGATGATCAGCATCGGATACACGCAGAACTTGACGACGTCGTGGTTCGGCTCCATCACCGTGAGCCGCTTCGCGCGCTTGCCGCTCGGCCGATACTCGCCGCGCTCGGGCAACAGACGCGTGCGCTCGCCGAGGAACATCGGATCCCAGACGAACGGCACGACGCGCCCCGGGCTGCGCCGCAACGATTGCAGGAACGGCAGCGACGACGGCGCGATCTGCGGAATCGCCCAGATCTCGTCGTAGCCGCGGTTGATGAACAGCGTATCCCACATCCTGCGGCCGAACAGGATCGATTGCGTCGCATGGATGTACTCGAAGCCGCAGCAGTAGCTGACGAGCTTCACGCCGCGCGCCTTCAGGTACGCGGTCTGCTCGCCGTCGATCTGGCCGCCGAGCTCGATCAGCACGTCGAGCGAATCCTTCACGTCGGCGAACGAGCGGGTATCGAATATTCGGCGGTCCCACGGCAACGCGTCGGTGATCGGTACGTCGGTCGTGTTGACGATCGTCACCCGATAGCCGCGCGACGACTTCATCAGCAGCTTCGCGAGAAACAGCGCGTTCTGCTTGATGCCGTTGATCCAAAGGCTCTCGTTCGGCTCGCGCAGGCCGATCGTGATACCGATGCGCAGGCCGTTCAAATCGACAGGGGGTGTCATTGCATGCAGGAGGGAAGGGAATGACGCAGTGTAGCGCACGCGCGGCGCCGCCGCTCGCACCAGAATCCGAGTCTAGCGGACATCCCTTCGCCGGACTGTCAGATATCGTTAACGTACGCCGCGTACGCCGCGCGCGCCGCTCAGGCCGGCCCCATCACGAGCAGTTGCGCGCCGTCCGCGACCTGATCGCCGACCGCGTACAGCACCTCGGCGACGACGCCCGCCGCCGGCGCGCCGATCGTGTGCTCCATCTTCATCGCCTCCATCACGATCAACGGATCGCCCTGCTCGACCTTGCGCCCCGGCTCGACGAGCACCGCGATCACCTTGCCCGGCATCGGCGCGGTGAGCCAGCCCTCGCCTTCCGTCGAATCGGCCGCGTGCGCGAGCAGGTTGCGCCACTCGAACGCGCGCGCGACGCCCTGGCAGAACACGTGGAAGGTGTCGCCGTCCACGTGCACGCGCCCGCTCGCGCGCACGCCGCCGAGCGTCACGTCGAAATCGAGCGGCCCCGCACCGCGCGACCACGCGAACGGCTGCGCGACGCCGCCGATTTCGAGCGACTGCGCGCCGCCGTGCTCCAGGTAGCGGACTTCGAGCGCCGTGTCGTCGTCGAGCGCGCGCCATTCGATCGTGCGCCGATAGCCGGCGTTCAGCCGCCAGTTCGGCAGCGCGGCCCACGGCGACGCCACACCGCCCGCGCCCGCCTGCTCGCGCGCGAACAGCGCCGCGCACGCGAGGCCGAGCGCCGCCGCGGGCGCGGGCCGCGGCGCGAACAGCGCGTCGCGATGGCGCTCGATCAGGCCGGTGTCGAGATCCGCGTCGGCGAACGGCCGGCTCGCGACGATCCGCTGCAGGAATTCCGCGTTCGTGTGCAGGCCGACCACCTCGCATTCGCGCAGCGCGCGGCCGAGCGTCGCGAGCGCCTGCGCGCGCGTGTCGGCGTGCACGATCAGCTTCGCAATCATCGGATCGTAGAACGGCGTGATCGCATCGCCCTCGCGCACGCCGCTGTCGATCCGCACGGCCGCGCCCGCGGCGAATTCGGCGCCCGCCGGAAAGCGCAAATGCTTGAGGCGCCCGGTCGACGGCAGGAAGCCGCGCGCCGGATGCTCCGCATACAGGCGCGCCTCGATCGCGTGCCCGCGCACGTGCAGCTCCGGCTGCCGCAGCGGCAACGGCTCGCCCGCCGCGACGCGCAACTGCCATTCGACGAGATCGAGCCCCGTCACCATTTCCGTGACCGGATGCTCGACCTGCAGGCGCGTGTTCATCTCCATGAAGTAGAACGCGTCGCCCGTCATGATGAATTCGACGGTGCCCGCGCCGACATAGCCGACCGCGCGCGCGGCCGCGACGGCCGCCTCGCCCATCGCCTGCCGCAGCGCGTCCGCGAGGCCCGGCGCGGGCGCCTCCTCGAGCACTTTCTGGTGGCGGCGCTGCACCGAGCAATCGCGGTCGAACAGATAGACCGCGTTGCCGTACGTGTCGCCGAACACCTGCACTTCGACGTGGCGCGGCCGCTGCAGGTACTTCTCGATCAGCACGCGGTCGTTGCCGAAGCTCGCCGCCGCCTCGCGCTGGCACGACGCGAGCGCCGCCGCGAAATCGGCCGCGCGCTCGACGACGCGCATCCCCTTGCCGCCGCCGCCCGCGCTCGCCTTCAGCAGCACCGGGTAGCCGATGCGGTCCGCTTCGCGCTGCAGCAGTTCGGGGGACTGATCGTCGCCGTAATAGCCGGGCACGAGCGGCACGGCGGCCGCGTGCATCAGCGCCTTCGCCGCCGCCTTCGAGCCCATCGCGGCGATCGCCTCGACGGGCGGCCCGACGAACACGATGCCCGCGTCCTCGCACGCGCGCGCGAAGTCTTCGTTCTCGGACAGGAAGCCGTAGCCCGGGTGGATCGCCTGCGCGCCGGTCGCGCGCGCGGCGTCGATGATGCGCTCGATCCGCAGGTAGCTGTCGGCGGCCGCCGCGCCGCCGATGTGCACGGCCTCGTCGCACGCGGCGACATGTTTCGCATGCGCGTCGGCATCCGAATAGACCGCGACGCTCGCGATGCCGAGACGTCGGCAGGTCGCGGCGACCCGGCAGGCGATTTCGCCGCGATTGGCGATCAGGATCTTGTCGAACATGATGGGTCAGGAATCGGGAAATCGATAACGGGTTCGGTTCGGCGCATGCGCCGCGCGGCGTGCCTCGTCACGGCTCGCGCCGCGCGCCGCCGCGAAGGTCGCGAAGGTCGCGAACGTCGGGAAACGCGGCGACGGGCGGCGACGGGCGGCGACGGCGATGCGGGCGGCCGGCGACGAAGTCACGCGCGCCACGACGGCGTGCGCTTTTCCAGGAACGACGCGACGCCCTCGCGCGCCTCCGCGCCCGCGCGCGCCTTCGCGATCCAGTCGGCGGTCTGCTCGATCAGCGCGGCGTCGAGCGCGCGCCCCGCGACGTCGCGCACGAGCGCCTTGCATGCACGCACCGCCTGCGGGCCGTTCGCGCACAGCGCATCGGCGAGCTTCGCGACGCTCGCGTCGAGCGCATCGGCCGGCACGCGCTCGTGCACGAAGCCGAGCTGCGCGGCCTTCGCGCAGTCGAACGCCTCGGCCGTCGCGAAATAGCGGCGCGCCGCGCGCTCGCCCATCGCGCGCACGACGTACGGCGCGATCGTCGCCGGTATCAGCCCGAGGCGCGCCTCGGACAGGCAGAATTTCACGTCCTCGGCGGCAAGCGCGATGTCGCACGCGGCGACGAGCCCGACGCCGCCCGCGTACGCGTCGCCGTGCACGCGCGCGATCACGGGCTTCGCGCAGCGATAGATCGCGTCGAGCATGCGCGCGAGCCGGCGCGCGTCGGCGCGGTTCTCGTCGTCGGAGAAGCCCGCCATCTTCTTCATCCAGTTCAGATCCGCGCCCGCGCAGAACGCGGGGCCGCGCGCGGCGAGCACGACCGCGCGCAGCGACGGCTGCGCGTCGATGCGGTCGAACGCGGTCGTGAGCTCGGCGATCATCGTCTCGTTGAACGCGTTGCGCACGTCGGGGCGCGCGAGCGTGACGGTCGCGACGCGGCCGTCGTCGGTCACTTCGATCGTTTCGTAGCGCATCGTCGGCTCCTAGGCAGGCATCACATCCGGAACACGCCGAACCGCGTGTCCTCGATCGGCGCGTTTCGCGCGGCGGCAAGCGCGAGGCCCAGCACGTCGCGCGTCTGAGCGGGGTCGATCACGCCGTCGTCCCAGAGGCGCGCGCTCGCGTAATACGGATGGCCCTGGCGCTCGTACTGGTCGCGGATCGGCTGCTTGAACGCCTCTTCATCCTGCGCCGACCATTCGCCGCCCTTCGCCTCGATCTCGTCGCGGCGCACGGTCGCGAGCACCGACGCCGCCTGCTCGCCGCCCATCACCGAGATCCGCGCGTTCGGCCACATCCACAGAAAGCGCGGGCCGAACGCGCGGCCGCACATCCCGTAGTTGCCCGCGCCGAACGAGCCGCCGATGATCACCGTGAACTTCGGCACCTTCGCGGTCGACACGGCCGTCACCATCTTCGCGCCGTGGCGCGCGATGCCCTCGTTCTCGTACTTGCGCCCGACCATGAAGCCCGTGATGTTCTGCAGGAACACGAGCGCGATCTTGCGCTGGCAGCACAGCTCGATGAAGTGCGCGCCCTTCGTCGCCGATTCGGAGAACAGAATGCCGTTGTTCGCGACGATGCCGACCGGCTGCCCCCAGATGTGCGCGAAGCCCGTGACGAGCGTCGTGCCGTAGCGCGCCTTGAATTCGTCGAACGCCGAATCGTCGACGATGCGCGCGATCACCTCGCGCACGTCGAACGGCTTGCGCGTGTCGGCGGGAATCACCCCGTACACGCTCCGCGCGTCGTAGCGCGGCGGCAGCGGCTCGCGCATCGCGGGCGCCGCGCCGCCGCGCGCGCCCAGGTTGCCGACGATCGCGCGCGCGAGCGCGAGCGCGTGCGCATCGTTTTGCGCGAGATGATCGGCAACGCCGGACAAGCGCGTGTGCACGTCGCCGCCGCCGAGATCCTCGGCGCTCACTTCCTCGCCGGTGGCGGCCTTCACGAGCGGCGGGCCGCCGAGAAAGATCGTCCCCTGGTTACGAACGATGATCGACTCGTCGCTCATCGCGGGCACGTACGCGCCGCCCGCGGTGCACGAGCCCATCACGACCGCGATCTGCGCGATGCCCGCGGCCGACAGGTTCGCCTGGTTGAAGAAGATCCGGCCGAAGTGGTCTCGATCGGGGAACACATCGTCCTGATTCGGCAGGTTCGCGCCGCCCGAATCGACGAGGTACACGCACGGCAGCCGGTTCTCGGCCGCGATCTCCTGCGCGCGCACGTGCTTCTTCACCGTGACCGGATAGTAGGTGCCGCCCTTGACCGTCGCGTCGTTGCAGACGATCACGCACTCGCGGCCGGCGATCCGGCCGATGCCGGTGATGAGGCCCGCGCCCGGCGCATCGTCGTTGTACATCCCGTACGCGGCGAGCTGCGACAGCTCGAGGAACGGCGTGCCCGGATCGAGCAGTTGCGCGATCCGATCGCGCGGCAGCAGCTTGCCGCGCGACAGATGCTTGTCGCGCGCGGCCTGACCGCCGCCGAGCGCGAGCCGGTCGATTTTCTCGCGCAAGTCGGCAACGAGCGCCTCGAGCGCCGCGGCGTTCGCGCGGAATTCGTCGGAACGCGGGTTCAGCTTGGATTCGATGATCGGCATCGCGTGGGCTCCGCGCGCGAGGTCAGGCCGTTTCCGCGAACAGCTCGCGGCCGATCAGCATCCGGCGGATCTCGCTCGTGCCGGCGCCGATCTCGTAGAGCTTCGCGTCACGCCAGAGACGGCCGACCGAATACTCGTTGATGTAGCCGTTGCCGCCGAGGATCTGGATCGCCTCGCCCGCCATCCACGTCGCCTTCTCCGCGGTGTAGAGGATCACCCCCGCGCAGTCCTTGCGCACCTGGCGCGGGTGGGCGCTGCCGCCCGCGTCGAGATGCCGGCCCACCGCGTAAAGGTAGGCGCGGCACGCCTGAAACGTCGTGTACATGTCGGCGATCTTGCCCTGGATCAGTTGGAATTCGCCGATCGGCTGGCCGAACTGCTTGCGATCGTGAACGTACGGCACGACCGCGTCGAGACACGCGGCCATGATGCCCGTCGGGCCGCCCGCGAGCACCGCGCGCTCGTAGTCGAGCCCGCTCATCAGCACCTTCACGCCGCCGTTCAGCTCGCCGAGGATGTTCTCCTCGGGCACCTCGACGTCCTCGAACACCAGCTCGCCCGTATGCGAGCCGCGCATGCCGAGCTTGTCGAGCTTTTGCGCGACCGAGAAGCCCTTCATCCCCTTCTCGACGATGAACGCGGTGATCCCGCGCGCGCCGGCCTCGGGCTCGGTCTTCGCGTAGACGACGAGCGTGTCGCAATCCGGGCCGTTCGTGATCCACATCTTCGTGCCGTTGAGCACGTAGCGCGCGCCGCGCGGCTCGGCGCGCAGCTTCATGCCGACGACGTCGGAGCCCGCGTTCGGCTCGCTCATCGCGAGCGCGCCGATGTGCTCGCCGGAAATCAGCTTCGGCAGATACCTGCGCTTCTGGGCATCGGTGCCGTTGCGGTGGATCTGGTTCACGCACAGGTTCGAATGCGCGCCGTACGACAGCCCGACCGACGCCGACGCGCGCGAGATCTCCTCCATCGCGACCATGTGCGCGGTGTAGCCGAGATTCGCGCCGCCGTACTCCTCGGCCACCGTCATCCCGAGCACGCCCAGCTCGCCGAACTTGCGCCAGAGGTCCATCGGGAACTGGTCGGTGCGGTCGATCTCGGCCGCGCGCGGCGCGATTTCCTTCGCGGCGAAATGCGCGATCGAATCGCGCAGCATCTCGATGTCTTCACCGAGCATGAAGTTCACGCCGGGCAGGTTGCTCATGTCTCCTCCGTCTCCAGGAAGTCCTTGAACGCGCCGATTATTGAGTCTTGCTCAATTTCGTGCGTCCGCCGGTTCATTGCCATATGCTGCGGAAATTTTCGCTAGTTTCGCGCTTGATCCGCGCGAGCGTCAATAGTTTTTTGAGCAACACTCAGTTATGATCGACACCATCGCAACGAAACCGCCCGACGCCGCGGGACAACCCGTATGACCGCCACTCAGAAAGCCGACCGCGCGGATGCGCCGCGCGCGCCCGCCGGGCGCAAGTCGCAGCAGCGCGTGCAGGACATCCTGCGCGCCGGGCGCGAAGTCTTCGCGGAAAAAGGCTACGAGCACGCCACCGCGGCGGAGATCGCGCAGCGCGTCGGCGTGTCGGAGGCGACGGTGTTCAGCTACTTCCGCGGCAAACGGGAGCTGTGCGCGCGCGTGATCGCCGATTGGTACGACGAAATCGTCGACGCGTTCGAAACCGGCATGCCGCGCGACGGCTCGGTGCGGCAGCAGTTCGCGTTCGTCGTGCGCACGCACCTGCGGCTGATGCTCGTGAACGGCACCGGCCTCTGCGCGCTCGTGCTCTCCGAGGGGCGCGCGAAGCAGCACGCGCTCGCCGATGAGCTGACGGCCTTGCAGCGCCGCTACACGGCGCCGCTGATGGACGTGCTCGCGCGCGGGCAGGCGACGGGACAGGTGCGCGCCGACATGCCGCTCAGCCTGCTGCGCTCGATGGTGTTCGGGCCGATCGAGCACGTGCTGTGGGATGCGATCCTCGGCCATCGCAAGCTCGACACCGAGACGACGGCCGAGCAGTTGATCGACCTGCTGTGGACGGGGCTGCAACCGCCCGCGCCGGAAAACGCCGCGCTCGTGCGCTTCAGGAGCGACGTCGCGGACGCGATGCGGCGGCTCGACCAAGCATGCGGGCGCGCACCGCGCAAGGCGGCGGCGGGCCGCGACGCGCAAAAGCCCGCGTAGCGGCCGCGCGCGCCGCCGCACGCCCCCGGCCGGCTCCATGCCGGCCCGCTATCGCGCCGCGAGCGCCTGCGGCCGCTTCGCGATCATCTCGATCTCGAACCGAAAACCGTCGAGCCACGTCACGCCGACGCCGGTCGGCGTCGGATGCGGCGCGTCGCCCCGGTAGCCGGCCGCGCCCTTCCAGATCGCGTCGAAATGCTTGGCGGATCGACGACGACGATCGTCACGTCGACGACATCGTCGAACGTGCTGCCGGCGGCTGACAGGCATGCATTCAGATTGTCGAACGCGAGCCGCATCTGCGCTTGCAGAATTCGTCGCTCGTCGCTCATCGCTCGCAAGATGCGGCCGCGCGCGCCCGGAAAGACTCGCGTGGCGCGCAGACCGATCGCGCCGCGCCCGAAAAAGGCAGCCAGCGCGCGAACCGCCGTCGGCGCGTCGACCATCGTCCGATGCCAAGCGCGTCTTTCCGAACCGATGCCCGAGCAAGCGATCGCCCGATCGCGCCGCCCCGGCGCCCCGGCGCCCCGGCGCCCCGGCGCCCCGGCGCCCCGCCGCACGGTCGCGCCTCGCCCTTTCCCGGAAACGGTGACCTCGACCATTCAGCCACGCACATCAGCCGACGCGCCCCTGTAACGCCACCCGTGACGCCGCACGCGTCCGCGTCATCGCGCCGCCACCGGCGTCGAACGCCGATCCGGCCGCGCAGGCCGGCCGGCCCACGCACCGCGTCCGAACCTTGCTATCCCGTGCGAGCTTGTTGTGCCCGCGTGGCATGCACTGCGCTTTGAGGGCGCGGCGCACCGCCCAACGAAAATCCAATCGCGCCCAGCAGCCGATCCGCATTCCCCATCCGCCGAGCCGAAGCGGCCTCCGGTAACACGCCGACGACCGATTGCCGTTCGCCCGCGCGAAGAGACGCCGAGCCGCGAACTGTCCATGCAAGGAGATGCAGATGGATACGAGCGAAACAGTCCTTCGGCACAGGCAAGACGATCGCGTCAGCGACGTCCTCAAGTGGACGCTCCTCGTCGTCGCGGTCCTGACCTTCGCCTTGCTCGCGTGGGCGACCGTCGTCACCTACCGAAGCGCGCCGCCGCGGCCCGCGCGGCTCGTCGCGCCCGACGGCAGCGTCGTCATGACGGCGCGCGACATCACCGACGGGAAAGCATCGTTTCAACGCGCCGACCTGATGGACTACGGCAGCATCTACGGCATGGGTTTGTATTTCGGCGAGGATTACACGGCCGAGTATCTATTGCGTCTCGGTCAGCTCACGAATGACAACATTGCCTTGTCCCGTTTCGGACAACCGTTCGCCGCGCTCGATCAGGACAGCCGGAATTCGGTTCAAGCCGCGATGCGGCAACAGCTCAAGGGCATCGACCTGTCCCGCACGGACGCTCTCGTCCCGGCCGAAGTCGCGCGCGCGATCCGCTCGCTGCGCGTGGAGATTTCGCGAGCGCTCACGCACCACGATTTCATCAAGGGATGGACGCAGGCTTACAGCCTCGACGAGCGCCATGCCGCCAAGACCGCCGATTTCCTGCTCTATGCCGCGCTGACGACGCTGGCCCGCCGGCCGGGCAGCGACGTCTCGTGGACGCAGAACTGGCCGTATGAGCCGCTCGTCGGCAACGCGCCGACCACGAACACGTTCGGATGGACGTGGGCGAGCTATTGCTTCACCTTTCTCTGCTTCGGGATCGTCCTGTTCGTGTATCACCGTTACATCCGCGTCGACGATCTCGGCACGATGGACCCCACGCTCGTGCGCTTTCGCGCGCTAACGCGCAGCCAGCGCAAGGTCGGCAAGTATTTTCTGGTCGTCGCGGCGGTGCTGCTGCAGATCGCGGCCGGCGCGATCCTCGGCCACTACTACACCGATCGCACGAGCTTCTACGGCATCCACTTCGACGACGTGCTGCCGTTCAATTTCTGGCGCAGCATCCACATTCAGGCGCCGATCGTATGGATCGGCCTGTCGTGGATCGGCGCCGGGCTGTTTCTCGCGCCCGCGATCAGCGGCCGGGAAGCGCGCGGCCAGGGGCCGCTGGTCGACGGGCTGTTCTGGGCCACCGTGGTGATCGTCGCCGGCGCGCTGATCGGCGACTATCTCGGCATCATGGGCGTGATCGAGAACGGCTGGTTCTGGTTCGGCAATCAGGGGCTGTCGTACCTCGAGCTGGTGCGCTTCTGGCAGATCGGCTTCTTCATCGGCCTCGTGTTCTGGAGCGCGCTGATCCTGCGGGGGTTGTGGCCCGGCCTCGCCGCGATCAAGCAGGCGGCGCGCCAGTTCTGGACCGGACGCATCCGGCTGGAGCACCTCATCTGGGCGTCCACGACCAATATCGCGCTGCTGTACGCGTTCGGCATGATTCCGCTGTTCGGCGTGAACCCGTCCTTCACGATCACCGACTTCTGGCGCTGGTGGGTCGTGCACCTCTGGGTCGAGCAGCCCTTCGAATTCTTCGCGGCCGCCATCAGCGCCTATCTGCTGATGGGGCTCGGACTCGTGTCGCGGCAACTGGCGGAACGCTCGGTGCATCTCGAACTCATCCTGATCTTCCTGGGCGGGGTGCTCGGCACCGGCCATCACATCTACTGGGTCGGCGGCCCCGGCATGTGGGTTCCCGTCGGCAGCATGTTCTCGTTCATCGAGGTGCTGCCGCTCGTGCTGCTCATCCTCGACGCGATGGAGCACCACAGCCTGATCCGGAAACAGCAGCGGTTCCGCTACGGTCTCGCGTACACGTATGTGCTGGGCTCCGCGTTCTGGAACTTCGTCGGAGCGGGCGTGTTCGGCGGCGGCACGCTCAACGCGCCGCTCGTCAACTATTACGAGCACGGCACCTTCCTCACGCTGAACCACGCGCACACGTCGCTGTTCGGCGCGTTCGGCCTGCTCGCGATCGGATTGATCTATTTCTGCCTGCGGCATGCCGCCGCCGAGCAATCGAGATTCAGCGAGAAACTCGGCCTCCGGGCGTTTTGGCTGTATAACGCGGGGCTCGTTCTGTGGATCGCCCTCAACTTCTTTCCGGTCGGCTGGCCGCAACTCAACGCGGTCTACGATCGCGGGCTCGCCTATGCGCGCAGCCTCGAGTTCTATGACACGACCGTTCTGTGGCAATGGCTGCGCTTCGTCGGCGACGTGCCGTTCGCCATCGCGGCGCTGCTGATGGCGTTCGACTTCGTGCTCAAGCTGGCGCCCCTGTTCCCTGCCGTCGTCAATCGAATGTCGCGGCAACACGGCGAAAAGCGCTCGCCATGACGGCGCGAGCGCCGGCGCCGCCCGGGAAGACGCGGGCCGGGCACGAGCCGCATCCGCCGCCTGCCGCGCTTGGCTCGCGTTCGCCGTGCCGGCGCGCCGCGGCGGCCGGCGCGGCGGAAACAAACACCGGGGGCCTCGACATGAACCCTGCCGTTGACCCGAGCCCGCTGTCGCGCGCGGCCCAGGCGCTTGCGCTGGCGTCGATCGGCGGCGCGCTGGCGCTCGGCGCGTGCACGAGCCGCCCGTCGGGCGAGCGGTACGACCCGTCGCGCATGGACTTCAACCCAGGGCCCGCGATCGTCACGCAGACGCGCCACACGGGCCCGTTCGCCGCCGGCTCCGCGTTGAGCTTCGATGCCGCGCTCCAGCCGCTCGACGCAGCGCGGGACCAAGCGATCCGCCTCGATACCACGCACACGGTGATCCGGATCGCCCCGGGCATCGCGTTCGCCGCATGGACGTTCGGCAATCAGGTGCCGGGGCCGACGGTGCATGTCAAGGTGGGCGATCGCGTGCGCTTGTCCATGACGAACCGCAGCGACGAGCCCGCCCCCGGCGGCTTGCAACTGACCGCGCCGATGATGCATTCGATGGATTTCCATACGGCGATGGTCTCGCCCACGGACAAGTACCGGTCGATCGCGCCGGGCCAGACGATGCATTTCGAGTTCACGCCGAACTACCCCGGCGTCTTCATGTACCGCTGCGGCACGCCGAGGGTGCTCGAGCATATCGCGTCGGGCATGTATGGCGTCGTCGTCGTGGCGCCGCGCGACGGCTATCCGACCCGGGCCGATCGCGAATACGTGATCGTCCAGAGCGAGTTCTACACGAAGCCCGATCCGCAGCACCGCAGCGTGGGCACGGACGCGCTGCACGTGCTCGACGGCGAGCGCCTGCGCCGCAAAGCGCCGACCTACACGGTATTCAACGGCCGGTACAACGGCATGGTCACGCAGCCGTTGATCGCGAAGCCCGGCGAGCGCGTGCGGCTCTACGTGCTCAACGCGGGGCCGAGCGACACCTCGAGCTTCCATGTCGTCGGCGCGATCTTCGACCGCGTCTGGCTCGACGGCAACCCCGACAATCAGTTGCGCGGCATGCAGACGGTGCTGCTCGGCTCCAGCGGCAGCGCGATCGCGGCATTCGTCGTGCCGGAGGCCGGCGCCTACGTGATGGTCGATCATCAGTTCGCGAACGCATCGCAAGGCGCGGTCGGCGTGATCGACGCCGGCGCGCATGAGGAATCGACCATCGAGCATCACAACATCCCCGCGTCGGCCACGCCGACCGACGCGGAGGCGATACAGGGCAAGCTCGATTTCGAAAGCAAGTGTCTCGCCTGCCATACGCTCGGACACGGCGCGAAGCTCGGCCCGGCTCTGCTCGGCGTGACGCAGCGGCGAAGCGACGCGTGGCTGCGGAGGTGGCTCGCCTCGCCCGAGGCGATGGTCGCGAGCGACGCCGACGCGAGGGCGCTGCGCGCGCACTATCCGATCACCATGCCGGGCCAGAATCTGAGCGATAGCGAAATTCGCCGGTACGTCCGGTATTTCCATTGGGCGGACGAAGCATCGAAGCAACGGGACCACGCGATGCCCTGATGACGAAGCGGCGGCGCGGACGGTTCCCGACGGCCCCAAGCGCCACGCGTCGAGCGCAATCGCGCGCGCCGGCCGGCGCGCGCGGCGCGTCGATATCCGCCGTCTCGCCGACGCCCGGAGACCGGTCCGCGCCGTTGCGCGGCGATGTCCGGCCCTCGATGCGAACCGGCAGCGCATGCCTGCCGATGCGCGGACGCAGCCGCTCGTTCGCGCCGACAGCGCGCTGACGGCCCCGACCGCCGCCGCGACGCCCGCGCCGGCGCCCGACCAACCGAAGCCCACCGACACATTCAACCGATCGTCGTCACGCCCGCCGATTGTTTCGCCCGGCGTGCCGATCACCACGGGACGGCGCGATCTCAAGCTACCCTATTTAAGTTCCATTACCTATGATGAAAACAACGACGCTTCCGTTATCCGGATCGAGCTTCGTCGTCGCGTTTTTATGCGAGGGAACGCGTAAATGGACCACCCCGACGCAGATCAAGAACACGAAAGACAACTGATTGCATGTGGTCGTGAACAATACGAATGGGTGGTCCGCGCGCGCGAGGCAGCCGCGTCGTCGCTGGCCGACTGGGACGCGCGGGCCGAGGCCCTGCTCGACGGCGTGCGCGGGATGCCCGCGCATTTCGACCATGCCGCCGCGCGCTACGCGGCACGAACCGGCGAGCCGTTGACGCTCGACCACGCGCGCGCGTTCTGCGCGGCGACGATGCTGCGCGCGGTCGAACACCCCGCCGGAACCGACGACTGGCATCTCCTTTGCCGATTGGACGAGATACCGGACATCGGCGACTACGTCACGGGCTACGCGTTTCAGGAAAGCATGACGGCGGTCCGCGCGAGCGAGCACGAGGTCCGCGTGTTCCTGAACGTCTGCCCTCATCGGCAGACGCAGCTCTTTCAGGCCGCCGGCTCGTTCGATCCGCATCGGCACGTTCGATGTCCGTATCACGGCTGGACCTTCGACGTCGACGGGCGCTGCGTGAACGCGCCGGGCGCGCGACGCTGCGAGTTCGGCGCGGACTTCCGCGAGCAGGATTTTTCCCTGTCGCGCGTGCCGGCTCGCGTCGAGGACGGCGGCATCCTCGTGCGCAAGGCGGTCTCGCGCGTCGGCCGCCGCATGGCGGCGCTGTACGAGCGCGTGTATTTCGCGTTCCCCGACGTCAAGCGCCCGTTCGTGCCGGACCGCTTTCGCGTGCTGCTGCGCATCGGCTTTCTCGCGGCCGACATCCGGCAGGCGCGCGATTCGTCGATCCTGTCGGCGCTTCGCGCCGAACTGCGTCAGCATCTGCTGACCTATCCGGACCTGCCGGTGCGCTACGCGTCGCTCGCGAAACGACATGGCGAGCCGACGGTCGATGCCGTCGATGCCGTCGACCTCGGCCCCCGGCTCGCGGGCGGCCCGCTGCGCGAGACCGTGGCCACCTGGGTCTACGGCGACGCGGAGTTGCACGCGCTCGAACGGGACACGCTCGTGCTGCCCGCGTGGCACTTCGTCGGCCACGTCGCGGAACTGCGCGGCGGCGAGCGCACGTTGACGCTCGACGTGTCGGGCGAGCGCGCATACGTCTGCCGAGCGCGCGACGGCACGATCCATGCGGGCCGCCTCGTCGACATCGACCGTCGCACCGACGACCCGGCACGGCTGCGCGCGGACGGCGCGCTCGCGCCGATCGACGTCGATGTCTGGCAGGGGCTGATATTCGTGCGCCTCGCGGCCGGCCGGGGCGGGGTCGCCGATATCTGGGAGCATGCGCGGATGCTCGAGCCATACCGGATCGGGCAGATGGCGCCGCTCGCCGGCAAGGGCTGGTACGACTTCGCCGTCGAAGCGGACGCAAAGATTCTCTGGGAAAACTTCCTCGAGATGTACCACTTCCCGGCGGCGCACCAGGCGATGATCCGCTTGTTCGAGCTGTCGAGCCGCTCCGATCTGCTGACGCTGCGCGAACCGGCCTCGACGCGGCTGTCGCCCATCGAGGCGCGCTACCGCGACGCATTGAAACGCGGCGCGACACACGGCGCGGACGAGGAAGCGCGGCAACGCGCGATGGCCGATGGCGACGCCGCCCTCGCGCGCCCGCTCCAGCTGACCGTGTTCGGCTCGATTCCCGAAACGGCGCAAACCGCGACGATGCTCGGCATCACGGTCTTTCCCGATCACATTCAGGCGATGTCGTTCATTCCGGTCGGCCCGCGGGAATGCCGCGTGAAGATCCGCAGCTACGGCCATGCCGCGGAAGGCGCGCTCGACATCGCACGGCAGTGCAACGTCGAGCAGTTGCAGATCGAGCTCGTCGAGGAAGACATTCAGTTGAACCATCGAAGCCAGATCGCGGCATCGACGCGCAGTTACGAGCGGCGCGGCGTGCTGCACGACATGGAAGTGAGCGTCGCCGATTTCCAGCAATTGCTGCGGCGCGTCCTGCCCGTCACACGCTGCGTCCGGCGCCCGCCCGTCGGCGCGCTCGCGCGCGCGAATCAAGCGCTCAGGCTGCGCGATCGCGACGAGCGCGGCGCGCCTCGCCGCGCCTGCGCGGATGCGGCACGCCGCGCCCGCGCCCCCGCCGCCGCATCGGCCTTTGCCGCGCCGCCGCCTGCTTCTCGGCAACGCAACGCCGAGACGCTCGAAGCACTCGATACGCCCGCGTTCGTCTACGACGAACGCACGCTGCGCGACGCATTGTCTTCGATGCACACGCTGCTCGGCGACAGCGGCTGCCGCCTGCTGTATCCGCTCAAGCCGTTTTCGCACGCGGGCGCGCTCGAATGCATCGGGCCGCATGTCGACGGCTTCGCCGCGTCGTCGCCGTTCGAGGCCGCGTTCTCGCGCACGCTTCTCGGCCGCGCGGGCTCGGTCCACCTCGCGACGCCGGCGCTGCGCGACCGCGACCTCGGGACGATCGTCGACAACTGCGACTACGTCGCGCTGAACTCGCTGTCGCAATGGCGGCGCCTGCACGATGCATTGGCGGGCCGCCTGTCGTGCGGCTTGCGGATCAATCCGCAATATTCGGTCGTGGCCGACGCGCGCTACGATCCGTGCCGGCCGCATTCGAAGCTCGGCGTGCCGCTCGACGCCATCGAGCGCGTCGTCGCGAGCGATCCGCGCGCGCTGCACGGCCTGCAGGGCATTCATTTCCACACGAATTGCGACTCCACCGATTTCAGCCGGCTCGCCGAAACGATCGAGCACCTCGAAAAGCGGCTCGCGCGCACGCTCGACGGCCTCGCCTGGATCAATCTGGGCGGCGGCTACATCGCGGACGGCGCGCGATACGTCGACCGGTTCCGCGCGTGCGCGAAGCGGCTGCGCGAGCATTTCGGCGTCGCGCTGTTCATCGAGCCGGGCGCGGCGATCGTGCGCGCAGCCGGAACGATCATCGCCTCCGTCGTCGACCTGTTCGACAGCGGCGGCATGCCGATCGCCGTGCTCGACACGACGGTCAATCACTATCCCGAGGTATTCGAATACCAGTTTCAGCCGGATGTCGACGGGCATCACCCGGCGCACGCGCACGCCTACCTGCTGGCCGGCGCTTCGTGCCTCGCCGGGGACGTGTTCGGCACCTACCGCTTCGACGCGCCGTTGAGGGTGGGCTCGCGGGTCGCGTTCGTGAACGCGGGCGCCTACACGCTCGTGAAGGCGCATCGCTTCAACGGCATCAACCTGCCGAGCGTCTATCGCAGGGGCGAGGACGGCGCGCTCGCCGCGGTCCAGCGGTTTTCCTACGAAGATTTTCTTCGCCAAAACGGGGGGCTCGACCATGCATATCCATGAAAAGGCGTTTTCCGTTTCCGGCCCGCTCGCGAGCGCGTCGCTCGATCATCTGCGCGAGCTGACGCGGCAACAGCTCGGGCCCGACGAGACGCCGGTGCGCTTCGTCGTCACGCGCAGCGACGAGCACGGCTTCGACTGCGAAATCGGCGTGCTGTCCGACGGCGAGATGCCCGAGTCGATGCGGGCCGACGGCTTGTTCCGATGCGAGCGGCGCACGCGCGGCGGCGGCGGCGAGTTCAACGCCGTGCTGATCGTGCCGACGGGCGTCGGCGCGGAGATCGGCGGCCACGACGGCGACGCCGGCCCGGTCGCGATGCTGCTGTCGTCGATCTGCGATCGCCTGATCACGCATCCGAACGTCGTCAACGCCGCGGACATCAACGAGCTGCCCGCGAACGGCCTCTATGTCGAAGGCAGCGTCATCTGCCGGCTCCTGCTCGGCCAGATCGGCCTTCAACCGGTGCGGGCGAACCGCGTCCTCGCGGTCGTCGGCTCGAACGAATGCCCGACCTTCGTCAACGCGGCGATCAACGCGGTCAACGCCGCGCGCGCCGCGTACGGCCTCGACTGCCCTCGCGTACTGCACCTGGACCCCGGAATCCGCCTGACGAGCACGTACGCATCGAGCGGGCGCGCGGCCGGAACCGTCGAGAACCTGGACGCGCTCGTGGCACTGCTCGCCGAGCATCGCGACACGTTCGACGCGGTCGCGATCGCCTCGCACATCCACGTCCCGGACGCATGCCGCACCGGCTACTACGCAGGCACGCTCGGCCTGGTCAATCCGTGGGGCGGCGTCGAAGCCATGCTCACGCATACCCTCTCGACGCTGTTCTCGGTTCCGTCGGCGCATTCGCCGATGTACGAGGACCCGCGATTCGCGGTGCGCGACTACGGCATCGTCGACCCGCACATCGCGCCGGAAGTCGTGTCCCTCACGTTCCTGCAGTGCATCCTCAAGGGCTTGAGGCGCGCGCCCCGCATCGTCGAGCTGGCGCGCGCGGGCAACGCCGCCGGCACGCTGTCGGTGTCCGACGTCTCATGCATCGTGATTCCGCATGGGTGCGTCGGGTTGCCGGTGCTCGCCGCGCTCGCGCAACGCATACCGGTCATCGCGGTGCGCGAGAACCGCAACGTCATGCGCAACGATCTGCGCAGCCTGCCGTGGGCGCCGGGACAACTGCGCATCGTCGACAATTACTGGGAAGCGGCGGGCGTGCTCGCATCGATGCGCGCCGGCCTGAATCCCGATTCGGTCAGACGGCCGCTCGCATCCGTCGACGTCGTTCGCGCGAGCGCGGCGCGCGCGCACGGCGCTTCGTCGATCGCGACCGCCGCGAACATCGCGTGACATGAACGACGCCGCGCAAGCCGATTTTCTGCCGATCGACAGGCGCGACGCGCTGTCGTACGAAGCGTTCGTCGAACAGTACGCGCTGCCGGGCAAGCCGGTCGTGCTCACGGGCCTCATGCGCGACTGGGAGGCCGCGCGCGTGTGGAATTTCGAGTACTTCAGGCGCCGTCACGGCCACGTGACGATCGTCGCCCGGCGCTCCGACGACTACGAACGCACCATCACGCTGCCGCTCGCCGATTACCTCGACCGCCTCGACGATCCGGACGCGCATTTCTATCTGAAAGACTGGGTATTCGAGAACGACATCCCGGAGCTGCGCGCGCAGTACCGGGTTCCGCGCCACTTCGCGAACTGGGCGACGCGCGTTCCGGGCAAGTGGCAACCGAAATGGCGCTGGCTGTATATCGGCCCGGCGTCGTCGGCGTCGCACCTGCACGTCGATTTCCTGCTGACGAGCGCCTGGAACGCGCTGTTCGTCGGCGCCAAGCGGTGGCTCGCGTATTCGCCGGATCAGGCGCGGCGCATGTACCGCGGAGCGGTCGACGCGTTTCACCCCGACCTCGAGCGGTTTCCGGAGTTCGCGCACGCGCGCGCGCGCATGCACGTGCAGCGGCCCGGAGAAATCATGTACATGCCGGCAACGTGGTGGCACGCGGTCAGAAACGAGGAGCCGAGCCTCGCGCTATCGGAGAACTTCATCAATGCCGTCAACGCGCGGTATTTTCTGAAGCCTCGCGTGATCGCGCGGTTCCTTCGTTATGCGGATCATCCGCTTTGGGTCAAGTAGCGCATGCGCCGTTCGCGTGCGGCTCGCCGATCGGCGCGGCCGCGCGACGCGGACATCGCGCGCCCCCGTGCGCGACGCGCGCGCGCCGGGAGCCGCCGCGTCGGCGGCCGGCGCGCATCGCGACAGCGACATGACGCGCGTCGCGGCCGCCGCGCGCCGGCTGCGTTCGGCGCCGGTACGCTCGCGCGGCGCCCCGGCTTCGCGCGCGATCCGCCGGCGCCCGCGTCGCCCAGCCGCGCGGATGCGCCCGGCGCGGCGCGCCCGTCGGGCGCTCGTTCGCACCGAGACAAATCTCCACACGAATCCGATCGACTCGACCGGGCGCGCCATGAGACGATCCGCCGCTCGTTAGATTTTTCATCGCCTCTTCGCCGCATGAATGTCCCGATGTTGCGCGCGGCGCCGGCCGCGCTTCTGCTCGCGGTGTGCGCGGGCACGCAAGCGCAGCCGCTCGCCGGTTCGCCGTCGAGCGCCGCGACGGCGAACCCGGCCGCGCAAGCGCCTACACGCTCGCGGACGCCGCCCGATGCTCGCTCGCCTGCGCTGCCGGCCGGCAGCCTCGCGTCCCAGACACTGTCGCAGCACGCACCGCCCGACGCGAAGCCGCAATACGCGGCCCCGCTGCAGCGCAACTTCGCGTTCGCGCAGGATCAGAGCCGACAGGAGGAATGCGACGAGCTCGCCGCGACGATCGACAACCTGGCGCGCCACACCCAAGCCGCCACGCGCTCGGCCCCGCCGGCGCTGCTCGCGCCGAGCACGGCCAACAGCCAGACGCCCTGGAAAATCCCCGCGCCGCCCGTCTACGAGCCGCCGCCGTCGCGGCCGCCGCCGTCCGCGAACGGCCACGCGCGGCCGAACTACGCGCCGCTGCCGTTCGACTACCGGAGCCGGCCGTGGGCGCAGCCGTACCCCGCCACCGAGCAGGACGCGAAGGAACAGCGCGCGCGCAGCGCGCAGCAGATCGAGCTCGAAACGCGCTACCGCCAGTTGCACTGCCGCCCGTGAGCCCGGCCGCCGCCCAGGCGCGCCGCGCGGCACGCCCGGCAGGCGTCTTCGCCGTTCATGCGCGCGCGGGCACCGGCGGGTAACATGTCGTCGACCGCTGCGCGCGCGATGCGCGCCCTTCTCCTTCCGACGCCCTCGCCATGACCGCCCGACAACTGACGCCCGCCCTCGCCTCGCGATTCGCGAACCTCGCGCTTAGCCATCTGACACGCGAATATCCGAACAAGCTCACGCATTCGCTCGCCGGCCCGCAAGACGTGCTCGGCCCGCGCGCGCTGCACCCGATCTTCTACGGCAGCTACGACTGGCATTCGTGCGTGCATGGCTACTGGCTCGTCACGCGGCTGCTCGATCGTTTTCCGGACCTGCCGGAAGGGCCGCGCATCGTCGCGACCGTCGACGCGCACTTCACCGCCGGGAACGTCGCCGGCGAAGCGGCGTACCTGAACCTGCCGCACAATCGCGGCTTCGAGCGGCCGTACGGCTGGGGATGGCTGCTCGCGCTATCCGCGCAACTGGCGTCGATGAAATCCGACGCGGGCCGCCGCTGGTCGGCGACGCTCGCGCCGCTCACGGATCTCTTCGTCGAGCGCTTCGCCGAATTCCTGCCGAAGGCGACCTATCCGCTGCGCGTCGGCACGCACTTCAACACCGCGTTCGCGCTGTCGCTCGCGCTCGATTTCGCTCGGCAGACCGGGCATGCGGCGCTCGAGGCGCTGATCGTCGACACCGCGCGGCGCTGGCATCTGCGCGACGCGAACTGTCAGGCGTGGGAGCCGAGCGGCGACGAATTCCTGTCGCCGGCGTTGATGGAGGCGGAGCTGATGCGGCGCGTGTTGCCGGCGGCCGAGTTTCTCGCGTGGTTCGACGCGTTCCTGCCGTCGCTCGCCGCGCGCGAGCCGGCGACGCTCTTCACGCCCGCCACCGTCACCGACCGCACCGACGGCAAGATCGCGCACCTCGACGGCCTGAACCTGAGCCGCGCGTGGTGCCAGCGCGCGCTCGCGCGGGCGCTGCCGGACGGCGATCCGCGCCGGGCGGCGCTCGCCGACGCGGCCGACGCGCATCTGGCGAGCGCGCTCGAACATGTCGCGGGCGACTACATGGGCGAGCACTGGCTCGCGTCGTTCGCGCTGCTTGCGCTGGAGGCTTGAATCGCGTCGGGCCGGGTGAACCACCGCGCCCCGGGGTGGTCCGAGGCGCGAGGCGCGAGGCGCGAGGCGCGAGGCGCGAGGCGCGAGGCGCGAGGCGCGAGGCGCGAGGCGCGAGGCGCGAGGCGCGAGGCGCGAGGCGCGAGGCGCGAGGCGCGAGGCGCGAGGCGCGAGGCGCGAGGCGCGAGGCGCGAGGCGCGAGGCGCGAGGCGCGAGGCGCGAGGCGCGAGGCGCGAGGCGCGAGGCGCGAGGCGCGAGGCGCGAGGCGCGAGGCGCGAGGCGCGAGGCGCGAGGCGCGAGGCGCGAGGCGCGAGGCGCGAGGCGCGAGGCGCGAGGCGCGAGGCGCGAGGCGCGAGGCGCGAGGCGCGGGCAACACGGCGGCAAGATGGCATCTCGACACGACGGCTCACGAACACGCCATGCGCATCGGTTAATCCTCCGCATTCGCGCGCGCCGCGCCCCAGCCGCGCGCGACCCGGGCGACCGATGCAAGCGGCGAAGCGCGAGCGAAGCGCGCGCCGCCCGCACATGCGCCGCCCGGCAGTGCTCAAGCCCGTTGCGCGGCGCGCGCCGCCCTGCGCGCCGGTATCCCGCGCACGCGAGCGCGCGCACGCGTCAACGCGATATCGCTTCGAGCGCGACGCCTTTCGTGCGCGGCCCCATCAGCCCGATCGACGCCATTACGATCGCCATCGCGCCCGCGATGAACACGAACACGCCGGGCGTGCCGAATCCCTTCAGCACGGCCGCGATCGCGAACGACGTGAAGATCGCCGAAAAGCGGCTCCACGAATAGACGAAGCCGACCGCGCGCGCGCGGATCGCGGTCGGAAACAGCTCGGCCTGATAGGCATGGAAGCTGTACGACATGATGTTGTTCGCGAGCGTGAGGCATACGCCGAGCGCGACGAGCAGCCACGCGGCCGACGCGTGGCTGAACAGCAGCCCCGCGATCATCGCCGCGCCCGCCATCGCGACGATCACCGTCTTGCGCTCGAAGCGGTCGGCGATCGCAAGGCCGATCAACGGCCCGATCGGCGCGGCGAGCGCGATCACGCTCGAATACATGAGGCTCGTCGTGACGGTGATCCCCTGCTTGATCAGCAGCGTCGGCACCCAGTTCGCGAAGCCGTAGAAGCCCACCGTCTGAAACACGTTGAAGATCGTCATCATCACCGTGCGCCTGCGGTACGGCGGCACCCACATGTCGGCGAACCGGCCGCGCGGCGCGATGGGCTCGGCGGGCGCGGGCGGCGGCAGCGGCCGGCCGTACTCGGCCTCGACCTTCGCCTCGAGCGCGGCGAGCACGCGCTCGGCTTCGTCAAGCCGGCCCTGCTGCGCGAGCCAGCGCGGGCTTTCCGGCAACTGGCGGCGAATCCACCAGACGAAGATCGCGCCGTGCGCGCCGATCAGCACGACCCAGCGCCAGCCGTCGAGGCCGAACGGCGCATGCGGCACCAGCAGATACGCGAGCAGCGCCACCACGGGCACCGCGACGAAGCCGACCGCCTGCTCGCACGCGAACGCGCGGCCGCGAATCTGTTTCGGGACCAACTCCGAGAGATACGTGCCGATCGTCACCATTTCGACGCCGAGCCCCAGCCCGACGACGAAGCGCCAGAAATTGAGGCCCCCGGCGGTATCCTGGAACGCCATCACGACGTTCGCGGCCGTGTACCACAGCAGCGACCACGTAAACACCGCGCGGCGGCCGAAGCGGTCGGCGAGAAAGCCGCACGCGATCGTGCCGATGAAGAGCCCCGCGAACAGCGCGGCGATGAAGCTCGCGACGCCCGTCGTGCCGAACAGCCCGCGCGTCGTCGCGCTCAGGATGCCGCCCTTCACGAGGCCGGGCGCGACGTAGCCGCTGTACAGCAGATCGTAGAGCTCGAAGAAGAAGCCGAGACTCAGCAGCGCGACGAGTTTCCAGACGCTGCGCGTGGGCGGCAGGCGATCGAGGCGCGCCGAGATGACGCCGGCGTCGATCGTCGTCGCCGGCACCGTTGCGCGCGGCGCGCTTTGCGTTGAAGCCATGGCCGAAGTGTCTCCGAATGTCGTTGTCGTCTGACGGCGGCCGCGCGTGGCCGCCGGGGTTCGGGTATTTTACCGGCCGCGCGCCGCGTCGAGCATCGCGCGTCAGCGCCCGCGCGCCGCCGCGATCAACGTCGACAGCGACTGCCGCTGACGGCCGTGCGCGTCGAAATTCCCGGCCGCGAGCCACTGCTCGAACGCCGAGCGCAGCGCCGGCCATTCGCCGTCGACGATCGAATACCACGCGGTGTCGCGCGAGCGCCCCTTGTAGACGACCGCCTGCCGGAACAGCCCCTCGTACGTGAAGCCGTAGCGAAGCGCCGCCGCGCGCGACGGCGCGTTCAGGCTGTCGCACTTCCATTCGAAGCGGCGATAGCCGAGTTCGTCGAACACGCGCCGCATCAGCAGGAACAACGCCTCCGTGCCCGCGCAGGTCTTCTGCAGCAGCGGCGAATACACGACGAATCCGACTTCGATCGCGCCGTTCGCGCGATCGGCGCGCATCAGCGCGAAGGTGCCGACCGCCTTGCCCGTGGCCAGATCGACGATCGCGTGATGCAGCGGATCGTCGGTCTCGGCCGCCTTGCGCAGGTACGCGCGGTAACTCTCGGCGTCGGCGAACGGGCCGGCGCTCATGTACGTCCAGTCGCGACCGTCGGCGGCCGTCGCGTACGCCGCATGCAGATCGTCCGCGTGGCGGCCCGGATCGACGGGCTCGATACGGCAGAAGCGGCCCTGCGCCGGCGTGCGCGGCGGCGCGGGGCGCGGCTGCCAGCCGGGCACCGGCGCGCCGATCGGCTGGCCGAATGCGTTGGTGTATGCGTTGTCGCTCACGAAAAGGATTCCCGAAACGATGAATGGAGCGCCGGCCGGCGAGAAAGCCCGCATGACGCGCCGGACGAGCGCGCCCGCGCGCGCGGCGGCGCATTCGATTGTAAGAGACGTCGGCGGCATGCGCGCGTCGGCGGTCGCCAACGGGTGGCGGCGACCGCCGAGGGCGGCTCATCCAACCGCCTGCGCTACGAGCATTGCGGAGGTCGCCATGGGCGTCGTGACCGATGCCGTCGCGCCGTGCCGATGCGCGCGGGATGGCGCCGCCAAGGCGGCCTGCACGATCGCGGAACGGCTATCCGGCGGATCGCGACCCGCCGCGCCGGCGTTTGCCGGAGCGCCCCCGCGCCGAAGGCCGGTCTCGACGAACCGCGACATGCCGCCGGCGCCCGAGATCGGGATCGCCGCGCCGGCAAATGCCGGCCGAACGCGTGTCGCGGCCCGGCACCCGGCGCACCCGGCGCACCCGGCAGCAGCCGGTTAGCGGCGCGCCGGCCGGGCGCGCAGCCGGAGACGCGACCGGAATCGCGATCGGAATCGCGACCGGAAACGGACGTGGGTGGCGCGCCCGAATCTGCCCGCGCCGGGCGGCGCGACGCTGCGGGATCCGTTTCGGCGGCGGCGCGCGCGAACGCGCGGCGCCCCGCCGCGCCCGCTCGCCCATGCCCGCTCACCCCTTCGCGGCCGGCCCGCCGCCGCACGCGAGGCCGTCCACCCGCGCCTGAACGCCGTCCGTTACGCCCGGCGCCGGCGAGCGCAGCGTGAACGACGCGCCCGCGCCCTTCGCGATCGCGTCGACGATCGCGAGCCCGAGGCCGCTGCCCTTCGCCGCCGTCGCGCCGCGCTCGAACGGCTTCGTCAGGCGCTCGAGCTCCGCGGCCGCGAGCACCGGCCCGCGGTTCGTCACGCTGAGCGCGCCGGCGGCGGACAGCGCGACCCGCACCGGCTCCGCCGCCGCGCCGTGCTTGAGCGCGTTCTCGACCAGGTTGCGCACGACGATCGCGAACGCGTCCGGATCGATCCGCGAGGTCACGGCCGTATCGGGCAACTCGAGCGCGATCGCGCGATCGCGCGCGCCGCGCCGGAAATCGTCGACGACGAGCGCGAGCACCGGCCGCAGATCCTGCGGCGTATCCGCGAGCACGCGCCCGTCCTCGGCCTTCGCGAGCTGCATCAGTTGCTCGCTGACCCGCGACAGCGTATGCAGCGCCCCCTCGACCCGCCGCGCGCGCTCGCGCAACGGCTCGGCGGGCGCCTCGGCGATCAGCCGCTGCGTCTGCGCGAGCGCCGCGGCGATCGGCGTGCGCAGCTCGTGCGCGCTGTTCGCGGCGAAGCTGCGCTCGGCCGCGAGCGCGCGATCGAGCCGCGCCATCAGCTCGGTGACCGCATCGGCGACGGGCGCGATCTCGGCCGGCAGCCCCCCCTTGTCGAGCGGCGTCAGATCGTTGCGGCCGCGCGCGGCGATCGCGCCGCAGAAGCGCCGGATCGGCGTGAGGCCGGAGCGCACGATCAGCCAGATCCCGAGCAGGCCGACCGGCAGGAACAGCGCGAGCGGCCTGACCACCGCGAAGGCCGCCTGCACCTCCGCGCGCCGGCGCGTCGCGAGCGGCTCCGCGATCAGCAGCGTGACCGTACCCTGCAGCACCGTCTCCGCGTAGACCCGATGCGTCGCGGTGCGGGCGAAGCCTGCCTTCAGGTTCTTCGGGAAAAGCCCCGCGTTTGCGTCGTGCGAGCGCAGCAGCAGCTTGCCCGTCTCGTCGCGCACGATGTACGTCAGCAGCTCGTCGTGCGGGCGAACCGCCGCGATGCGCCCGCCGCCGCCATCGCCGTCGTCGCCGTCCGAATCGCGCCCGACGATATCCATCACGGCGAGCGGCAGCAGCCGCTGCGCGGTTTCCTGCAGCGCGCTGTCGGACATCTGCTCGACCTCGGCGCGCAGCACATAGAACGCGGCCGCGCCGCCCGCCGCCGACAGCGCGACGAGCCCCGCCACGAGCGCCGCCGAGAGCCGCCCCTGCAGGCTGCGCAGCATCGCTAGTCCCGCCTCAGGCGATAGCCGAGGCCGCGCACGGTCTCGATCAGCTCGGCGCCGAGCTTCTTGCGCAGGCGGCTCACATGCACTTCGATCGTATTGCTGCCGACTTCGTCGCTGAACGAATACAGCCGCTCCTCGAGCTGCGGCTTCGACAGGATCATCCCCGGATGCTGGATCAGCGTTTCGAGCAGCGCCCATTCGCTCGCGGTCAGGTCGACCCGCGCGCCGGCGCGCGTCACGCTGCGCGCGGCGATGTCGACCGCGAGCTCGCCGAGCTTCACGAGCGGATTCGGATTGCCCGAATAGCGGCGCGCGACCGCGCTCACGCGCGCGGACAACTCGGACAGGTCGAACGGCTTGATCAGATAGTCGTCGGCGCCGGCGTTCAGCCCCGCGATCCGGTTCGCGACCTGATCGAGCGCGGTCAGGATGATGACGGGCACCGTCGAGCCGCCCGCGCGCAGCTCGCGCAGGAAATCGAGCCCACGCCCGTCGGGCAGCAGCAGATCGAGCAGGATCAGATCGTAGGGCGCGACCGCGACGTGCCGCCGCGCGTGCGCGAGGCTCGCGACGCAATCGGTCGGATGCCCGTCCTTCTCGATCTGGGCGCGGACGGCCTCGCCGAGCCACGGATCGTCTTCGACGAGAAGCACTCTCATGCGCGTGTCCTGGTGAATGGCGTGGCGCGACTCTGCCACGCGAACCTGAAGCGAACATGAAGAAAAAACGGCGGGTTCGCAAGCTTCGCTTCAGGTACCGAGCGCATTGTAGAACCCAACGATCCGAACAGGAGAGATCCCGCAATGAAAACTTCGCGACTGATCAAGGCGGTGGCGCTCGCCGCGCTCGCCTCGCTCGTGCTCGGCGGCGCGCTCGGCATCCGCGCCGCGATGGCGGACGACGGCGACGACTGCCGCGCGCCGCTCGCCGACTGGAAGCCGCGCGACGCGGTGCGCGCGCTCGCGCAGCAAAAGGGCTGGCGCGTCGACAAGCTGAAGGCCGACGACGGCTGCTACGAGATCAAGGGCCACGACGCCGACGGCAAGCGCTTCAAGGCGAAGCTCGATCCCGTGACGCTCGACGTCGTGCGCATGAAGCGCGAAGGCGAGCGCAAGCGCGATCACGACGATGACGACGACCATGGCCGCGCGCCGGATGCGCGTGCGCCCGCGGGCGGCCCGCCGGCGGGCGCGCCGCCGGGCGGCGTGCTGAAGCCGGGCTCGAAGCCGGACGTGCAGATTCGTTGACGTGTGTTGTCGTGTTGTCGTGCGGTCGTGCGGTCGTGCGGTCGTGCGGTCGTGCGGTCGTGCGGTCGTGCGGTCGTGCGGTCGTGCGGTCGTGCGGTCGTGCGGTCGTGCGGTCGTGCGGTCGTGCGGTCGTGCGGTCGTGCGGTCGTGCGGTCGTGCGGTCGTGCGGTCGTGCGGTCGTGCGGTCGTGCGGTCGTGCGGCGAACCGCCGCCGCGTCGCGTCGGCGGTTCGACCAGGTGCCGATCGGGCATCGGTCGACCCGCATGATCGAGCGCCATCCGGCTCGCTTGCAAGCGCTCGTGAACGGACATCGCGCATGCGGCGCGCGGCAACGAAATTCAGCGCGCCGCCATGCGCTCCGGCGGATTCGGCCACGTCGCCGAGACGGCGGATGACCGGGCGACGCTCCGACATCACGGCGCAGGCCGCCGGCTCGGCGCTTGCGCGATCGCCGCCCCTCGCGAACGATCGCGCACGGCCGTGAAGCCTCGGCGGAAGGCGATGCAATGACATCGCGATGGCAGGCGCGGCGCGCGCCGGCGGTTCGATCGATTGCCGGTTGCCGACTAGCGGACGCCCACGCAGCGCGCATTCGGCTCGCCCCCGCATGCTCGGGAGTGAAAGCTCCGTTGCGAGACGCCATGCAGCAGCGAAAGGCCGCGAGAGCAACGCGTACATCGCCGACAAGCACCGCGACACGTGGCCGGGGATGCGCGGCACCGGGGCGCGGGACGCGGGGCGTACGCCCGGATGCGGCGTCCGCTGCCGCCGCACGCCAACGCAGCGGCCGCCGGGCCGGCCGACCGCCGGCCCCCCGGGCGACGCGCGCCCACGGCTCGTCGCCGCCCGCGCCGCCGCCCTCACCCAAACCAGGAGAACCCAGATGAAACATGCATTGCCGATCGCCGCGCTGGCAGGCGCGCTCGCCGCGCCGTCGCTCGCCCACGCGCGCCAGGTCACATTCGAGACGCAGCTCGCCGATTACGGCGGCGACGGCGCGTACGTCGTCCTGTACGTCACCGATCGCGCGGGCCGCTACCAAGGCACGCTATGGATGGCCGGCCGCCAGACGAAGTATTACCGACACCTGCGCGACTGGTATCGCGCAACGGGCGGCTCGGCGCGGCTGGACGGCATCACGGGCGCGAGCGTCGGCGCGGGCAGGACGCTGCGCGCGACGCTCGACGTCGCCGACGCGCTGCTCGACGCCGGCTACGAAATCCACATCGACACCGCCGTCGAGGACATGAACGAGAACGCGTCGGAAGTCGTCGTGCCGCTCAACGCGGCGGGCGCCGGCAAGGCGGTCAAGGGCCGCGGCTACGTGAAGTCGTTCCGCTATTCGCTGTAACACGAAGACAAGAGGTACCCCATGCTGCGCCAGCTTCATTCGATTCCCGGCCTGATCGCCGCCGCGCTCCTGATCGTCGTCACGCTGACGGGCGCGGCGCTGTCGATCCAGCCTGCGCTCGAGCGCGCGGCCGTCGCCGGCTCCCCGCGCGCGCCGCTCGACGTCGCGACGCTCGCCGGCCGCGTGAGCGCGCAGGTGCCGGGCGTCGAGAAGCTCGTGCGCCGGCCGTCCGGCGAAATCGTCGCGTACTACGCGGGCGCCGACGGGCCGCGCGCATCGATCGTCGATCCGTCGACCGGCGCGCCGCTCGCCGATTATCGCCCGTCGTGCGCTGGCTCACGAACCTGCACCGCAAGTTCCTGCTCGGCGACGCCGGGCGGATCGCGACGGGCGTGACCGCCGCCGCGATGCTGTTCATCGCGCTGTCCGGGCTCGCGCTGCTCGCTCACCGGATGGGCGGCTGGCGGCGCCTGGCGGGCCCGATTCGCGGCGACGGATTGCAGCGGCTGCATAACGAGACCGCGCGCGTCGCGCTCGCGGGGCTCGTGCTGTCGGCACTGACCGGGCTGGTGCTGTCGCTGTCGACGTTCGGCGTGATTCCCGAGCGCGGCGCGGCGTCGGCGCTCGCGCTCGACGCGCGCCCGGGCATCGCCGCCGCGACGAAGGCGCCGATACCCATCGCGCAAATGGCCGCGCTGCGCGCCACTGATTGGTCGACGCTGCGCCAACTGAGCTTCCCCGCGCCGGACGAGCCGCGCGGCCTGATCGAATTGAAGACGACCGACGGCGCCGGCTTCGTCGATCCGGCGACGGGCGCCGCGCTCGCCTACCAGCCCGCAGACGGCTGGCAGCGCCTGCACGCGCTCGTGAAGATGCTGCACACGGGCGAAGGATTGTGGTGGCTCGGGCTCGTGCTCGGCGCATCCTCGCTCGCCACGCCGCTGCTCGCGGTGACGGGCATGATGCTGTGGGCGCGCCGGCGGCGCGCGCAGCCCAAGCGCGCCGGCGATGCGCCGGCGCGCGACGCGGACACCGTGCTGCTCGTCGGCAGCGAAGGCAACAGCACCTGGGGCTTCGCGTCGGCGCTGCAAGCGGCGCTCGCGCAGGCGGGCCGGCGCGTGCACGTCGCACCGATGAACGACGGCGCTCGCGGCTACCCCGCCGCGCGGCACGTGCTCGTGCTGAGCGCGACCTACGGTGACGGCGACGCGCCCGGCAACACGCAGTCATTCCTGCCGAAGCTCGCGCGGCTGTCGGCGGCGCAAGGCGCGTCATTCGCGGTGCTCGGTTTCGGCGATCGCCAGTTTCCGCGGTTTTGCGGCTACGCGCGAAGCGTCCATGACGCGCTCGTCGCGAAAGGCCTGACACCGCTGCTCGATCTCGGCACCGTCGACAGGCAATCGGAGCCCGAATTCCGCGCGTGGTGCGCGCGGCTCGGCGATGCGCTGGGGCTCGCGCTCGACGTCCGCCATGCGCCGACGCTGCCGCGCACGATGCCGCTCACGCTCGTCGAGCGCGACGACTACGGCGGCGATCCGCGAGCGATGACGTCGGTGCTGCGCTTCGCGCCCGCCGGGCGAGATGGCCGCACCGGCCGCGCGGACCGAGCCGGACGTGATGAACACGATGAACGCGATGGGCGTGAACGACGTCAAGAACGCGAAGAACGGCTCGAGGATGCCGGCCGGCGGGCCGCATGGTGGACGGCGTTCGCGCGGCGGCGGCTGCCGTCGTTCGAAACCGGCGATCTGCTCGGCGTCGTGCCGCCGGGCGAAGCTTCGCCGCGCTACTACTCGCTCGCAAGCGCCTCGTCGGACGGCATCGTCGAGATCTGCGTGCGCCGCCATCCGCACGGCGTGTGCTCGCGCTATCTGACCGGCCTGCAACCGGGCGACACGATCGAGGCGTTCGTTCGCCCGCATGCGCGCCTGCGTCCGCCCGCGGGCGCGGCGCCGGTGATCCTGATCGGCGCGGGCACCGGCATCGGCCCGCTGATCGGCTTCATCCGGCACAACGCCGCGCGCCGCCCGATGCACTTGTACTTCGGCGCGCGCAACGCGAACGACGGCTTCCCGTACCGCGACGAGCTCGACGGCCTCGTGCGCGACCGCCGGCTGCGCGCGCTGACGACCGCGTTCTCGCGCGCGGAGCGCGGAGCCTACGTGCAGGACCGGCTCGTCGCCGACGCGCGCAACCTGCGCGAGCTCGTCGCGCACGGCGCACAAATCATGGTGTGCGGCGGCCGCGCGATGGCCGACGGCGTCGCGCGCGCGTGGGAGCGCATCCTGGCGGATTCCGGCTCGTCCGTCGCGCAATTGAAGCAGCAGGGGCGCTATGTCGAAGACGTCTATTGAATGGTCGCCCGGCGCGCGGCTGAATCGCTGCCGCGCAAGCGGCGCGACGATGGGCACGCGCTACGGCGCGCAGTTCTACGCGCCGCCGACGGCCGACGCGAGGGCGATCGCGGCCGCCCTCGACGCGGCGGTGCGGGCGGTCGACGCGCAGATGTCGAACTGGAAGGCCGATTCGGATCTGTCGCGGCTCAATCGCGCGACGCCCGGAAGCTGGACGCCGATCTGCGCGAACCTCGCCGCGGTGCTCGTGCGCGCGCGGGAAATCGGCCGCGAGACGGACAACGCGTTCAACATCGGCGTCGGCACGCTCGTCGATCGATGGGGATTCGGGCCGGGCGCGGCCGCGAACCGACAAGCGGACAACGAACGGGCGGCGAATCGACAGGCGGCCGGCCGACACACGGTTGCTCGACGTACGGTTGCTCGACACATGGTTGCTCGACACACGGTTGATCGACACACGGCGGACCGGCAAACGGCGGACCGACAAACGAAGGACGGGCGCACGCCGGACCGCCAGCCGGCGCGCCCGGCCGGCCCCGCGAACGGGTTGTCGGGCGCGATCGACGCGCGCCGCCGCGCGTCGATCCTGCGCGGCCCCGTGCCGTCGCCGTGCCGCCCGATCGACGAACTGCTCGAAGTCGATGTCGCACGGGGCCGGGTGCGCCGGCTCGCGGACGTCGCCTTCGACCTGTGCGGGATCGCGAAGGGCTTCGGCGTGGACGAGCTTGCGCGCGTGCTCGATCGCCACGGCATCGGCGCATGGCTCGTCGGCATCGACGGCGAGCTGCGCGCGCGCGGATGCAAGCCGGACGGCTCGCCGTGGGCGATCGCGCTCGAAGCGCCCGACTACGGCCGGCGCGGCGCGATGGGCGCGATCGATCTCGTCGACGCGGCCGTCGCGACCTCCGGCGATTACCGGCATTGGGCCGACTTCGGCGGCGAACGCCTCTCGCATACGATGGACCCGCGCGCCGGCGCGCCGCTGCGCGGCGACATCGCCTCGGTCACGGTCGTCGCGCCGACCTGCACCGACGCGGACGCGTACGCCACCGCGTTGATGGTGCTCGGCGCGCAGGCGGGATGCGCGCACGCCGAACGCCACGGGCTCGACGCGCTGTTCGTCGTGCGCGACGGCGACGCGCTGCGCACGATCGGCTGCGGCGCTTTCGCGGACGCGGGGCCGGCGGGCTGAGCGCCGCGCGGCGCTTACACGTCGAACTTCACGCCCTGCGCGAGCGGCAATTCGCGGCTGTAGTTGATCGTGTTCGTCGCGCGGCGCATGTAGCTCTTCCACGCGTCCGAGCCCGATTCGCGGCCGCCGCCCGTCTCCTTCTCGCCGCCGAACGCGCCGCCGATCTCCGCGCCGCTCGTGCCGATGTTCACGTTGACGATCCCGCAATCGCTGCCGGCCACCGACATGAACCGCTCGGCCTCGCGCATGTCGTTCGTGAAGATCGCCGACGACAGCCCTTGCGGCACGCCGTTGTGGATCGCAAGCGCCTCGTCGAAGTCGTCATAGACGAGCACGTACAGGATCGGCGCGAACGTCTCGCGCGTGACGACGGCCGTCTGCCTCGGCATCCGCACGAGCGCCGGGCGCACATAATACGCATCCGCGCGGCCGAGCTCGACACGTTCGCCGCCCTTCACCTCGCCGCCCTGCTCGCGCGCATCGCCGAGCGCCTTTTGCATCGCGTCGAACGACGCGCGATCGATCAGCGGGCCGACGAGCGTGCCCGCTTCGAGCGGATCGCCCACCTTCACCGATGCGAACGCCTTCTCGAGGCGCGGCAGCAGTTGATCGGCGACGCTGCGGTGCACGATCAGCCGGCGCAGCGTCGTGCAACGCTGGCCCGCGGTGCCGACCGCGGCGAACGTCACCGCGCGCACGACGAGATCGAGATCCGCGCTCGGCGCGACGATCATCCCGTTGTTGCCGCCGAGCTCGAGAATGCTGCGCGCGAGCCGCCGGCTCAGCACCTGCGCGACCTCGATGCCCATCCGCACGCTGCCCGTCGCGGACACGAGCGGCACCTTCGGCGACGCGCACAGCGCCTCGCCGACATCGCGGCCGCCGAGCACGAGCTGATGCAGCCCTTCAGGCACGACGCCGGGGTGCGTCTTGTCGAATTCGCGCACCGCCTTCGCAAACAGCGTGTGGCACGCGATCGCGGTGAGCGGCGTCTTCTCGGACGGCTTCCAGACGACCGGATCGCCGCACACGAACGCGAGCGCCGCGTTCCACGACCATACGGCGACCGGGAAGTTGAACGCGGAGATCACGCCGCACACGCCGAGCGGATGCCAGGTTTCCATCATCCGGTGGCCGGGGCGCTCGGACGCGATCGTCAGGCCGTAAAGCTGCCGCGACAGGCCGACCGCGAAATCGCAGATATCGATCATTTCCTGCACTTCGCCGAGCCCCTCGGACGCGATCTTGCCCGCCTCGAGCGTGACGAGCCGGCCGAGCGCGGCCTTGTGCTCGCGCAGCACGTTGCCGAACACGCGCACGAGCTCGCCGCGCACCGGCGCGGGCACCGTGCGCCATTTGAGGAACGCCTGATGCGCGGCGTCGATCTTGCGTTCGGCGTCCGCCGGGGCGTCGGCGGCGAGCGTGGCGAGCGTCGCGCCGTCGACGGGCGAGCGGGCGGTCAGCGCACGGCCTTGCCAGCGGGACAGATCGACGTCGAGCGCGGCGAGAATGTCGTTGAATTGCATCGCTTCCTCTTCAGAACAGAATCGGGTTGATCGGTGCGGCGTCGCCGCCGCGAATGAATCGATTGGACCGCGTTCGCGCGCCGCATGCAAGCGCACCGGCCATTCGGCCTATCGGCGGGCTCGCGTGCCCGGCGCGCGGCGCTCCCGCCGCACGTGCGTCACGTGCGCTGGCGGCACGCCGCGAGCGCCGCGCGCAGCCGGCGCACGCCCTCGAAAATCTCCGCTTCGCCCGGCGCGGCGAACGACAGCCGCAGGCTGCCCGCATCCGCGTCGCGCGCGTAGAACGCCGCGCCCGGCACGTACATCACGTTGTGCTCGAGCGCGCTCACGAGCGCGCGGCAACGGCTGCCGTAAGTCTGCGCGATCGTGCGCAAATGCGCGGCAAGCCGGCCGCTCGCCAGGTAGCGGCGGATCGCTTCCTGCGCGATCGGCGCGGTGCACAAATCGCTCGTCTGCTTCGCCACGGTCATCCGGCGCAGAACCGCGGCGGGCGCGACCGCCCAGCCGATCCGCAGGCCCGGCGCGACGATTTTCGACAGGCTGCCGAGATAGACGGTCCAGTCCGATGCGCCGTCATGCGCGAGCACGGGCTTCACGGGCTCGCCGGCGAAACGCAGGTCCGCGTACGGATCGTCCTCGACGAGCACGAGCCGCGCGTCGGCCGCGACCGCCGCGAGCCGCGCGCGGCGCGCCGGCGGCAGCGTCGCGCCGGTCGGATTCGCGAACGTCGGCACCGTATACAGCAGCTTCGGACGGCGCTCGGCCGCGGGCCACGCGGCAAGCTGCGCGGCGAGCGCGTCGGGGTCGACGCCGTCGGCATCGGTGCGCACCGGCACGAGCTTCGCGCCCGCGAGCCGCAGCGCCTGCAGCGCGGCCGGATACGCGGGCGCCTCGACGAGCGCGACGTCGCCCGGCTCGATCAGCGCGCGCACGAGCAGATCGAAGCCTTGCTGCGAGCCCGTCGTGACGAGCACCTGCGAAGCGTCGCACGCGACGCCGCGCGCGCGCGTCATCCAGTCGGCGAGCGCGGCGCGCAGGCCGGGCTGGCCGGCGGTGTCGCCATATTGCAGGCAGGCCACCGGATCGTCGCGGGCCGCGTCGGCGAACGCCGCCGCGATGCCCTCGCGGTCGAACAGCTCGGCGGACGGATAGCCGCCCGCGAACGAGATCATCCCCGGCTTGCCGACGTGCTTGAACAGCTCGCGGATCGGCGAGCCCTGCGGATCGGCGAACGGCGCGGCGAACGGATAATCGACGGCGGCGGCGAGCGTCATGGCGGCTCCGGTGCGATGGAAGTCGGGCAACAGGCGAATCGGGGACGCTGCGAATCAGGCCGCGGCCGTCATCTTGAAGATGCCGGTCGCATTGCCCGCGTCGAAGCTCAGGTCGAGCGCGCGGCGGCCGGTCTGCGCGTCGGCCACCGCGTCGCGCGTGATGAATTCGTAGAACGAGCCCGGCACCTCGCGTTCGACGAGCGCGCCCGAAGCGTCGACGAACGTGCGCGCGACCGGATCCGCGCGGAACGCGGTCTGCCGCACGCGGCCCGAGCGCGACACCTCGACGGCCGGCTTGATCGGCCGGCCGAGCGCGCGCTGCGCGGCGGCGAGCGCATCGACATCGGGCACCCGGTCGGTCGCGTGGTTGAACGCATTGCCTTCGGTCGCGATCCACGCCATCTCCGCCGATTCGGCGAGCAGCGTGTCGTAGTCGGCGAGCGCCGGCGTCGCGTGCTGGCGGCCGAAGCCGCGCACGAGCACGGGCAGGAGCGCGCACGCGTCGGCAAGCGGCAGCGACGCGTCGCGCTCGAGCTCCGCGAGCGTCGCGACGGCCCGCGGCGTCAGCGGGTCGGCCGACGTGCCGAGCACGTTCGTCACGGCCGCCTGGAACGCGGCGCTGAAGCGCTCCGGATGAAGCTCGCTCACGAAGAACTGCGCGATCTGGTCCGGCGCGTCGAGATGCGCGTACGAGCGGCCCGTCATTTTCAGGCGCTCGAGCGCATAGGTGCCGTTCAGCCGATAGCCGAGCGGCCGCAGGATCCGCGTGAACGCGGCCTCGCCCGGCGGCAGCGCGCCGCACGACGGCCAGCGCACGGTGCGCAGCGCGCCGTGATCGAACGTCACGCGGCCGCCGTCGCGCGCGACGTCGCGCGTATAGGCGCGGCCCGTCGGCACCCGTTCGAGCAGATCCGCGAACAGCGCCATGTTCAGCGCCTGCGCAAGCTCGGCGCGCGTGACGACGCCGGGCTCGCAGCGCTCGAAACACGTCGGGACATGCATGAGCCGCATCAATTCGTCGATGGTCGGCTGATCGGAAACGGTGGCGAGCAAGGCGGCGAGATTCGGGTTCATCGGTTCTTCCGTGGGTTTTCGTCGTTCCGGCCGCGTGCACGCCGCGCATCGGCGCGCACGCTGACGGGACCGGAATGGATTCTCGGTGCGCGAAATTCACCCGGCAATTGATATAAACTCACCAGTTCATTCCAAAAACTCACCAACTGCGATTCTCCGATCGCTCGAGCATCGATGCGCAAAGGCATTCCGAACCTCGCGGCGCTGCAAGTCTTCGAAGCGGCGGCCCGCCACGAAAGCTTTACCCGCGCGGCCGACGAGCTCGCGCTCACGCAAAGCGCGGTCAGCCGCCAGATCACGTCGCTCGAGGAGCGGCTCGGCGTCGCGTTGTTCCTGCGGATCAAGAAACGGGTCGTGCTGACGCCGCACGGCCGCCATTATGCGGCGCTCGTGCGGCGCAACCTCGAGCGCATCGAGCGCGACACGCTCGAGCTGATGGCGCAGCGCGGCATCGGCGCGACGCTCGAGCTCGCGGTCGTGCCGACGTTCGCGAGCCAGTGGCTGATTCCGCGCCTGCCGCAGTTCCGCGCGCTGCGGCCCGACATCACGGTGAACCTGTCGGTGCGCACCGGGCCGTTCCTCTTCAGCGATTCGACGTTCGACGCGGCGATCTACTTCGGCCACGCGCTGTGGCCCGGCACGCAGGGGCGGCTGCTGTTCCTCGAAGGCGACATGCTGCCCGTCTGCAGCCCGGCGCTGCTGGGCGCGAACGGGCGGCGCATCACGCGCGACGCGCTGCTCGATCTGCCGCTGCTGCACCTGTCGACGCGCGCGGACGCGTGGCGCGACTGGTTTCGCGCGCAAGGCCTCGACAACGATCTGCGCGCGGTGCGCGGCCCGCGCTACGAGCTGTTCACGATGCTGACGGCGGCCGCGCACGCGGGCATGGGCGTCGCGCTGATGCCGGCGCTGCTCGTCGCGGACGAGCTCGCATCGGGCCGCCTTTGCGCGCCGCTCGACCTGCGGCTGCCGAGCGACGCCGGCTATTACCTCGTCGCGCCGGACGCGGCCGCCGACAGCGAGCCGTTCGTCGCGTTGGCCGAATGGCTGGGTTCCGTCTCGCCGGCGCGGCCGATAAGCTGACGCGACGCTCCTGTTCATCCGTTCATCGGCCGGCGGCAGGCCGGCCACGCGAGACCGACCATGACCATTCGCATCGACGACATCGTGCCGCTGTCCATCGCACGCGCGCGCTTTTCCGAGCTGGCGGACGACGCGCGGGACGGCGGCGAGAAGATCATCACGAAGAACGGCGCGGCGTATGTCGCGCTGATCGACGCGAGACGGCTCGATCACTATCATCGGCTCGAGCGCGAGCGGGCGGAATGCGCCTGCGCGGCGCTACTGCACGGCGGCGGCGGCGATGGTCGCGATAGCGACGATAGGGGCAATGGAGGCGACGCAGCCTGTGACGCAGCCCGCGGCGGCGGACGCGACAGTCCGGACGGCCGTGGCGCCGCGATCGCCGCCGGGCGGGAGACGGGTGCGGCGAATGCAACGGATGCAACGGGTGCGCCGGGGACGATGGGCGCGATGGCTGCACCGTGCGATAGCGACGGCGCCGATGCGCTCGCCCCCGATGCGCCGTCGGCCGAGCGGCGCGCCGGACCCGATTGAGACCTCGGCGGTCTGGGCATCGACGGCGGAGCACGGCCGACGCGCGTGGCGCATCCGGCCGCGCGCATCGCGAACGGACGAACGCGCCGCATCCGCCGCGCCGCCGGCGCCGGCGCCGTGCACGATACGCGGCGCGCCCGCGTCCATCCGTGCAGACGCGGCTTCCTCGCAGGCAAGACAACCGATACGATAATCCGCTCATCCGCTCTCGAGCGGCCCGCACGGTCCCAACGACATCCGCATGCAGAACTACTACGAAGCCACGGTCACGCGCACGCCCTACCCCGCGCTCGCCGAACGCATCGATACCGACGTGTGCATCGTCGGCGGCGGCCTGGCCGGCCTGTCGACAGCCCTCGGGCTCGTCGAGCGCGGCGTGCGCGACATTGCGCTGCTCGACGCGCAAACGGTCGGCTTCGGCGCGTCGGGCCGCAACGGCGGCTTCGTGTTCGGCGGCTATAGCCTCGACAACGCGGACCTGCTGCGCACGCTCGGCCCCGAGTCCGCCCGCGCGCTCTATCGCCTGACGATCGACGCGGTCGAGCTGATCCGCGCGCGCGCCGCGCGCTACGGCATCGATTGCGAACTCGTCGACGGCGGCGTGATCCTCGCGAACTGGTTCGACGATCCGGCGCGCCTTTGCGCGCCGCGCAAGCTGATGAAGGAGGCGTTCGGCGTCGACTGGGAGCCGCTCGATGAACGCGCACTGCGCACGCGGCTGAAGACGGACCGCTATCGCGGCGGCCTCTTCGAGCGCAACGCGTTCCACTTCCATCCGCTGAAGTACGTGCTCGGCGTCGCGGCCGCGGCCGCGCAGGGCGGCGCACGGATCCACGAGCATTCGGCCGCGCGCGCGATTCGCCGCGACGGCGCGGGTTTTGTCGTCGCGACCGACGGCGGCGCGGTGCGCGCACGCCGCGTGGTGTTCGCGGGCGGCGGCTATGCGCGCGGCGTGTATCCGCGCATCGAGCGCGCGGTGCTGCCGATCGCGACCTACGTGATCGCGACCGAGCCGCTCGGCGCGCGGCTCGCCGACGCGATCGCGTGCGAGGCGGCCGTCTACGACACCCGCTTCGCGTTCGACTACTACCGGCCGCTCGCCGACACGCGAATTCTGTGGGGCGGCCGCATTTCGGTGCTCGAACGCGGGCCGGAAGCAATCGCGCGGCTGCTCAGGCGCGACCTGCTGCGCGTCTATCCGCAACTGCGCGATGCCGCCGTGCAGTTCGCGTGGGGCGGGCTCATGAGCTACGCGCGCCACAAGATGCCGCAGATCGGCCGCGATGCGCACGGCATCTGGCACGCGGTCGGCTTCGGCGGCCACGGCATGGCGCCGACGACGGTGGCGGGCGAGGTGCTCGCGGCGGCGCTCGCGGGCGAGCGGCCCGTGCCGGACGGCTTCGCGAGGTTCGGCCTCGCGCGCACGTTCGGGCTCGCGGGGCTCGCCGCCGCGCAGCTCACGTACAGCGCGTACGAGGCGCGCGACGCGCTCGCCGCGCGCCGCTGCGCACGCGCCGGCCAGCCCTTTCGTCAGCGCCTTTAGAGCCCGGAGTCGGGCAAAAGCCGCCTGGGGCGCGTGCTAGAATGCGCCGACCATGCCGCCGTCCGATCACGCCAAAATGAAACAAGGAAGCAAGGCCGCAGCGCCCGACGCCGAAGCGCGGCGAGACGAGGCGCGCCGCAAATACGACCCCGAGCAGACGAAGCGCAATATTCTCGACGTCGCCACGCAGGAATTCTCCGCGATGGGACTGTCGGGGGCGCGCGTCGACGCGATCGCCGAACGTACGAACACGACGAAGCGGATGCTCTATTACTACTTCGACAGCAAGGAAGGGTTGTACGAGGCAGTGCTGGAGAAGGTCTACGGCGACATCCGCACGCTCGAGCGCGAACTGAACGTCGGCGAGCTGGAGCCGCGCGAAGGGCTGAGCCGGCTCGTCGAATTCACGTTCGACTATCACGACAGGCATCGCGATTTCGTGCGCCTCGTGACGATCGAGAACATTCACGGCGCGAAATACATCGAGCAGTTGAAGTCGTTCAAGAACCGCAACGTCAGCATCATCAAGACGCTCGAGGAACTGCTCGCGCGCGGCGTCGAAAGCGGCGTGTTCCGCGACGACGTCGATCCGTTCGATCTGCATCTGCTCATCAGCTCGTTCTGCTTTCATCGCGTCGCGAACCGCTATACGTTCGGCACGGCGTTCGGCCGCGATCCGTCGTCGCCGCGGCTGCGCGCGCGGCATCGGGCGATGATCACCGACACCGTGCTGCGCTACGTCGCCCGCTGATCGCACGCCGGCTCGGGCGCGATGCCGCCCGAAGCAATCGCCGCGCGGTGGTCGGCGGCGGCTGCGGCGCACCGGGCTCACCGGTCCGCGCATCGGGCTGCTCGATCGGGCCGGCATCGGCGTCGACATCGACGTCGAATCGGCGGCCTGACATCGGAATCGGCGCCCGCCCGATATCGGCCGGCTCGGCGTCGACATCCCCGCCGCGCATCCGTTCCGTATCCAATCCGCACACGCGCCGCATCGCCGACGTCTGCGGCCGCGCCTCGTATCACCCGCGGCGGCCGCGCGAAATGCGCGGGCGAGCGGCGCGCATTTCGCGTGAACCGGGCCGAATCCGCAACATCGCCAACCACCGGCGCATCGCGCTCGCGCGCCGCCGGGCGGCCTCCACAATCCGATCGGTCTGCGGCGCGCCACGCCGACGCGCCGGCCCCCCCCCAAACGGCGGCGAGCGCCCCGCCCGTCAGCGCGCCGCCACCGGCGCCGCAAGCGCGATCCGCGCCTTCTCCTCCGGGCTTCCGGCGACGAAGTACTTTTTCGCCCACCGCGAATCGGGCTGCAGCGCCAGGCCACCGTGCGCGCCCGCGTTCCCCGCCGTTGAACCGCCGCCATCGCCGCGACGCGAGGCGATCGCCAGCGCGCGCGCACGATAGTGCTCGTAAAGCCGCAGGAATTCGGCGAGGTAGATCCCCGCGATGCGCGCGTCGCGTATCTCGAGCAGATTCTCGTCGTTGTAGTGCTCGGAGTTCGCGCTCATGTTCGCCGAGCCGCTGTAGACGATCGGATTCGCGCCTTCCGCGTCGATCACGACGAACTTGTGGTGCACCACGACGGGCGGATACGGCGGCGCCGGCTCGCCCGGAAAGAGCCGCAGCTCCGTCTCGAAGCCGTCGGGCACCGTCGCGGGCGAGAAGTACGCGGCGTCGATCACGTCGCGATTCGATCGGCTGCGGTGATACAGCTCGAGGTTCGCGAGACGCGCGGCGTCGAGCGTCTTGCCGTCGCGCCGGTCCGCATCCGCCTGCTGCGCGCCGCGCGCGCTGATCGCGTTGACGAGCCCGAACATCATGAGCCCGCGCTCGCCCGCCGCGAAGCATGCATCGCGCAGCGCGGCGTCGGTCGGCATGAACAGGCAGAACGCGACCGAATGCTGCGCACCGCGAACCGCTTCGACGATCGTGTCGATCTGCGTGCGCACGCCGCGCGGCTCGGGTGAAAACGATACGCGCACGCGCGCCGAGCCGATTTCGACCGGCTCCGACCAGCCGGGAGCGAGACGCGCGGTCTCGGCGATGCCCGGGTTCGAGGCAAGCGCGCGCGCACGCGCGTTGTACAGCTCGGCGAGCGCCGCCGATTCGAACGTGTGCAGCACGTTCGCCTGCTCCGCGATGCCCTCCGCCGTGAAGTTCGCCGAGCCGGTCAGCACACGCGCGGGCCCCGTCTCGTCGCCCGCGACGATGAACTTGTCGTGCATGATTCGCGTCTTGTCGCGCGGCGCGAGCGTCGCGACGCCCGTCAATCGCTCGACTGCCGGCTGGTTCGGCGACGGCAGCGGCGGCTCGCCCGAGCCGCGCTTCGTCTCGTGCGCATCGTAGACGATCGCGAGGGCGTTGGCGCCGTGCGCGCGGCCGAACGCGTCGAACGCGGGAATCGCCCACAGCGGATCGGTCAGGTGATAGACGGCCGATACCGCGCGCCGCGCGTCGGCGCCGAGCATCAGCCCGAAGGTTTCCTGCAGATCGTTCGCGAGCCACATGCGCAACCGCAGCGCCGCATCGGGCGACGGCGCGCCGCCGTCCGCGAGATGCAGCGCGCGAACCTGCTTCGCGAACGCCTGCGAGCTCACCACCGCGCGGTTGAACCACGTGCCGACGCCGTCCTCGACATGCGCGGGCAGCGTGATCGCGCAGACGCCCGCCTCGGCCTCGAGCACCTGCAGCGACGCGGGAGTGCCGACGACCGGATAGACGTCGTAGCGAAACGATCGGCCGCGATCGGGCGGATCGATCCGCGCGTCCCACCACATGAATTTCTGGATCGGCGCCTGATCGGTCGGCGCATCGCCTTGCGTGTGGGCCGCGGGGCCGTCGAAGGTCAACCGGTTCGGCAGCCAGCTCGTCGCGGCGCGGGTCTTGCCGTCCGCCGACCAGAAGCCCGGCGTGCGCTTGATCGCGAAGCCGAGAAAATCGTCGCGCCGCTGCGCGTCGGGCCAGTCGAAGGCCAGCAGGACCAACGTCGGGGAAAGATAGCTGCGCACGCTGACGGACATCGCCGCCCTCCTCGGCTCATCGCCTGACAAAGTCGAAGCGACGAGTGTTCAACACGCGCTTGCCGTGCGTGTGACGCTCCGATGAAGTTTCCGTGTCGCGCGGGCTATGTGCGGCGCGCCGCCCGCGGACGCCGGCGGACAATCGGCATGACGCGCGACGAGGCCGTGCGCGGCGGCGTGTCGCGTGTCGCGTGTCGCGTTGCACGATGCGCGATGCGCGCGAATAGGCGTGCGCGGCGCGGCCTAGACGTTCGCCGGGCGCGCCGGCGCGCATCCGCGCGATGATCCGGCTTGCGGCGGCTCGCCCCGCACCGCGCCACATGCGCATCGCCCGGCCCTGTCGCTGCGCTCGAGCAACGGTCGGCATCCCCGAGCATCATGTGCATCGCATGCTCGCCCCCCGGCACCGCACCGCCCCGCGGCGCGATCGATTGCTGCAAAACGCGCTTTCATCGGCGCGCCGCCCGAAGCGCATCGGGTCGCCGTTACGCATCGGATCGAAGGGATTCGACGCATCTCGCCCGGGCGCCTCGCGCTCTCGCGGCGCATTCGCGCATACCGACGCTCGCACGCAAACGAAGCAAGCCGATCCGCCGCGACGTCCGCCCGAGCCGCTTCGCGCCGCACGCATCGAACCGGACCGGTTCGGCGCGCCGGCCGCGCCAAACATCGCGCGCGCCGCACGCGTCCGCTATGCACGCGACGAACGCACGCTCATCCGCAGACGACGAGTTCGATCCCCCGCGCCGTCAGCGCGCGCCGCATCGCCTTGTCCGGCGCGCGCTCGGTGACGAGAAAGCGCGCGGCGTCCGAGCCGTTGATCCGCACGGGCGTCACGCGGCCGAACTTCGAATGATCGGCGACGACGATCGGCGCGGCCGCCGCCGCGAGCATCCGCCCGCGCACCTCGGCGACGACGCGCGAGTAATCGGTCAGCGTGCCGTCCGGCGTGATCCCGCCCGCGCCGACGAACGCGAAATCGACGTGGTATTGCGCAAGCTGGTGGATCGTGTCGAGGCCGAACGTCGCGTCCTCGTCGTCGGAGAGTTCGCCGCCGAGCAGCGTCACGCGGTTGCCGTTGCGCCGGCCGAGCACGCCGGCGATCCGCCAGTCGTTCGTGTAGACGCTCAAGCGATGGCGATCGGCGAGCGCGAGCGCCACCGCGTGAACCGTGCTGCCCGAGTCGAGCAGCACCGACGCGCCGTCGGGCACGAATTCGGCCGCACGCCGGCCGATCACGCGTTTCGCGTCCGCGTGCGACGCGTCGCGCTCGGACACGCTCGGCTCGTGGCGGTCGGCCGCGAGCGCGCCGCCATGCGTCGTGATCACGAGGCCGCGCGCGGCGAGCGCGTTCAGATCGCGGCGGATCGTCTCGCGCGACACGTTGAGCGCGTTCACGAGCTGCGCGACCGACAGCGCACCCGCGCGGCCGAGTTCGGACAGGATGTAGCGATGACGTTGTTCAGCAAGCATGGCGCGCGGCGCGGCCGGGCCGCGGGTGGGAGCGTGGAGGGCGAATGGCGGGCTATTGTAGTACGGCGCGAGCGGTTCGCGCCGGCCGCCGATCGCCCGCCGTCCTCCGTGCTTCGCGGGCGGTGGCGCCGCGGCGATTCGTCCACCGTCGGCCATCCGACACGGGCCATCCGACACGGGCCGTCCGCCATCGGCCGGCCGTAACCGGCCGTGCGAAACCGACCGCGGGCAACCGGCCGCCGACAGCCGGCCGGGGCCCTGCCGTCGACTCGCAACCGAACATCGACGCCCCGTCGCGCATCGGCCGTCGCGCAACCGGCCGTGCGTGCCGGGTGTCGTCCGCGGCCCACCGCCGGCGGTCGGCGGCGCGCATTTCATCGCCTCGCGACCGAGGATCGGCAGACAACCGCACGCGTCGACCGCCCCCGCAGCCGATCGGCTGCCACCGCCGTTCCGACCGGTCATCGCAACCCATCTCCCGCGACAGATTCCCGCCATCGATCGCCCGGCCTCCGTCGCCGCACCGCGCTCGTCGGCGACGGCGCGTGCGCGGGCGGCCTGCTCGGCATCCAGCCGCCGCCCGCATTCGCGCCCAAGCCGCACGCCTCGCGCCCACGCCTACAGAAGCGGACTTTCGCGCAGCACACGCGCATCGCACGCACGGTTGCGCAGGAAGAGCGCGGACAGCACCGCGCCCGCGAGCGCGATCGCGCCGGCAAGCACGAACGCGGACACGAACGAGCCGCTGCGCTCGACGATGAATCCGGTGACGGCGGGCCCGATGACGCCCGACAGGCTTCCCATGCAGTGCAGGCAGCCGCTGACCGCGCCGACGCGCCCCGGCGCGACGATGTCCTGAACGATCGCCCAGTAGATCGCACCCGTCGCGTAAAGGAAAAAGAGCGATACCGACATCAGCGCGATCGCGCTCTGCGTCGAGCGCACCGAGCCCGCGATCGCGACGCAGCCCCCCGCGCCGAGCAGGCACCCGACGAGCACGATTCGGCGCGACAGCATCGCGTTGCCGGTGAGCTTGTAGATTCCGTCCGAGATCACGCCGCCGCACGCGAGACCGATCGTGCCGACGAGCCACGGCACGACCGTCGCGACGCTCATCTCGCGGATATTCAGGTGATGCGCCTGCACGAGATAGCTCGGAAACCAGCTCAGGAAGAAGAACAGCACGTAGTTGTAGCCGAAGAACGCGACGCCCGTCGCCAGTATGCGCGGCTGCTTCAGGTAATCGCGCAGCGGCGGCACGTCGGCGGTCTCGGAGGCATGGGCGGCATCGGCGGTGCGGCCGCCGCTGGCGCACGCGCGCGGCGCCGCCGCAGCGCGCGCCGCCGCGGCGGCGGCGCCCGAGCCGCCGGCCGGCATCGCCGACGCCTGCGGCGCGGGCCGGTCCGACGTCGTCGCGATCCACACGAGCACCCACGCGAGGCCGATCGCGCATACGATCCAGAACGCCGGCCGCCAGCCGAGCTGCGCGGCGAGCACCCCGACGATCGGCCCGGCGAGCGCGCCGCCGAGCGGCGAGCCGGCGCTCAGCAGCCCCATCGCCGTGGCCGCCGATTCGCGCGGCAGCCAGTTGTTGACCATCTTGTTCGCGGCCGAGCAGAGCGGCCCCTCGGCCATGCCGAACAGCAGGCGCACGATCAGCAGGCTGACGAAGCCGACCGTGATCGCCGTCATCCCGCAGAAGATCGACCAGAGGCCCACGGCGATCACATAGACGCGCTTCGGCCCGAGCCGGTCCGACGCGAGACCGCCGATGAAGTTGAACAGCGCATAGCCGACGAAGAACGTGCTGAAGACGACGCCCATCTGCGCGGCGTCGATCCCGAGATCCCGCCGCACCATCGGCGCGACGATCGACAGCGCGACGCGGTCGAGATAATTGATGCCGTACACGACGAACAGCAGGAATACCGTGACCCACCCCATCGTTTTCTGATGCATGCCTGTCTCCTTCATGCCGATGTCTCCGGCGTTCATGTGTTGGGCCGCCGCCGCTCGCGGACGCGGCGCGGATCGAACGTGATCCGGCTCGCGCGACGAATCGCCGGCGGAGCGGCAGCCGGGCCGCGCGTCATCGCCCGCTCCCGCTTCGCCGCCCTTTCTGCGTCCCGTACCGCGCCTGCGTCGGCGCGCCTGCCTTCGCGCGCCGACCCGCCCAGGCCCGACCGGCGCGCGCGAAAGCACGGGCGAAAGCACGGGCGAACGCTCGCGCGACGCCGCCGCGTGCAGGCGCCCGCGAACGCCGGCATCCTCGGCCGCCCCGCCCGCTCAAGCGTCGAGCAACGGCCGCAGCAGCGCGTCGGTGCCGCGCGTGCGCACCGTCTCCAGATGCGCGCCGACGCGCGCCGTCAGCGCCTCGGGCCATCGCGCCGCATCGCGCGACGCGATCAGCCCGAGCGCCGCGCGCACCGCATCGGTCGCGCCCGGCGCGCCGTGCAGACGTGCCGCCAGCGCCTGCGCGCCCGGATCCTCGAGCACGAGCGGCCGGCCGCTCTCGTCGCGCGCGACTTCCACGTAATGCAGCCACATCGCGAGCGAGCGCTCGAGAAACGGCCGCTCGACGCCCGCCGCCGCGCTCTCGGCCAGCGCCGGCAGCCAGCGCAGCGGCACCTTCTGCGTGCCGTCCGTCGCGATTTGCGCGGTGCGGTGCGCGAGCGCCGGGTTGCGAAAACGCTCGATCAGCGACGCGCAATACGCACGCACGTCGTAGCCGGCCGGCACGTCGAGCGTCGCGAGCAGCTCGCGCGTCATCACGCCGCGCGCGAGCGCGTCGATCAGCGGATCGGCCATCGCGTCGGACACCGTGCGCCGCCCACGCAACTGCCCGGCATAGGCGATCGCCGAGTGCGAGCCGTTCAGCAGGCGCAGCTTCATCTTCTCGTACGGCCGCACGTCGGCCGCGACGAGCGCGCCCGCGTCCTCCCAGCGCGGCCGTGCGCCCGCGAAGCGGTCCTCGAACACCCATTGCGCGAACGGCTCGCAGACGATCGCCGCCTCGTCGCGCACGCCGATACGCGACTGCACCCAGTCGAGCGATTCGGGCGTCGCGGCGGGCACGATCCGGTCGACCATCGTGTTCGGAAACGCGACGTCGCACCGAATCCGCCGCGCGAGCGCGCCGTCGGTCTGCTCCGCGTATTGCGCGAGCAGCGCGCGCAGCGTGTCGCCGTTCGACGGCATGTTGTCGCAACTGAGAACCGATAGCGGCGCGTGCGCCGCACGCAGCCGGATGCCCGCCGCGAGCACGCCGAGCGTCGTCGACGGCGCGTGCGGTTGCGCGAGGTCGCGGCGGATCGCGGGATCGTCGAGGTCGAGCCCCCCGCCGCCGGGCCGCCGGTAATAACCCTTCTCGGTGACGGTCAGGCTGACGATCGACACGGACGGATCGGCGATCAGCCCGAGCAGCGTCGCGAGCGCCTGCGGCGCGAACAGCGTGCGATGCACCGCGCCGACGACGCGCGTGCGCGCCGCGTCGCCCGCGCGCTCGGTCACCGAATAGAGATGGTCCTGCGCGGCGAGCCGTTCGACCGTGTGCCGCCGCCGCAATTCGACGCCGGCGATGCCCCAGCGCAGGTCGCCCCGCTCGACGAGCGTCTCGGTATAGCACGCCTGGTGCGCACGGTGGAACGCACCGAGCCCGAGATGGACGATGCCCGTGCGCAGCGCGCGCCGGTCGTAGCGCGGACGGGACACCTCGGGCGGCAATGCGCGGCAATGGTCGGATGAAAGAAGCGGCATGACGAGGAAGCGACCCGTTTGTACCATGGTAGTTAACGTATCGACAGCAGATTATTCCGAGCGCACTTGCATTTTTATCGGTGTAAACGCTACATCCGCTTTCATAGCCATCGCATGTACCATGGTAGATAGATGAATTGCACCCTGCCTCGCCCCCGAATGAAGAGCCCATTGATGAGCGACAAGGAACCCGCGGAAGACGTCGTCGTCGCGGCGCTGAACGGCTTCGTGCTCGACGCCGAGCGCTCGTACACGCAACAGGTGCACGCGCTGCTGCGCAACGCGATCGTGCGCGGCGCGCTGCCGCCGCGCACCGCGCTGTCGGAGGCGGTCATCTCGGCCACGATCGACGTGAGCCGCACGCCCGTGCGCGAAGCGCTCGCGCAGCTCGCCGACGAGCGGCTCGTGCAGATCTACCGCAAGGTCGGCACGCTCGTCGCGCCGATCTCGGTGTCGATGCTAGAGGAAGGCCGCTTCGCGCGCGGCACGCTCGAATGCGCGAACCACGTCGATCTCGCGCAGAAGATCACGCCGGCGCAGCTCGCGGAGCTCGCCCGCCTCGTCGACGCGCAGCGCGACGCGGTGGCCGCGCACGACGTCGACACGTTCTTCACGCTCGACGAGACGATGCACGGCCGGATGTTCGAATTCGCCGGCCGCCCGCACGTGTGGGCCATGCTGCAACCGATGAAACGGAAGTTCGACCGCGTGCGCTGGCTGCTGCTCGATCGCGTCGAAGACCACGCGCGCCGCGCGCTGCACGAGCACGAGCAGATCCTCGCGCACATCGCGGCGCGCAACATGGCGCTGCTCGGCGCATCGGTCGCGGTGCACGTCGACCGCGTGAACGCCCACTTGCCCGAGGTGCGCGAGCGCGCGCCCCACTACTTTGTCGACTGACCCCCTCACCGGAGAAACCGCGTGAAAATCGAACGGCTGAACATCATCGTCACCTGCCCCGGCCGGAATTTCGTGACGGTCAAGATCGTCACCGACGAAGGCGTCCACGGCCTCGGCGACGCGACGCTCAACGGGCGCGAGCTCGCGGTGCGCGCGTATCTGGAGGATCACGTGTTCCCGTGCCTGATCGGCCGGGACCCGCGCGACATCGAGGACATCTGGCAATACCTGTATCGCGGCGCGTACTGGCGGCGCGGGCCCGTGACGATGACGGCGATCGCCGCGATCGACATGGCGCTCTGGGACATCAAGAGCAAGCTCGCCGGCATGCCCGTCTATCAGTTGCTCGGCGGCAAGAGCCGCGAAGGGCTGATGGTCTATGGCCACGCGAACGGGCGCGATCACGACGAGGCGATCGACGCCGCGCACCGGCACATCGCCGCGGGCTACCGCGCGATCCGCGTGCAGTCGGGCGTGCCGGGGCTGGCGAAGGTGTACGGCGTCGGCAAGACGGCGGGCGCGTACGAGCCCGCCGAAAAAGGCCTGCCGCCCGAGGAGCCGTGGGACACCGCGCTCTACCTGCGCCATACGCCCGAGCTGTTCCGCAAGGTGCGCGACGCGCTCGGCGACGCGCCGCACCTGCTGCACGACGCGCATCACCGGCTCACGCCGATCGAGGCGGCGCGCCTCGGCCGCGATCTCGAGCCGTACCGGCTGTTCTGGCTCGAGGACGCGACGCCCGCCGAGAACCAGGACGCATTCCGGCTGATCCGCAGCCACACGACGACGACGCTCGCGGTCGGCGAGGTCTTCAATTCGATCTGGGATTGCAAGGACCTGATCCGCGATCAGCTGATCGACTACATCCGCGCGACGATCGTGCACGCGGGCGGCATCACGCACGTGCGCCGCATCGCCGATTACGCGGCGATGTACCAGGTCCGCACGGGCTTTCACGGCGCGACCGACCTGTCGCCCGTGTGCATGGCGGCCGCGGTGAACTTCGGACTGTGGGCGCCGAACTTCGGCATCCAGGAGCTGATGCCGCACACGGCGCTGACCGACGAGGTGTTCCCGCACAACTATCGCTTCGACGACGGCTATCTCGTGATGGACGACGTGCCCGGCCTCGGCGTCGACATCGACGAGACGCTCGCCGCGAACTATCCGTACGAGCGCGCCTACCTGCCCGTCGCCCGCCTGCGCGACGGCTCGATGTGGAACTGGTGATCGCGCGCCGCCCCACCGTCTAGACGAAACACGAAGGAGAATCAGGACATGCTGAGCGTCGTCGTCGACCAGCCGCATAGCATGGGCGTGCGCGAAATGCCCACGCCCGAGCCCGCCGCGGGCGAAGTGCGCGTGCGCGTGCGCTATGCGGGCATCTGCGGATCGGATCTGCACATCTTCCACGGCAAGAACCCGTTCGTCTCGTATCCGCGCGTCATCGGGCACGAGTTCGTCGGGCGAATCGAATCGGTCGGCGCGGGCGTCGACGCGTCGCGCATCGGCGAGATCGTCGCAGTCGACCCGGTCATCAGTTGCGGGCGCTGCCACGCATGCGCGATCGGCCGGCGCAACGTGTGCCGCAGCCTGACCGTGCTCGGCGTGCATCGCGACGGCGGCTTCAGCGAGTACGCCTGCGTGCCCGCCGCGAACGCCCACCGGATTGCGCCCGAGATCGCCGACACGTGCGCTGCGATCGTCGAGCCGTTCGCGGTCGCCGCGAACGCGACCGCGCGCACCGGCGTGCTGCCGTCCGACGTCGCGCTGATCTACGGCGCGGGCACCGTCGGCCTCACGCTGCTGCAAGTGCTCAAGCACGTCTACGGCATTCGCGCGTTCATCGCCGATCGCCTCGACGAGCGTCTCGCGCTCGCGCGCAAGTGCGGCGCGGCGGCCGACGAAGTCATCCACGCGGCGACGGAAACGGTGCCGGACGCGCTCGAGCGACGCGGCGTCGACGGCGGCCCGACGCTGATCTTCGACGCGGTGTGCCATCCGTCGATACTCGAGGAGGCGGTGCGGCTCGCGGCGCCCGCCGCGCGCATCGGTGTGCTCGGCTTCTCGTCGGAGCCGTCGTCGATCGTGCAGGCCGAGCTGACGAAGAAGGAATTGACGCTGTGCGCGTCGCGCCTGAACTGCGCGATGTTCCCGCAGGTCATCGAATGGATCGCCGACGGGCGCGTGCATCCGGAGCACATCGTCACGCACACGCTCGATTTTCGCGATGTCGCGCGCGCGTTCGAGCTCGCCGAGCGCAACCCGCGCGAAAGCTGCAAGATCCTGCTGGATTTCGCCGCGCATTGACCGACGGGAGGCGGGCGGCGGCGCTCGGCGCGGCGCGCCGGATGCCGCTTCGAGGTGGATTCCGATGCGCACCGGATGCCTGCCGGATGCGCGGGCCGGCGCGGCAACGCGGAAAGTGAAAGGCAAGGCCTATCGCGGCATCGCGCGTATACCGTTCAGTTGCCCGATAGGCGCGTTCGTCCGTCCGGTTAGGGGGTGCGCCGTCGGTTCGCCGTCGCGCGACGCGGCAATGCGCGGCGCGACGCGCGCCGCCATATCGCCGGAATGGAAGCACGCGGCGCGCGCAGCAGCGGCGGCCCAGTCGCAATGCGCAGCCCCGGACGGGGCCCCGGAAACGGCAAGCGATCCTCGCGGCCCGGAGGTATCCGGAATTCCGTGCGTGAGGCGGGTTGAGATTCGGACTCCCATGTTGAATCGTTCCGGGGAAAGCAGTGCGAACTGCGGCAGTGCGAACTGCGTCATCGCGCTCTTCCAATCGTGCCGGGAGCCGGTCCACTTGGCCACGGCGTTGCGCAGCGCCAGCCAGATCAGTTTGAGCGCGGCCGCCTGGCAGCGGTCGACATGCCGGGCACCGCGCGCGCCCGCAAGCACTCTGCACCAGCGAAGCGAGCGCCGCGACGCACGGGCGAGGCCGCGCGCTGGTCAATTCGCGCCCAGCCGGGGCTGCCTTTTGCCTTTTGCCTTTTGCCTTTTGCCTTTTGCCTTTTGCCTTGCCCCTTGCCCCTTGCTCCCTGCTCCCTGCTCCCTGCTCTTCGCTCTTCACTCTTTGCCCCGGCACCCGCAACTCGCATTCGCAACCCGTCCCTGCACCTGCACCTGCACCTGCACCTGCACCTGCAACCTGCAACCTGCAACCTGCAAGCAATTCAGTATTTCTCCCTGTGCGGCAATCGGCTTCGCCGCCCCTTGCTAAACTCGCCGCTCGACCAAGCCAACCGACAAAGGTGAATCGATGTATCGCAAAGGCATCGTCCTCGAAATCCAGTTTCCACCGCAGCGGCTCAACGATGCGGCGGGCGATCCGTACTGGATCGACCTCACGCTCGACGAGGCGCGCCGACTGCACCGCCAACTGAGCGCGCGCCTTGCGACCGAGGCCGGCGCGAACCAGCCGCTCGACACGTTCTCGCTCGACTGACCCGCGATCGGCGCAGGCCGCGCGCAGTGCAGGTTTCGACAAGACGGCGGCGCGCCGGCGCGCGATACTCGGCCGCTTCGTCGTCATGCCGGCGTCGTCCGGCCCGCTTCGCATGCTTCGTTCCGCTTCCGCCGCCGCTGCCGCGGCATTCGTCGCGCTCTGGTCGACGGGCTTCATCGTCGCGCGCGCGATCAAGCCATATGCCGACCCGAACCTGTATCTGCTCGCGCGCTTCTGCGGCACCGCGCTGCTCTACGCGGGCATCGCGCTCGCCGCGCGCGCGCCGTGGCCCGCGCCGCGCGAATGGGGCCGTCACCTGCTCGCGGGCGCGCTGCTGCAAGGCTTCTATCTGAGCGCGAGCTACTGGGCCGTCGCGCACGGGCTCAGCGCCGGCGTGATGGCATTGCTCGGCGCGCTACAGCCGCTCGCGACCGCCGCGCTCGCCGCGCCGCTCTTCGGCGAGCGGCTCGCCGCGCGCGGCTGGTTCGGCATGGCGCTCGGCATCGCGGGCGTCGCACTCGTGCTCGCGCCGAAGCTCGGCGACGCGCCGGCGGCGGCGGGCGGCGCGCCCGCGTGGGCCGTGGTCGCGATCGCGATCGCCGCGGTCGGCTCGATCACGGCCGGCTCGCTCTACCAGAAAACCTCGCTCGCGAAAGCGGATTTGCGCATCGCGGTCGCGCTGCAGAATCTCGGCGCGGCGCTGGTGGCGGGCGCGGCGGCCGTCGCGCTCGGCGAAACCCGCTGGCACGGCGCACCGGCGCTGTGGTTCTCGCTCGCGTGGGGAATCGGGATGCTGTCCGGCGTCGCGGTAATGCTGCTGATGGCGATGCTGCGCCGGGGTGAAGCCGCGCGCGCGACGTCGCTGCTGTTCCTCGCGCCGCCCCTCGCCGCATTGCAGGGCTACGCGCTGTTCGGCGAAACGCTCGTGCCGCTGCAGCTCGCGGGCTTCGCGCTCGCGCTAGCGGGCGTCACGCTCGCGCGCCGCAACTGACGCGGCCGCGGCCGAAGCGGCCGAGGCAACCGCAGCAGACGGCCGCGAACGACGCGCATGATCGCCGCCGCAATCGATTACAGGGCACGGGGCGCGAGTCATGAGTCACTGGTCACGAGCCACAAGTCACGGGTCGCTGGCGGTCAGGGTCGGGGTCGGGGTCGGTTATCGGTTATCGGTTATCGGTTATCGGTTATCGGTTATCGGTTATCGGTTGTCGGTTGTCGGTTGTCGGTTGTCGGTCGTCGGTCGTCGGTCGCCGGTCGCCGGTCGCCGGTCGTCGGTCGTCGGTCGCCGGCCATCGGCCATCGCTCGTCAGTTGTCGCTCACCGGTGACCGGTTACCGACACCCGACGACCGGATCGACAGCCGAATCCGCCGCCGGCAAGCCCGCGCGAATCCGCCTATGATCGGTTCTTCGATTCCGCCGCGAAGGAGCACGCGATGTCCCGTCCCGATCAGGCCGCCCGCCGGCGTGCGATCGCCGCCGAACTGCACGTGTCGCCCACGTTCGATGCGCGCGACGAAGCCGAGCGCCGCATCGGGTTCGTCGCCGATTATCTGCGCACGGCCGGATTGCGGGCCTGCGTGCTGGGCATCAGCGGCGGCATCGATTCGTCGACGGCGGGCCGGCTCGCGCAACTGGCCGTCGAGCGGCTGCGCGCATCGGGCTACGACGCGCGCTTCGTCGCGATGCGGCTGCCGTACGGCGCGCAGCACGACGAAGCGGACGCGCGGCGCGCGCTCGCCTTCGTGCGCGCGGACGAGACGCTCACGGTCGACGTGAAGCCGGCCGCCGATGCGATGCTCGCCGCGCTCGCGGCGGGCGGCCTGGCGTATCTCGACCACGCACAGCAGGATTTCGTGCTCGGCAACATCAAGGCGCGCGAGCGGATGATCGCGCAATACGCGGTGGCGGGCGCGCGGAACGGCGTCGTGATCGGCACCGATCATGCGGCGGAATCGGTGATGGGCTTCTTCACGAAGTTCGGCGACGGCGGCGCGGACGTGCTGCCGCTCGCGGGCCTCACGAAACGCCGCGTGCGCGCACTCGCGCGCATGCTGGGCGCCGACGAGCCGCTTGTGCTGAAAACGCCGACCGCCGATCTCGAAACGTTGCGTCCGCAACGGCCCGACGAGCACGCGTACGGCATCACGTACGAGCAGATCGACGATTTTCTCGAAGGCAAGCCGATGGACGACGCGGTCGCCGAGACGGTGCTGCGCTTCTATGACGCGACACACCACAAGCGCGCGCTGCCCTATACGATGTTCGACTGGCCGGGCCACCCGGCATGAGCGAGGAGGAAGACGAAGCCCGCGGCGGCTCGGCGCCGCCGGTTCGGCGGTCGTTTCCACCGCCGCGCCGCTGCGGTCCACGATCGCGCACGCGCGCCGCATCGCCGTTGCAAGGCGTTCGGCCACCCACGCGCCGCCTGCCGAGCCGGCGACGGAACCGGACGCGCGCGGCGCGGCCGCGCATCGCGCGGCGATGCGCGGTGCGCCCCGCCGGCCTTATCCGCGACGGGCGGGCGCTGCACCGAGGCGGCTATTCAGGCATCGCGCCCGTCGTCGCCCGAGGCGGGCGAAGCGGACGGAGTGGACGGAGTGGACGAAGTGATGGAAGACGTGGGCGAAGCGGACGCGCGATCCTCGGGGCGCTCGCCGGCTGCGTCGCCGGCCGGATCCGCGGCATCCGCAGCACCCGCGGCTGGCGCGTCGCCGTGCCCGGCCGCGGGGCTGTCCGAGGCGGCGGCGCGGCCCGCGGCGGCGGGGTCGCCGTCCGGCGAAGCGTGTTGCGCCGCGCCGGCATCGCGCGCGACTTGCTCGCGCGCCGCGCCGCCCCCAGCCGCCGCCGTGCCTTCAGCCGTGCCTTGAGCCGCGCCTTGAGCCACACCTTCAGCCACGCCAGCGCCGCCCGCCCCCGCCTCTGCGCCGCCGCCCGCGCCCGCCGCCCCGCTCGCTTGCGCGAGCGTCGCCCGCACGAGCGCCGAGCTCATCCACTTGATGACGTTCATGAACTGCCGGAAGTCGAGCCCCCAGATATCCTTCAGCACGACCATCGCCTCGGTGCCGTAGAGCAACGACAGTGCCTGCGCGAGCCGCTCGGCCACCGCCGGATCGACGCCCGCCCGCACCATCGGCTCGACGGCGAGCGTGAGCAGCCGCCGGCGGTTGCCGCGCCGGTACTTCGGCTCGTCCTGCGCGCGCCGCGCACGCTCGTTCGCCCACTGATGCAGCGCCACCTGCAGCGCGGCGCGCAACGCGCCCTCGTGCTGCTCCATGCGCGGATACGCGAAGTCGAGCAGCTCGTTCACGCGCGCCTCGACCGACGTCGACGTCGGCTGCCATTGCAGCACCGGCCCGAGGCTCTCGTCGACGACGGTGCTCACGAGCGCCGCCTGCGACGGGAAGTAGCGGTAAGCGGTGGCGCGCGACACGCCGGATGCGTTCGCGAGCTCGGTGATCGATGGAAACCAGCCTTGTTCGAGCATCGACAGCGCAGTCTGCAGCAACAGCTCGCGGGTCTGCGTGCGCGTTTCGGACAGCGTTTCCGGTGCGGATACGGTAGTAGGCATGTGTCCTGTGAGGACGACCGCTGAGACGGCCGTCTCATCTGTGTTAAAGTTACCGTGGAATCGAATCGCGGTACATCGTGCGACAAACGAACGATTGGCGAAGGAGACCAAATGGTACCCCACCGTACACGGATCTACGTTGCGGCAACCGTTGATACAAAGGGCGCGGAAGCGCATTTCGTCAAGGACCGGATCGCCGACGCGGGGCTTGCGGCGGTCGTGGTCGACCTGTCGACCCGCGTGCCGGGGCGCGCGGCGGACATCGGCGCCGACGCCGTCGCCGCGCACAACCCCGACGGCGCGGCCGCCGTGTTCTGCGGCGACCGCGGCCGCGCGATCGCCGCGATGGCGGTTGCGTTCGAACACTACATCAAAAGCCGCGACGACGTCGCCGCGCTGATCGGCATCGGCGGCTCCGGCGGCACGGCGCTCGTCACGCCGGCGATGCAGGCGCTGCCGATCGGCATGCCGAAGCTGATGATCTCGACGATGGCCTCGGGCGACGTGTCCGCGTACATCGGCTCGTCGGACATCGCGATGCTCTATTCGGTGGCGGACATCGCCGGCCTGAACCGGATCTCGCGCCAGGTGCTCGCGAACGGCGCGCACATGATCGCCGGCGCGGTGCGCGACATGCAGCCGCCGCACGCCGATCTGAAGCCCGCGCTCGGCCTCACGATGTTCGGCGTGACGACGCCGTGCATCCAGGCGGTCACCTCGCGGCTCGACGCGCGCTTCGACTGCATCGTGTTCCACGCGACGGGCAAAGGCGGCCCCGCGATGGAAAAGCTCGCCGACAGCGGCCTGCTCGACGGCGTGCTCGATCTCACCACCACCGAAGTCTGCGATCTGCTGATGGGCGGCGTGCTCGCGTGCGGCGCGGACCGGTTCGACCTGATCGCGCGCAGCCGGGTGCCGTACGTCGGCTCGTGCGGCGCGCTCGACATGGTGAACTTCGGCCACATCGACACGGTGCCGCCCCGCTACGCGCAGCGGCTGCTGTACAAGCACAACCCGCAGGTCACGCTGATGCGCACGACGCCCGACGAGAACCGCCGGATCGGCGAATGGATCGGCGCGAAGCTGAACGCATGCGACGGCCCGGTGCGCTTCCTGATTCCCGAAGGCGGGGTCTCCGCGCTCGACGCGCCGGGCCAGGCGTTCTGGAACCCGCAAGCCGACGAGGCGCTGTTCGACGCGCTCGAGGCCACCGTCGTGCAGACCGAGCGCCGCCGCCTCGTGCGCGTCCCCGCGCACATCAACGATGCGCGGTTCGCCGACGCCGCCGTAGAACACTTCCTATCGCTTCACGCAGCACACCGGAATTGAAGATGAAGAGACTTTCACGCGTCGAGATCCTCGAAAAACTGCGCGCGACCATCGCGCGCGGCGAGCCGATCGTCGGCGGCGGCGCGGGAACGGGCCTGTCCGCGAAATGCGAAGAGGCGGGCGGCATCGATCTCATCGTGATCTACAACTCGGGCCGCTACCGGATGGCCGGGCGCGGCTCGCTCGCGGGGCTGCTCGCGTACGGCAACGCGAACGAGATCGTCGTCGACATGGCGCGCGAGGTGCTGCCCGTCGTCAAATCGACGCCCGTGCTCGCCGGCGTGAACGGCACCGATCCGTTCTGCAATTTCGACGCGTTCCTCGACGAGCTGACGCGGCTCGGGTTTTCCGGCGTGCAGAACTTCCCGACCGTCGGCCTCATCGACGGCAACTTCCGCGCGAACCTCGAGGAAACCGGGATGGGCTACGCGCTCGAAGTCGACATGATCCGGCTCGCGCACCGCAAGGGCCTGCTCACGACGCCGTACGTGTTCAGCGAAGCCGACGCGATCGCGATGACCGAGGCGGGCGCGGACATCGTCGTCGCGCATCTGGGCCTCACCACGGGCGGCACGATCGGCGCGAACACCGCGCGCACGCTCGCCGATTGCGTGCCGCTCGTGCGCAGTTGGGCGGATGCGGCAAAATCGGTGCGCGACGACGTGATCGTGCTCTGCCACGGCGGGCCGATCGCGTCGCCCGAGGACGCCGCGTACATCCTGCGCGCGTGTCCGCAGTGCCACGGTTTCTACGGCGCGAGCTCGATGGAGCGGCTGCCGGCCGAAACCGCATTGACCGACATGACGCGCCGCTTCAAGGAGATCGACAGGCACGCCGCGTCATGACGCCCGCGCGCGACGCGCGCGCTTCGCACGAGGAACCGAACGACGATGAACCACACCTCCTTCGCCAGCAGTGTCATCGACGCGCCGATCGAGCGCGTCTGGGCGTTCTTTCGCGATTTCGACGGCCTCCCGGCGTTTCATCCGGCGATCGTCGAGAGCCGGCTCGAGCCGGGCCCGGACGCCTACACGGTCGGCGCGGTCCGCTATCTGACGCTCGCGGACGGGTACGTACGCGAGAAGCTGCTCAAGCTCGACGAACCGAATCACGCGCTCGAATACGCGATCGTCGAATCGACGATGCCGGTGCGCGACTATGTCGCGGGCGTGCAGCTCGTGCCCGTCACCGATTCGGGCAAGACGTTCGCGCAGTGGTGGGCGAACTTCACGACGCAAGGCGTCGAGCTGCAGCCGGTGGCCGAATCGATCAGCGAGCACGTGTTCGCGGCGGGCTTTCGCGCGCTCGCGGACAAGCTGCGGGCGCGCTGACGCGCCGCAGCCGCGCCGTTTCGCCGCACCGCGCGCCTCGCGGGCGTCGCGCGGCTTGCCGGCGGCTCATGCCGCCGGCCGTTTCTCGGGTTCTGGCAATGGCCCTCGGATAAAGCCGGAACCTTTTTTGGCCGACCTTCGCCGGTCGGCGCACTTTCTATGCGCAAACGCGCCGCACGCGGCGGCGCTTCCCCACGCGGAAGGCGAACGGCTCGCGCATCGCGCGCGAACCGTTCGCCCCCCATGCCGCTTGCGACAAGCGGGCGCGGCCCCCACGCACGGAATTCACCTGGATTAAGTAATTTCCCGGCCCGCGCCGCCCCTTAAAGATGCATTTGTTTAGCATCAATACTTGACCGCCTCTCGATCGATAGCTTGGAGGAAACGAAGCCAGCGAGGGGCTAATCATGAAAGACCTGCAATCGATCCGTGGCCAACTGCGCGCCACGTTCCTGTCCGTCCTGCTCGGCGCGGTGATCGCGGCGAGCGCGCAGGCGGGCGCCGCCACGGGCAAGGTGCCCGGCGATTTCGGCCCGCCGCAGGGCGAGCCGCTTCACGCGACGCTCGTCAGCCCGCCGAACGTGCCGCCGCCGATTACGCGCCGCTACCCGGCGAAGGTCATCGTCGATCTCGAAGTGGTCGAGAAAGTGCTGCCGATCGCCGACGGCGTGAACTACACGTTCTGGACCTTCGGCGGTGCGGTGCCCGGCAACTTCATCCGCGTGCGGCAAGGCGACACGGTCGAATTCCATCTCAAGAATCGTCCGGACAGCAAAATGCCGCACAACATCGATCTGCACGCGGTGACGGGCCCGGGCGGCGGCGCGACGTCGAGCTTCACCGCGCCGGGCCACGAATCGCGCTTCACGTTCAAGGCGCTCAACGAGGGGCTCTTCGTCTATCACTGCGCGACCGCGCCCGTCGGCATGCACGTCGCGAACGGGATGTACGGCCTGATTCTCGTCGAGCCGCCCGAGGGACTGCCGAAGGTCGACCGCGAATACTACGTGATGCAGGGCGACTTCTACACGAACGGCAAGTATCGCGAGAAGGGCCTGCAGTCGTTCGACATGGACAAGGCGATCGACGAGCGCCCGACCTACGTCGTCTTCAACGGCGCCGAAGGCGCGCTGACGGGCGAGCGTGCGATGCGCGCGCGCACCGACGAGACGGTGCGCCTGTTCGTCGGCAACGGCGGCCCGAATCTCGTGTCGAGTTTCCACGTGATCGGCGCGGTGTTCGACAAGGTGCGCGCGGACGGCTCGAACGTCACGCAAAACGACGTGCAGACGACGCTGATTCCGGCCGGCGGCGCGGCGACGATCGAATTCCACACGCGCGTGCCGGGCAACTACACGTTCGTCGATCACTCGATCTTCCGCGCGTTCAACAAGGGCGCGCTCGCGATCCTGAAGGTGGACGGCCCGGAGAACAAGGCGATCTATTCGGGCAAGGAGCTCGACGCGCCGTACAGCGGCGACGCCGTCACCGCGGCGGCGGGTTCGGGCCCGGCCGGCGCGCCCGGCGCCGCGGCCGGCGTGAAGGGCGGCGTGAAGGGCGGCGCCTCGCCCGTCAGGACGAGCGCCGCCGCGAGCGCCGCGCCGCTGTCGCTGCCCGCGCAGGTGAAAGCGGGCGGCACGGTGTTCGCGAGCACCTGCGCGGTGTGCCACCAAAGTGCCGGCACCGGCCTGCCGGGCGTGTTCCCGCCGCTCGCCGGCTCCGACTTCCTCGCCGCGAACCCGAAGCGCGCGATCGGCATCCTGCTGCACGGCCTGAACGGCAAGGTGACGGTCAACGGCCACGACTACGATTCGGCGATGCCGCCGATGGCGCAACTGACCGACGACGAAGTCGCGAACGTGCTGACCTACGTGCTGAACAGCTGGAACAATCCGGGCGGCCGGATCAGCACGGACGAAGTCTCGAAGGCGCGCGCGAAGGCGCCGGCCGTCGCCGAGGCGGCGCACTGAGCGCCGGCATCCGGGAGAGCCGCCATGCACGAGCCGTCATCCCGCCATGCGTGCCGTGCGGCGAGCGCCGTGCGGCTCGCCCGCGTCGCGATCGTCGCGCTGACGCTCGCATTCGCCGCGGCGGGCGCGCACGCCGCGCGCTTCGTGCGGCTGCCCGGCGGCGACTTCGAGAGCGCGCTGCCGCAGGACGTGCCGAGCCGATCCACGCCCGTTCACATCGATGCATTCGAACTGCAGGACACGCCGGTGACGGTGCGCGCGTTCGCCGGGTTTCTGCGCGCGCATCCCGAATGGCGGCGCGACCGCGTCGCGCACGTGTTCGCCGGCCCCGCGTATCTGGCCGACTGGGCCGACCCGCTGCATCCGGCTTCGCCGACGCCGCCCGACGCGCCCGTCACGGGCGTGAGCTGGTTCGCCGCGCGCGCGTATTGCGCGAGCGAAGGCGCGCGGTTGCCGACGTGGCTCGAATGGGAGTACGCGGCGGCCGCCGACGCGACGCGCCCCGACGCGCGCAACGATCCGCTGTGGCGCCGGCAGATCCTGTCGTGGTACGAGCAGCCGGCGGCGCGCGTGTTGCCGGGCGTCGGCGGCGCGCCGAACGTCTATGGCCTGCGCAACCTGCACGGACTGATCTGGGAATGGGTCGACGATTTCAACGCCCTTTTCATCAGCGGCGACAGCCGCACGCAAGGCGATCCGGACCAGCAACGGTTCTGCGGCGCGGGCGCGATCAGCATCGTGCGACGCGACAGCTACGCGGTGCTGATGCGCGTCGCGCTGCTGTCTTCCCTCACCGGCGCGGATTCGACCGGAAGCCTCGGCTTTCGCTGCGCCCGCTCGATTTCTGGAGATCGACCATGAAGCTCGACTATTTCACCGCGCGCGGCGCGCTCGCCCTGCTCGCCGCCGCGTGCGTGGCCACGGCGGCGCACGGCGCGGACGCGCCCGCCGCCGCGGCCACGCCGCCTGCCGCGACGGCAACCGATTCGCTGTATCAGGCGAACGCGACGCTGACCGATCAGGACGGCAAAACATTCCGCCTCGCCGATCTGCGCGGCACGCCGACGCTCGTCAGCATGTTCTACACCTCGTGCAAGATGGTGTGCCCGATACTGTTCGAGACGATCGGGCTCACGCTCGACGCGGGCGGCGAGCCCGCTCGCAAGCGCATCAAGGTCGTCGCGGTCACGGTCGATCCCGATCGCGATTCGGTCGCGGTATTGCGCAAGACCGCGAACGCGCACGGCCTCGACGCGCGCTGGCGGCTCGTGCGCACCGACCGCGACAGCACGCGCACCGTCGCCGCGCTGCTCGGCATTCAGTACCGCAAGCTCGCGAGCGGCGAATTCAATCATTCGAGCACGATCGTGCTGCTCGACGCGGACGGCCGCATCGTCGCGCATACGAACACGCTCGGCGAAACCGATCCCGCGTTCGTCGACGCGATGCGCAAGCAGCTCGCCGCGCAGTAAGCGCCGTCTCGCCGCGCCCGGCACGGCGAGCCTCGATCGCGTCGCGCGCATCGCCTGTTCCGTTGCGATGAGGCGCGGCCGCCGTGGGCCGCATCCGCCGATGCGCGACGGGGCGCGCCGAGACCCGTTAAAACGCGCCGCAGCGGCTCCGCCCGGCGACGGGGGCGGCTCGCCGCGACGCCGCCCGCCCCCGCCCTCCGAATTTTTATCCCGCTTGCCCCGCGCGCATCTTCCGGCCGTGCGCGCGCCACGCGCCGGCACTTGCGCGCCCCCGAATCGACGCCGCGCAATAGCGCTGCGCCATCGCCGACGTTCGGCCTCACCGCTCGCGCGAGCGCGCCGATCACCCGCGCCGTTCGCCGATCGTGCCGCGAGCCGACTGCCTCCGCCGCTCGGCGACCGATGCCGCACACGAACGCGCGAGCGATGTGCCGGTCGCCCGGAGCAACCGCGAATCGTCTACCCGATATCGTCCTCCCGATTCCGGATCGGCTCGATGCCCGGATGGAGCCGCCGAAATCGGCGACGAGCCCATCAGCGACGCGACACGAACATCGATCGCCTCGCGGCTGCGTCGCGCGCCGTCGCCTGTTCATTCCCGCGGGATGCCGAGCGATCGGCGAGCCCTTTCACGAAGCGTGCGCGTTACCTTCCTTCACGGAACTGCCGCGACTGATTCAACACGACGCGCGACGCTTCTGCGCCGACGCGCTTCGCTTCGCGCGCGCGCTCGCACCCGTTCGCCGCGTCGATCCGGACACCACGCCCCACCCGCCGCGTCGATTCCGTTCACGCGGATTTTCCGCTCCGGCGCATTCCAGTCTCGCCCGAATCGGCCCGCCGGAATCGTCCAATATCGGTTATTTCCCCGACGCCCGAATGCCGGCCGCTTGAAATAATCGCCCTCCTGAATGATCGACCGAACGATCGGCGCCATCACTGCCGATGCCGTTCCATCGGCGCACGCGATCGCGATGCGAATCGCGATCGCCCCGTCACCGGGAGCGCGCCGGATGCTCGCCCAGGAGGACCTACCGAATGAGCCAATCCCGTCAAACGCGGCGCGACGACATCGCGAACGCGAAACGCCGACGATTCATCGCACGCGCGTCGGCGTGCACCGCAGGCGCGCTCGCGTCGCCATACGCCGCGCATGCCGCGCGGGCGGCCGGCGGCAAGCCGCGCGACGCAAGCGGCGCGCAAGACGTCGCGATCGACGCGTCGATCGCGTCGCCGAACCAGGACTCGCGCGTGCGCACGCTCGTGCTTCACTACACCGCTCAGACGCTCGCGCGTTCCGTCGCACTGCTGACCGATCCGGCGCGGCCCGTCAGCGCGCACTATCTCGTGCCCGATGCGGCCGACGCGGGCACGCTCTTTCGCGTGTATGCACTCGTGCCCGAAACGAACCGCGCGTGGCACGCGGGCGTGAGCTACTGGCAAGGCGAGCGCCTGCTCAACGCGAGTTCGATCGGCGTCGAAATCGTCAACACCGGCTTTCCCGACGCGGATGAAAACGCGCCGCTGATGCGGCGCCGATGGGCGCCGTTCCCGGACGCGCAGATGGCGGTCGTCGGCCGCCTCGCGGCCGACATCGCCGCGCGTCACGAAATCCCGCCGCAGAAGGTTGTCGGGCACTCGGACATCGCGCCCGGCCGCAAGCTCGATCCGGGCCCGCTCTTTCCGTGGCGAATGCTGCACGAGCAATACGGCGTCGGCGCATGGCCGGACGCGATCGCCGTCGAGTACTACCGCGCTTGCCGGCCGTTTCGCGGAGACATCGCCGAATTGCAGGCGAAGCTCCTCGCTTACGGCTACGACACGCCGCAAACCGGCGTGCTCGATCTGCGCACGACGGACGTGATCGCCGCGTTCCAGATGCATTTCCGCCCGGCGCGATACGACGGCGTGCCCGATGCCGAGACCGTCGCGATACTCGATGCGCTGCTGGACAAATACATCGAGCGCGACAGGCAGCGGTTGCGCGACGGGCAAGCCGCCCTGCCCGAGAAGGACGACCGCGCGCCCGCGGCGGGCTCCGCCGCGGCGAAGCCGCTCGCTTAGTCGAACGTAACGAAGGCGCGGCGTGCCGCGAGCGGCGAAGCGCCGCCGCCGCGCGCGCGGTTGCGCGCAAACGCGCGTGCGCCTCGCACACGCGCGTGCGCCTCGCACGCCCGCGTCGCGGCGCGCCACGAACCACGATTGCCATCATGCCTCCCTCTCCTTCGTATTCCGACGCGAACGCCAGGCGAAGCGCGCACGAGCCGCCGAAGGTCACGTTCTGCGGCTCGCCGCAAACGCTCGACGCACACGCGCCGCCGGCGTTCGCCCCTCGTTCGCGCGCGCCGCAGGTGCCGGCCGCGCCGACTGGCAAACATGCAGGCTCACCTGCGCACATACAGGCGCCAACGCATGCGCGAGGCTTCGCACCGCCCGCCGACATACCGACCTGGTCCGGCACCGAAGGCGTGCGCTTCGACTTCAACGACGGCTGCCGCGTGCTGTTGCCCGACGGCGACTGGACGGTCCGCCTGAGCGACATGCACACCGATACGCCGCTGTTCGACGCGCAGATCGGCGCGGGCATCGTCACGAGCACGCGCAGGCACTTCGTGCCGTTCCAGATCGAAATCGACTCGGGCGAGAAGCGCGTCTTCAAGCACCAGTTCGACGCGCACGGCAAGCCGGTGCTGATTCAGTTCGAGGCGGGCCGGCTCGGCGAAGCGCTCGGCTGGTTCGGCTATGCCGTGAAATTCCAGCGGCAACATCGTTGCAGGCTCACGTGCGCGATGCCGGCGCCGCTGATCGCGCTGCTGAAGCCGGGCTATCCGGACATCGAATTCGTGACGCCCGAGCTCGTCAAGCCCGAGTGCTATTACGCGACATACCGGCTCGGGCGCTTTACCGGCGACGAAGCGCGCGCGTACCAGCCGAGCGCGCCGCAACTCGTCGGCGTGCATCGCAGCGCCGCGTACATGCTCGGCGTCGATCCGCGCGAGGCGCCGCCGCGCATCGAGCTCGCCGACGACAGCCGGCCGCTCGCGGGCCGCTATGTCTGCATCGCCGCGCAAAGCGCGCTGCGCTGCGCGCGCTGGGAGCGGCCCGGCGGCTGGCGGCAAGTGCAGCGATTTCTGACGGCGGCCGGCTATCGGATCGTCTGCGTCGATTCGCCTTCGCCCGATGTCGCCGACGAAAGCAGCGCGCTCGCGCAAGTCGCGCACGTTCTTCCACCCGACACGCCGTGGACAGAACGCGCACGGTGGCTGCGGCATGCGGCGTGCCTGATCGGCGTGCCCGGCGATCTCGCGTGGCTTGCGTGGGCGGTCGGCGCGCCCGTCGTGCTGATCAGCGGATTCACGCATCCGGTCAGCGAATTCGACACGCCGTACCGCGTGATCAATTTCCATGCGTGCAATAGCTGCTGGAACGACGCGAGCGCGAACTTCGACGATGCCGATGCATCGGCATGCCCGCGTCACGCGGGAACGTTGCGGCAGTTCGAATGTGCGCGGCTCGTGAGCGCCGAGCAAATCAAGCACGCGATTCGATCGATTCCTGCTATCGCCAGTTGATTCTCCCACCCGACGACAATCCGCCTCATTGGTTCTATACATCCGTATGAAATATCACCGTTTTCCCCGCTCTCATGCTCAACAAGACACCGGGCGAGCCGCATCGACCGTTCCATTTCAGCGCTTCGCGCATCTACTATGTTCGTCCATCGCTCCGCTGGCCCTCGGCTTTTCCACGGATGCGCTCGCTATCGGACAGGCTGAAAGTACGGCGTTTAACGCGGTGATCGATCAGATAAAAAAAGGTGACTTTAAGTTGAAACCAGTTGGGGACCGCACGCTACCAAACAAAGTCCCGCCACCGCCACCGCCGCCACCGCCACCGCCACCGCCACCGCCACCGCCGCCGTCGCCACCGCCGCCGTCGCCACCGCCGCCGTCGCCACCGCCGCCGTCGCCACCGCCGCCGTCGCCACCGCCGCCGACGACGACGCCACCGACGACGACGACGCCGACACCATCGATGCACCCGATACAGCCGACACAACTGCCGTCGATTCCTAACGCGACACCAACCTCAGGATCCGCGACAAACGTCACCATCAACTTCAATTCGACCGGTGCCTCAGCAATGGGCACGAACTCTATCGCCCTTGACTTCCATGCACGCGCTAAGGACAGCGATTCGCTCGCGAGCGGACGGCTCGCTCATGCGAGCGGCCCCCGGTCAACCGCGATCGGTGCCGAAGCAAATGCGTCCGGTCAAAACACTGTCGCGCTCGGCGCTGGCTCCATAGCGGATCGTAACAACACGGTATCCGTCGGTCGTCACGGTGACGAACGACAAATAGTGCACGTCGCAGCCGGCACGCAAGCCACCGATGCCGTGAATGTCGGTCAGTTGAACCTCGCAATGTCGAACGCCAACGCGTACACGAACCAGCGCATCGGCGATCTTCAGCAGAGCATCACCGACACCGCGCGCGACGCGTATTCCGGCGTCGCCGCCGCGACCGCGCTGACGATGATTCCCGATGTCGACCGCGACAAGAGGGTGTCGATCGGCGTCGGCGGCGCGGTCTACAAGGGCCATCGCGCCGTCGCGCTCGGCGGCACCGCGCGCATCAACGAAAACCTCAAGGTGCGGGCGGGCGTCGCGATGAGCGCGGGCGGCAATGCCGTGGGCATCGGCATGAGCTGGCAATGGTAAGCACCCACAAGCCCCCCCGGGCATCGCTCAGCGCCGGCCAGCGCGCGGCGCACCCATCGTCAACGAGACACGCGACACGATGAAACTTCCGATTCTTCCCCCCGCCCTTGCGGCGCTCGCGCTGTCGATCGCGAGTCTGAGCGGCTGCACTCGCGATGCCGACCCCGCGCCCGCTGCGCATGTCGACGCCGGTGCGCCGGCCTCGCAGGGCCGCGCCTCCTACATGGACGAGTTCAACGAGAGCATCCGCTCGATGAGCGGCGAGCACGAGAGCGGCGTGCACATCAACCGCGGCTGGGGCGTGTTCAACACGATCAAGGCGGCGCCGGCTGCCGAACCGGCCGCGTCGGCATGCGCCGCGTCAAGCGATGCGAGCATCGTCGGCGACGCGGGCGGTGCTCGCCGCGCGCACGCGCATCGGCCGAATCCGGCTGCCGGCGATTCGCGGATGTCCTGATCCGTGCGCGACGCGCCGCCCGATCACTGTCGGGCGGCGCGCTTTACGCTTTTCATTCTGCGTTCTGCAGCCTGCGTTCTGCAGCCTGCGTTCTGCAGCCTGCGTTCTGCAGCCTGCGTTCTGCAGCCTGCGTTCTGCAGCCTGCGTTCTGCAGCCTGCGTTCTGCAGCCTGCGTTCTGCAGCCTGCGCGCGTCGCTCACGCGCCGCGCGCAGCCGCGAGAATCGCGCCCACTCGCGCGCTCGCCGCGCGCCCGTCACGTCCGAGAACGATCGCTTCGCACCGGCACGCCGCGCGCAGGCGCGGGCGTGCGCTTCGCCACACACGGTCTCGCGCGTAACGCGTCACATCGACAAACGCATGGCCCGCGCCGCGTCGACGCTCGCGATCTCGTCAAGCACCGTCCTCGCGTGCGCCGATTCGCGATCGCGCCGAATCAGCAGCGCATAGGCGGCCGACAAGCCGTCGAGCGCCAGCTCCGGATTCCATGCGAGCAAATCGTGCCGCCGAATCGGTTCGATCACGCCGCGCGCGAACGCCTCAGGAACCTCATGCGGCCAATGGTCGCGCGCAAGCTCGCACAACCGCACGCGCGCTCTCAACCGCTGTTCGGCGCTCGTCGCACGATCGATCGCATGCTGAATCGCGTGGAGCGCGAGATCGAGCTGGCCGCTCGCGGCAAACGCGCACGCTCGGTCCACTGCATCGTCGGCGCTCGCCCCGCACGCATCGCCCGGCGCGCGCGCCGGTTCGCCCGCCATCGGCGACGATCGCTCAGGCGGCGAAGGTCGCGGCGAAAGCGGCAAAGACGACGGCGACACCGCATCCGCCGCCACAACAGGCGCGCCAAGCTCGCCGAGCCATGCGCGCGTCGCGTCGTCGGCGAACGGCGTGCCGTCCGCGAACGTCAGCGCGTCGAGGCCCGGCAGCCGCGCAAGCAGTGCACGAACCGCCGTCTCCACTTCGCGCCGCGCATCGGCGCCGTCGCCTCCCGCGCGCGCGAGCGCGCGCGCGGCGATGCGCTGCAAATCCAGCCAGAGCGGGAACGCCTGCGCATGCGCTTCGGCGAAGCGCACCGCCGCCACGGGCTCGCCATCCTCGTCGATGTTCTTCGCCGCGCCGACGATCGAAGCGCTCGGCGCGGCGATCCGCGTTCTTCCGTTCTCCGCGTCCGTTTCCGGCAGCGCACACACGCTCGACCAGCACGCGACGCGGCGCAGCCGGAAGCCGCGCGCGTCGGCCCAGTCCGCTTGCGCGAACGCCGTCGCGACGCAATGCAATTGCGCGAGCGCATCGGCGAGCGCGCGGTCGCGGCCGGCCGCTTCGTCGAGCCGCGCCGGTTGCCTGGCGGCGTCTGCGTTCGCGTTCGTATCCGTGCCGGCGCTCGGCGCGGCTCGACCGGCCGGATCAATCAAAGCCTGTTCGGCGGCGGCAATCGCGATTTCCGCGGCCGGCCCTCCCGTCGAGCCGTGCGCATCGGCCTCGGCCGTCTCAGCCACATCAGCCACATCAGCCACATCAGCCGCCTCAGCCGCCTCAGCCGCCTCAGCCGCCTCAGCCGCCTCAGCCGCCTCAGCCGCCTCAGCCGCCTCAGCCGCCTCAGCCGCCTCAGCCGCCTCAGCCGCCTCAGCCACATCAGCCTCGTCAGCCACTTCCACCACCTCAACCACCTCAACAGGCAATCGCTCCGCGAACGCATGCACCGCGCGCATCGTCGGCGCGTCGTCGTCACGCTCGGCGAGCAGCGCATCGATGCGCCGCGCGGCCGCGCGCAATTGCGCGACCAGTTCGGCCGAGCACGCGCCGCCGCATGCCGCGGCTCCTGCATCGTGCATGGCGTCGACGCGATCGACCAGCCATTGCAGCGCCCCGCGCCTCGCCCGCATCCGCGACACGGGCGGCGACATCGCATCCCAATGACGTTCGACGAGATCGCCGACGATTTCGAGTCCGCAGCGCAGCCCCGCCGCGCCGCCCGTCTGCAGCAACGCACCCGCCAGATAGCAGCCGACGAGCAAATCCTTGCCGCGCTCGCGCAGCAATTCGGCGGCGAGATGCGTCGCCGCGCGCCAATCGACTTGCCCGCTCGCGCCCGGCGACGCGAGCTTCGCAAGCTCCGCGTGCAGCGCGTCGAACCTCGCGTCGGCGCGCACGTCGGCGCCCGCGGGCATGGCGGAATCGATGTCCGTGCGCCCCAGCACGGCGAGCGCTTGGACATCGATCGGCATGCGCGCGCGCGCCGCCGCGCCGCCGGGCGGGCGCCGTTCGCTCATCCCCATAGCGTCTCCACCTCTTTCGCGTCGAAGTAGTAGCCGACGCCCCGCTCGGTTCGAATCAGTTCGGGATGCTTCGGATCCTTCTCGATTTTCTTGCGCAGCCGCCAGATCTGCACGTCGACCGCGCGATCGAACACGTCGTCGAACGCACGCGTGCACTCGAGCAACTGCGCGCGCGTGACGACGCGCGACGGCGAGCCGAGAAAGAACGCGAGCAGGTTGAATTCGCCGACCGTCAGCGGAATTTCCTGCGCATCGCGCGTCAACAGCCGGCGCGTGTTCATGTTCAGCGTCCATCCGTCGAAGCGGTACGCACGCGGATGCCTGCCGCGCCGCACGGGCGTCGTCGACGGCTCGGCGCGCCGCCACAGCGCGCGCATCCGGGCGAGCACCTCGCGCAGCGAGTACGGCTTCACGACGTAATCGTCCGCGCCGAATTCGAGGCCCATGATGCGATCGGCCTCTTCGCTGCGCCCCGTCACGCAGATGAGCGGAAAGCGCTGCGTTTCGCGCCAGCGCAGCAGCACGTCGATGCCGTCGCCGTCCGGCAGGCCGAGATCGAGCAGCACCATCTCGTATTCGCGCCGCCCGACCGATTCGGCGGCCGCTGCCGCCGTTCCCACGCCGTCCACGGCCATCCCGTGGCCCGACAGGTAATTGCAAAGCACGCGCCGCAACGGTTCGTCGTCCTCGACGACGAGCACCGCCGGCGATCTTGTCACATTCGTCATGTCCTCTCCTGTACTGCGCCGGGCGCGCCGGCGTCCATTGCGCCGGGCGCGCCCGTTCCCCATGCCGCCGGCAACGTGAGCCGGAAGCAACTGCCCGCGCCCCGATCCGTCGCGACGGCGATCTGCCCGCGGTGCGCGAGCGCCGCGCCCGCGACGATCGCGAGACCCAGCCCCGTCCCCGGCGCGCCGGAGCGGTTCGAATAGAACGGCTCGAAGATGCGGTCGAGCGGCTCGACGTCGATGCCTTCGCCGTCGTCGCTCACCTCGATCCACACGCCGCCCGGCATCGCCGCTTCGCCGATCGCGACGTCGAATGCGCGAGCGGCCGGCGCGCCGCCGTCGTTCGCGCCGCGGCTCGCCCCATCGCTCGCGCCGCCATTCACCCCGCCGTTCACCCCGACACGCACGACAACCGTCGCGCGCGCCGCGCGCACCGCATTGCCGACGAGATTCATGACCGCGCGCGCGAGCTGGCTGCGATCGGCGAATACGACGTGACGAACGTCGCCACGCCGGGCGCCGTCGCGCGCGCCATCGCCGCATCGAACGATCTCGACGCCGCGCCACGCGGCCGCGCGTGTCGCGGCGAGCGCCTCGTCGACGACCTCGTCGACGCTCACCCGCGTCAGCACGGGCTCGCCGCGGCGCGCGGCGAGCAGGATCTGCGCCGCCAGATCGCGGCCGCGTTCGACCGCGCGATGAATCTCGTCGATCGAATCGTCCGCGCGCGCGCCGCTCGCGAGCCGCTCGGACGCGTATTCGGCGTGGCAATCGATCGTCGTCAGCACGTTGCTGAAATCGTGCACGATTCCGCCGGCGAAAAAGCCGAGCGACTCGAAACGGCGCGATCGTTCGATCTGCCGCGCAAGCCGCCGCCGCTCGCCCGTCGCGATCGCGATGCACATCGACAGGATCGCGACGCCGATCAGATCGACCTGCAGCGCCCAGACGCCGTGGCCGTCGTGATGCCACGCATACGGGCCGCGCCCGCCGAGCGTCATCGCGATCAGGGCGATCGCCGAGAGCGCGTTGAGCTGGGACGCGAGCACGAGGCCGCCCTCGAGCGCGGCCCAGCTCAGCGACAGCGCGAGCAGCGCGCGCGCGACCTCGGCCTGGTATCCCCATATCGACGCGAAGCACAGCGAGCCGAACGTCGCGAGCACCGGCAACTGATTGCGGCTGCGCGACCACGCCGCGCCGCATGCGCGCGCGTTCCACGTGAGGAGCGCCGGCAGCAGCACGAGCAGCGCGAGCGCGTTCGCCGCATACGCGCGCGACCATTCGCTCAGCCATTCGCGGTCGTTCATCCATACCGACAGGATCGCCGCCGCGAGCGTCGCGTGCATCGCCGCCATGCCGAGCGGCAGCAGCAGCACGAACATCGCGAAGCCGCGCAGCGTGTCCACCCCGCCGCCCGCGATCAGATAGCGCCGCGCGAGCCACGCGCCCGCGATCGCCTCGACGACGTTGACGGCCGCGAACAGCGCGTCGACGTGCCACGGCACCCAGTCGAGCGAGCCCGCGGCGAGCAGCGTGGCGAACAGCGAACCCGCGCCGAGCCACCATGCGAGCGGCCGCCGGCAGTGCAGCAGCAGCGCGATGCCGAGCACCGGCGCGGGCCACACGACGGCCGACAGCGTGTGATTGAGCGACGTGCACGCGCCGGGCCGGGACAGCAGATGATTCGCGTAGAACAGCAGCAGCAGCAGCCCCGCCGCGTTCAGCGCGCCGCCCGGCGCGAACGCGCGATCGTCGCGGCGCGGCGCGGTGCGCGCCGTTCGCGTGATGCGTGCGGGCCGGGCGCGCGCGGGCGGCCCGGCATCGATGGAATTTCCGTGCATAGGTCTCAGAGGTCGGCGAATACTAAACCGTCTTTGTTTCGGACATCAATCGATCTTAGCGATGCGCCGCACGGTTCTTTTCATCCGCAACGAAGGCGGCACGCGGCGACCAAAAATTGGAACCCGGCGGCTAACGCCGGTTCCGTCTTTCCTTCGATACTTGCCGCGCCGATGCGGCTTTTGAGCGTTTCGTGCAAAACGCCGCGCGCATCCGCGCACGACCGTCGCCCGCGAGCGACAACGAAGAGGAGAACCCAACATGACAACGAACGGATCCGTCGCACCCAAAGAGCGGGTCAACATCGTCTATCGCCCGGCGACGGGCGACGCGCAGGCGGAGGTCGAGCTGCCGCTCAAGGTGCTCGTGCTCGGCGAGTTCTCGACGGCCGCCGACAAGCCGCCGCTCGAGGAGCTCTCGCCCGTGAACGTCGACAAGGACGACTTCAACGACGTGATGAGGGCGCAGAACCTCCAGCTCGCGCTCAGCGTGCCGAACCTGCTGGACGATCAGGCCGGCGAGGACGACCGGCTGTCCGTCACGCTCGGCTTCGATTCGGTGCACGATTTCTCGCCCGACGCGATCGTCGAGAAAGTGCCCGAGCTCAAGCAGCTGATCGCGCTGCGCGACGCGCTGAAAGCGCTGAAGAGCCCGATCGGCAACATTCCCGGCTTTCGCAGGCGCATCCAGGAGATCGTCGCCGACAAGGGCGCGCGCAAGCAGTTGCTCGACGAACTCGGCCTCGACGAACAATGAACCGCGACACGGAACAGACGACCATGGAAGGCGAACACCTGCAATCCCCGAAGCACGACGACGCGCCGGACGCGACGCCGCCCGAGTCCCCCGCCTCGCTGCTCGACGAGCTGATCGAGGCCGCGCGCGTGAAGCGCGACGAAGACGCATACCCGATCACGCGCCACGGCATCCAGGCGTTCGTCGCGCATCTGGCGAAGCCCAAGCGCCCGATCGAGACCGTGAGCCAGGCGACGATCGACGACATGATCGCCGAGATCGACCGCAAGCTGTGCCGGCAGATCGACGCGATCCTCCATGACCCGGCATTCCAGCAACTCGAATCGACGTGGCGCTCGCTGAAGTTTCTCGTCGATCGAACGGATTTCCGCGAGAACGTGAAGGTTCAGATTCTCGACGTCGGCAAAACGGCGCTGTTCGACGACTTCGAGGATTCGCCCGACATCACGAAATCCGGGCTGTACCAGAAGGTCTATACGGCCGAGTACGGCCAATTCGGCGGCCAGCCGATCGGCGCGATCGTCGCGAACTACACGTTCGGGCCCGGCGCGCAGGACGTCAAGCTGCTGCAGTACGTCGCGAGCACGTCGGCGATGGCGCATACGCCGTTCATCGCGGCGGCGGGCCCCGCGTTCTTCGGCATCGATTCGTTCGGCAAGCTGCCGAACGTGAAGGATCTCGCCTCGCTGTTCGAGGGGCCGCAATACGCGAAATGGAATGCGTTTCGCGAAAGCGAGGACGCGCGCTACGTCGGCCTCACGCTGCCGCGCTTCTTGCTGCGGCTGCCTTACGGCGCGAACACGACGCCCGTCAAGCGCTTCAACTACGAGGAGCGCGTCGACGGCGGCGACGCGCATTTTCTGTGGGGCAACGCGGCGTTCGCGTTCGCGACGCGCCTCACCGCGAGCTTCGCCGACTATCGCTGGTGCGCGAACGTGATCGGGCCGAAAGGCGGCGGAACGGTGACCGATCTGCCGCTCTACGCGTACGAATCGATGGGCGAGATCCAGAACAAGATCCCGACCGACGTGCTGATTTCCGAGCGCCGCGAGTTCGAGCTCGCCGAACAGGGCTTCATCGCGCTGACGATGCGCAAGAACAGCGACAACGCCGCCTTTTTCTCCGCGAACTCCACGCAGAAGCCGAAGTTCTTCGGCATCAGCAAGGAAGGCAAGGAGGCCGAGCTCAACTATCGGCTCAGCACGCAACTGCCGTACATCTTCGTCGTCAACCGGCTCGCCCATTACATCAAGGTGATCCAGCGGGAAAACATCGGCTCGTGGAAGGAGCGCGGCGATCTCGAGCAGGAGCTCAACCAGTGGATCCGCCAGTACGTCGTCGACATGGACAACCCGTCGCAGAGCGTGCGCAGCCGCCGCCCGCTGCGGCAGGCGCAGATCGTCGTGTCGGACGTCGAGGGCGAACCCGGCTGGTATCGCGTGGACATGAAGGTGCGGCCGCACTTCAAGTACATGGGCGCGTTCTTCACGCTGTCGCTCGTCGGCAAGCTCGAAAAGCGCTAGGCGGGCGGGTCGGGCGGATTTCATCGGAAACATTCGCCCGGCCCGGCGAAACGGAAATCAAACGCGCCCGCTCGATAATCGATTCACGCCGATGGATTCGGATACCTGACGAACCGCTGCCGGCATCGCACGCGCGACGCCGGCGACGTCGGGTCGAGCCCGGAGCCGTCTTCGTCAACTCGGCGCGCTGCGCCGCCATCACGCAAAAAGGAGAGCACCATGCTGGCCGGAATATATCTCAAGGTCAAAGGAAAAACCCAGGGGGAAATCAAAGGCTCCGTCGTTCAGGAAGGTCATGACGGGAAGATCCACATCCTCGCCTTCAAGAACGACTACGACATGCCCGCCAGGCTCCAGGAAGGCCTGACGCCCGCCGCCGCCGCTCGCGGCACGATCACGTTGACGAAGGAAATGGACAGATCGTCGCCGCAATTCCTGCAGGCGCTCGGCAAGCGCGAGATGATGGAAGAGTTCGAGATCACGATCCACCGTCCGAAGACGGATACAACAGGTGGGGACCTGACCGAACTCCTGTTCACGTACAAGTTCGAAAAAGTGCTGATCACCCACATGGACCAATACTCGCCCACGCCGCACAAAGACGATAGCAACGGCATCAAGGAAGGCTTGCTCGGCTATATCGAGGAGATCAAGTTCGCGTATTCGGGATACTCGTTGGAACACGCGGAATCGGGCATCGCGGGCGCCGCAAACTGGACGAATGGCTGATCGCGAATCGTCGCGGGCCGGCGAGCCGCGCACGCTCGAGCGCCGGCTGCTCGAGCGGATCGCGAACCGGGAAGCGGGCGGCGAGCACGATCGCCCGCCGCCCGCCGACGTGCTCGCGCACTCGATCATCGACCACCTGCGCCGCATCCTGAACACGCGGCAGGGCCACGTGCCGATCGATCCCGCCTTCGGCGTGCCGGATTTCACGAATCTCGCGGGCGGCTTCGCGCAAGGCTCCGCCCGCGAAATCGAAGCGCAGATCGAGCGCGTGATCACTTGCTACGAGCCGCGGCTGAAAGCGCCGCGCGTCTCGCTCGCCGAGCGCGGGCCCGATGCGGCGACGCTGCGCTTCAGCCTCGATGCGCGGCTCGTGATCGACGCGCACGACGTGCCGGCGCGCTTTCTGACGACCGTCACCGGCAACGGAAAGATCGATATCCGAACGATTTCCTGAAGCGCGTGCGATTTCGCCGCGCACCCCGCGTCCATCATGGCCACCACCACGCCCAATCGCTATTACGAGGACGAGCTCGTTCGCCTGCGCGAGCTCGCCGCCGAGTTCGCCCGCGCGCACCCGCTGCTCGCGCCGATGCTCGGCGCGCCGTCGGGCGACCCGGACGTCGAGCGGCTGCTCGAAGGCGTCGCGTTCCTGACGGGGCTCGCGCGGCAAAAGCTCGACGAAGGCCTGCCGGAGCTCGTGCAGGCGCTCGCGAACCTGCTGTTTCCGCACTCGCTGCGCCCGGTGCCGGCGGCCACGCTGATCGCGTTCGAGCCGCGCGGCGCGCTGCGCGAGCGCGCGGTGATCGCGGCCGGCACCGAGATCGAATCGGTGCCCGTCGACGGCACCGCCTGCCGGTTTCGCACGTGCGGCGAGCTCGACATCGAGCCGATCGCGCTCGCCGGCTGCCGGTTCGTGCCGCCCGCGCACGGCGGGCCCGCGCTGCGGCTCGACTTCGAGATGCTCGGCCTCGACGCGAGCGAATGGGACGCAACGCGCATTCGGCTGTTCATCGGCGGCGAGCGGCTGCACGCAAGCCGCCTGTTCGCGCTGCTGATGCAGCACGTCGTAGCGGTCGAGATCGCGGGCGGCCCGCCCGAGCTGCCCGGCCCGCGCTGCGCGCTCGGCGCCCGCGCGCTGCGCCCGGCGGGCTTCGACGACGCGCTGTTGCCCTGCCCCGAGCGGGCGTTCCCCGGCTTCCGGCTGCTGCACGAATATTTCGCGTTCGCCGAGAAATTCCTGTTCGTCGAGCTGGGCGGCCTCGAGCGCTGGCGCGCGGCGCGCGCTGGCGCGCAGTTCAGCGTATGGCTCGCGCTCGACAGCGCGCCCGACTGGCTGCCCGGCATCGATCGCGACAGCTTCCGGCTGAACGTCGCCGCCGCGCTGAACCTGTTCGCGCACGAAGCGGTGCCGATCCAGCACGAGCATCGCGCGACCGATTACCGGCTGCAGCCCGAAGGCGACACGTCGGGCCACTACCGGATCTACTCGGTCGACCGCGTGATCGGTTACCGCCCCGGCCACGCGGTCGACCGCCATTACGTGCCGTTCGGCGTCGCGGGCGACGACGCGAACGCCGCGAGCTACCGGCTGATTCGCCGCGCCGCGCTCGACGGCCACGGGCAGGATCTCCATCTGGCGCTCGCCTACCCGCCCGGCGAGGCGCTCGCCACGGAAACGCTGTCGATCGGCCTGTCGTGCACGAACGGCGCGTTGCCCGCGCGCCTGAAGATCGGCGACGTGTGCCGCGCGACCGACAGCTCGCCCGAGCGCTTCACGTTCGCCAACATCGCGCCCGTGAGCCCGCCGCTCGATCCGCCGCTCGGCGAACCGCTGCTGTGGCGCACCATCAGCCATCTCGCGCTGAACTTCCTGTCGCTCGGCGACGCCGATCATCTGAAGCGCATGCTCGCGCTCCACGCGTTCGGCGAACGCGGCGACGACGCGCGCGCGCAAGCCGACCGCCGCCGCATCGACGGCATCGAATCGGTCGACGTGCGGGCCGAGACGCGGATCATCGGCGAGCGGATGCTGAGCGGCCAGCGCGTGGCGCTGCGCTGCAGCGCCCATGCGTTCGGCGGCGCGGGCGAGCTGTATCTGTTCGGCTGCGTGCTCGAGCGCTTTCTGGCCGAATACGCGGCGATCAACACCTACACGCGCGTCGAGATCGACGCGTCGCCCGACGGCGTGCGCTTCGCGTGGCCGCCGCGAATGGGGGCGCAATGCCTGCTCTAGAACCCGTTCTGCTCGGCGAGGCGAAGCACTTCGCGTATTTCCAGGCGATCCGGCTGCTGCGGCGCATCGCGCGCGAACGGCGCGGCGACGCCGCGGGGCGGCCCGACGCGCCGCTGCCGATCCACACGCGGCCGAATCTCTCGCTGTCGTTTCCGGACACCGACGTCGAGCGCATCGACAAGGCCGACGACGGCGGCTACCGGGTCGTCGCGAACTTCTTCGGTCTGTACGGCGTGTCCTCGCCGCTGCCGACGTTCTACACCGAGGACCTGATCGACGAAGCGTTCAGGGGCCGCCACGCGGCGCGCGGCTTTCTCGACGTGCTGCATCGCGCGCTCTATCCGCTGCTGTTCGACGCGTGGCTCAAGCATCGGCTGGCGCTGCGGATCGTCGAGGAACGCGACGAACACGCGCTGCGCCCGCTCTACGCACTCGCGGGCGTCGACGCGCGCATCGCGCGCGACGCGGGCCTGCACGAGCACGCGCTGCTGCGCTACGTCGGGCTGCTCAGCCAGCGGCCGCGCTCCGCGGCCGGTCTGCGCGCGCTGCTCGCCGACGCGTTCGCGCCCGCGACGGTCGACATCGAGCCGTGCGTGTCGCAATGGCTGCCGATTCCGGACGACCAGCGCACCCGCGTCGGCACGCGCGCGCGCCGGCTCGGCGCCGACGCGCGGGTCGGCGCGCGCATGCGCGACGACGGCGCCCGGCTGCGGATCGTGCTCGGCGACGTGCCCGGCCCGCTGTTCCGCGCGCTGATGCCGGGCGGCGATGCGTTTGCCCGGCTGCGCTTGCTCGTACGCCTGTATCTGACCCAACCGTTCGCCGTGGACGTCGTGGTGCGCGTGCGCGCGCGCGACGCGGCCCCCGCGCGCTGCGGCCGCCGCGCGTGGTCGCGCGTCGGGCTCGACGCGTGGCTGGGCGGCCCGAGCGCGGAACGCGCGGCGTCGCCCAAATTCCGTCTTCCGACTTCCCTCTTTGATCAAGCGAGACCCCATCATGCTGCTGGTTGACCTGAAACCGTTGATCGAACAGCTCAACCCCTATTGCCGGAACGCGCTCGAAAGCGCCGTCGGCGCGTGCGTCGCGCGCCGGCACGACGACGTCGCCGTCGAGCACCTGCTCGCGCGGCTGTGCGACGAACCGTCGGCCGACGTCGCGCTGTTGCTGCGCGCGTGCGGCGCGGACGCGGCGCGCCTGCGCCGGCAGGCCGACGCCGCGCTCGACGCGCGCCCGGCGGGCGACGGCGGCCGCCCCGCGTTCGCGCCGTCGCTGCTCGCGCTGTTGCAGGACGCGTGGCTGATCGCGTCGCTCGAGCTCGGCGACACGCACATCCGCTCGGCGGCCGTGCTCGCCGCCGCGGTCGCCCGCGCGGCGCGGCAGCCGTCGCCCGGCGGCGACGACGTGCTGCAGTCGCTGCGCAAGGACGCGCTCGTCGCGCGCTTTGCGAGCGGCGCGTGCGCGCGATCGATCGAATCGCGCGCGTCCGGCGCGCTCGACGCCGCGCCGGGCGAGGCGAGCGACACGCGCGACGCATCGAGCGCGATCGCCCGCTACTGCGAGGACTTCACCGCGAAAGCGCGCGCCGGCGGGATCGATCCAGTCTTCGGTCGCGACGCGGAAATCCGCCAGATCGTCGACATCCTCGCGCGGCGGCGCAAGAACAATCCGGTGTGCGTCGGCGAGCCGGGCGTGGGCAAGACGGCCGTCGTCGAAGGGCTCGCGCTGCGGATCGCCGAAGGCGACGTGCCGGCGACGCTGCGCGGCGCGACGCTGCTCGGCCTCGACCTAGGCATGCTGCAGGCGGGCGCGAGCGTGAAGGGCGAATTCGAGCAGCGGCTCAAGCGCGTGATCGCCGAGATCCGCGCGTCGCAAACGCCCGTCGTGCTGTTCATCGACGAAGCGCACACGCTGATCGGCGCGGGCGGCGCGGCGGGCGCGTCCGACGCGGCGAACCTGCTGAAGCCCGCGCTCGCGCGCGGCGAGCTGCGCACGATCGCAGCCACCACGTGGAGCGAATACAAGAAGTATTTCGAGAAGGACGCGGCGCTCGCGCGGCGCTTCCAGCCGGTGAAGCTCGACAGCCCGGACGTCGCGACGTCGGTGATGATCCTGCGCGGGCTGAAGGAGCGCTATCAGGACGCGCACGGCGTGACGATCCGCGACGACGCGCTCGTCGCCGCGGCCGAGCTGTCGGCGCGCTACATCACCGGCCGGCAGTTGCCGGACAAGGCGATCGACCTGCTCGACACCGCGTGCGCGCGCGTGAAGGTGCGCCAGCAGACCAAGCCCGCCGCGCTGGAGGACGCGCAGCGCGCGATCCAGGCGCTCGAGCGCGAGCGGCGCGCGCTGCGCGACGAATTGGCCGAGCGCTGCGCGCCGGATACGCCGCGCGTCGCCGACATCGATCGCGAGCTCGCCGCGCTGTCCGCGCGCGCCGGCGCGCTGCGCGACGCGTGGGCGGCGCAGCGCGACGCCGCGCAGGCGCTCGTCGACGCACGCCGCGCGTGCCGGGCGGCGGCGGATGCAACGGCTGCAACGGATGCGGCTGGAACGACCGGAACGGCCCATGCCGGCGAGCTCGCCGATAGTGCCGACGTTTCCGATATCGCCGATGTCGCCAAGATGGCCGATGCGGCCGACGCCGCCCCTGCCGATGCCGAAACCGGCTCGAGCGCCCGCGACGCCGACGCACGCATGCCCGCCGGGACGTGCGCGCGCGTCGCCCCGAACCCGGATGCGCGGGCGCGGCCTCCTCTGCGCGCGCCGCACGCCGACGCGCGCGAGCGCGCGGCTCGTGCGCTCGCCGAAGCGACGCGCCGCTTCGAGCACGCGCAGCGCGACACGCCGCTCGTGCGAATCGACGTCGATCCGGACGCGATCGCCGACGTCGTGGCCGACTGGACCGGCATCGCGGCCGGCAAGCTGCGCCGCGATCGCGCGAACGTGATGCTGCGGCTCGCCGATACGCTGCGCCGCCGCATCCGCGGCCAGGATCACGCGATCGAACAGATCTCCGAAGCCGTGAAGGCGGGCGCGGCCGGCGTCCACGATCCGCGCCGCCCGCTCGGCGTGTTCCTGCTCGCGGGGCCGTCGGGCACCGGCAAGACCGAGACCGCGCTCGCGGTCGCCGATGCGCTGTTCGGCGACGAGCGCTCGATCGTCGTCGTCAACATGAGCGAATTCCAGGAGCGGCACGACGTGAGCCGCCTGATCGGCTCGCCGCCGGGCTACGTCGGCTACGGCGAGGGCGGGATGCTGACCGAGGCGGTGCGCCAGCGGCCCTATTCGGTCGTGCTGCTAGACGAAGTCGAGAAGGCGCACCCCGACGTGCTGAACCTGTTCTACCAGGTGTTCGACAAGGGTTCGCTGTCCGACGGCGAAGGCAAGGAGGTCGACTTCGCGAACACGGTGATCTTCCTCACGTCGAATCTCGGCGCGGACATCATCGCCGACATCGCCGCGCGCGGCGCGCGGCCCGATCCGGACGCGATGCGCGCGGCGGTGCGCCCGGCGCTGTCGCGCCATTTCAAGCCGGCGCTGCTCGCGCGGATGACCGAGATTCCGTATGCGCCGCTCGCGCCCGATACGCTCGCCGACATCGCGCGGCTGAAGCTCGAGCGCATCGCGGCGCGCGTCGCCGCGCAGCACGCGACGCGCATCGTCTACGACGACGCCGTCGTCGCGCACGTCGCCGCGCGCTGCACCGAAGTCGAATCGGGCGCGCGCAACGTCGATTTCATCCTGCAGCGCCACGTGCTGCCCGCGCTCGCGCAGCACGTGCTCGTGTGCGCGGGCAACGCGGCGCCGATGCCTGCGATTCGCGTCGCCATCGACGCCGGCGGCCGCTTCGTCGTCTCGAACGACGCGCCGGCCGACTCCGATGCACGGGACCGGAGCGATGCGTCTGATGCGATCGACGCGATCGACGCGGTCGATGCGGTCGATGCGGTCGATGCACCCAACGCACCCAACGCACCCAACGCACCCAACGCACCCAACGCACCCAACGCACCCAACGCACCCAACGCACCCAACGCACCCAACGCACCCAACGCACCCAACGCACCCAACGCACGCTGACGCCCCTCGCCGACCAGGAGTTCCCGATGCCTTCGTCCCCCCGCCACGATGCGCCCGCGTCGCGCGCGAACGCCGCGCCGTCCGCGAACGCGCGACGCTTCACGTTCGCGAGCGACGCGTACGACCCCGCGACATTCGACGTCGTCGACATCAACGGCCGCGACGCGATCTCGCAGCCGTACCGGTTCGAGATCACGCTCGTGAGCAGGCAGTTGCGGATCGACTTCGCGAAGATGCTGAGCCGCGGGGCGACGCTCGCGATCCTGCCGCCGTTCGGCGAGGCCGGCACCACCCGCTATGCCGGCGTGCTCGCCGAATTCGAGCAGAAGAAACGCTTTCGCGACTTCACCGTCTATCGCGCGACGCTCGTGCCGCGCCTCTGGCGACTATCGCTGTACAAGGCGTCGGACGTCTATCTGAACGAGCAGACGATTCCCGACATCGTCAAGCGCGTGCTGCGCGCCGCCTCGTTCGGCAGCCGCGATTTCCGCATGCGGCACGGCGGCGGCTACCGCAAGCGCAGCTTCGTCTGCCAATACGACGAGAGCCATCTCGATTTCGTGTCGCGCTGGATGGAGAAGGAAGGCCTCTACTACTACTTCGAGCATGACGGCCGGCACGAAACGCTCGTGATCGTCGACGACCGCCGCCATCAGCCCGGCCCCGCCGACGATCTCGCGCTGCGCTACCTACCCGCGACCAGCCTCGACGCGGGCATCGAAGCGGACCGCGTGCAGGCGTTCACATGCCGGGCGACGCCGCTGCCGCGCGAAGTCGTGCTGCGCGACTTCAACCACCGCAAGGCGGAGCTCTCGCTCGAAGTCCGCGAGCGCGTGGCGCGCGACGGCGTCGGCGAGCGGGTGTCGAGCGACGAGCACTTCCACACGAAGGACGAAGGGCAGCGCTACGCGAAGCTGCGCGCCGAGGCGCTCGTCTGCGAAGGGCGCCGATTCGCCGGCGAATCGACCGCGGCCGGGCTGCGCGCCGGCCGCTTCTTCGCGCTGTCGGGCCACTACCGCGAGGATTTCGACGGCCGCTATCTGGTGACGGCGCTCACGCATCGCGGCTCGCAGGCACACCTGCTGTTTCCCGATCTCGACGCGCCGTTCGGCGCGACGCCGGGCGAGCCCATCTACCGCGCCGAGTTCGAGGCGATTGCCGCCGACCTCCAGTACCGGCCGCCGCGCACGACGCCCAAGCCGCGCGCGGCGGGCGTCGTCAGCGCGATCGTCGACGGCGAGGGCGGCGGCAAGCTCGCCGAGCTCGACGAATACGGCCAGTACAAGGTGCGCTTTCCGTTCGCGCACACCGCGCATCCGGCGAACAAGGCCTCCGCGCGCATCCGGATGGCGACGCCCTACGCGGGCGACGACCGCGGCATGCACCTGCCGCTGCTGAAGCGCACCGAAGTGAAGATCGCATTCGACGGCGGCGATCCGGACCGCCCCGTGATCGTCGGCGCGGTGCCCAACTCGTCGCACCGCAGCGTCGTCACGCGCCGCAACCCCGCCGAGCATCGCATCCTCACCGAGCACAACCAGCTCTACATGAAGGACGGCAGCGGCGCGGCGACGTGGCTGCACGCGCCGAACAACCACATCGGCATCGGCGCGGTCGGGCCGGGCGACGGCCTCGCGCTCCTCACGTCCGGCAACAAGTTCGACTTCTCGCTCGGCAACGCGTACAGCTTCTCGGGCGGGCTCAAGTGCTCGGTGTCGATGGGCGGCAACACCGACGTCTACGTCGGCGTGCGCAACAGCCTCGACGTCAGCGCGAACTTCCTGACGACGCTGCAGGGCAACCTGCGCTGGATGCTGCCCGGCAGCCGGAGCTTCGAGATCAACGACAGCGCATCGACACTGCTGCAGACGCTGCACAAGCAGTCCGCGACGGGCGCGATCCGGCTGTCCGCCGGGCAGGACGCGTCCGCGCTGCTGCAAAAGCAGCTCGACAAGCTCAAGGGCACGGTGCGCAAGTTCATGATCGTGTCGGGCCTCGCGAACGCCGGGTCCGCGGCCGCCGCCGCGGGGCTCATCAAGGGCGGCGGCAAGCTCGCCGATCTGCCGTGGGCGGGCTTCGGCATATCCGCCGCGCAGTTCGCCGGCGTGACCGGCGTCAGCACGGCGCTGATGGCGACCTCGCGCACGCTGCTCGCGAACGTCGCGAAGCTCCAGGAGGCGTTGCCGCTCGTCGCCGATCTGTCGCTCGGCAAGCAGGGCATCGCGCTCGCCGCGAAGAACCTCACGCACGCGACGCGGATGTCGCTCACCGTCGACGGCGTCTCGTGGTCGACGCACGCGAAGGGGCCCGGCGCGGCGGGCGCCGCGATGAGCGTCGGCAAGGGCCGCTGGGGCGTCGAAGCGGCGAAGCACGCGCACGTCCACGCGAGCGACACGCTGCTGTTCGCGGTGCCGGCCGACCCGACGACCCAGTTCGACCTGAAGGACCTGATCGGGCTGCGCCGCGATCTCGACGAATGCATGAAGGACATCGCCGATCTCGAAGCCGACATTTCGGAAAACGAAGTGCTGTCGACCGATCAGAACACGTTCGGCGTCAGCGCGCTCATCCCCACGCCGCCGTCGCCCGCCGGCGCGCTCGCGGCGGTCGCGATCAAGGTGAAGCAAGCGAAGCTCGTCGAGCTGAAGGCCAAGCAGAAGCTCGTCGCGCTGAAGGTCGACAACCTGCAGCAGAAGTTCGCGAAGCACGTGCAGCACCTGAGCGCCGTGCGGATGAGCGCTTCCGACGCGCAGCTCGGCTTCAAGGGCAACCGGCTCGTCGCGACGGCCGACGGCGTCACGCTCGCGCATGCGCAGGGCAAGGCGAAGCTCGACGTGCGCGAAGCGAAGATCGGCGTCACGGCGGGCAAATCGAGCGTCGAGCTCGACGAAGGCAAGATCGCGGCCGGCTGCGGCAGCGCATCGCTGAAGCTCGGCAGCGACGGCGCGATCGACGTGAGCGCGACCGACGTCAAGCTGAACGGCACCAACGTCAAGCTGAACGGCAGCGCGTCGCTGAAGTTCGACGGCCAACTGATCCAGCTCGGCTGAGCCGCGCATTCGTTCGGATTCCATCATGAAAATCGTCAAACCCGAAACGCTCGCGCTGATGTGCCGCACGCTGCGCATCGAACGCGCCGACCGGCTGTCGATCGGCGCGCTCGCCTGCTTCGCGCTGCGCGCGCACGCGCCCGACGGCCCCGGCGATCTCGCGCCGGAGGCCACGCTCTGGCAGATCGCCCAGCAATGGCTCGGCGCCCATGCGCCGCTCGACGAGGGCTGGCCGAAGCCGGCGGGCGAATTTCTCGTCTACGGCGACGCATGCGCGCCGGCGGGCCGCGAGCACGCGGGCGGCGCGCCGTTCGCGGTGCGCGCACGCATCGGCGCGGCATGCAAGGCGCGGCTCGTCGATGCGCGCGACCCCGCCGAGCGGGTACTCGCCGATTTTCGCGCGCTGCCGCCGTCGCATCCGCAGCGCGTGCGCGATCTCGGGCCGTTCGACGCGCGCTGGCTGGCCGAGCGGTGGCCTCACCTGCCTTCGGGCACGCGCGCCGAGCATTTCCATACCGCACCGCGCGATCAGCGGATCGCCGGGTTCTGGCGCGGCGACGAGGACATCGAGCTCGTCAACCTGCACGCGCAGCATCCGATCGTCGCCGGCGCGTTGCCGCGCGTGCGGGCGCGCTGCTTCGTCGAGCGCTCGGCCGGCGGCGCGACGCGCGTCGACGCGTGCCCGATGCGCGCGGAAACCGTCTGGCTGTTCCCCGGCGCGGCATGCGGCATCGTCCTGTACCGCGGGCTCGCCACGATCGACGACGAAGACGGCGACGACGTCTTGCGCGTGATCGCCGGCTGGGAAGATGCCGCCGCGCCGCCGTTGCCCGCCGACGCTTATCTCGGCCGGCCGGCCTCCGGGGGCGCCGGCTCGCGCCCGACGCCCGCGCCCGACGCCGCGCCCGTGGCGTCTGTGGTGCCCGCCGCGCTCACCGCCGAAGAAGCGCACGCCGACGAACATGCGCCGGGCGGATCGGCATCGGCCTCGCAGGCGCACTCGCCGGCAGCGCCCGAGTTCCCCGAAGCACCGCACGCGCCGGATCTGTCCGCGCTCGAACGGGAAGCGGCGGCGCTTGCCGGGCAAACCGACGCGTTGCTCGCCGGGCTGGGCATCACCGAAGCGGACATCGCGCGCTTGCTGCCCGCGCGCGAGGCCCCCGCCGAGCTGAATCTGGATCAGCTCGCCACGCTCGCGGCCGAACTCGACGCGCAAACCGCACAGTGGCAGGCGCAGCAAGCGGTGGCGGCCGTCGAGCGCGGCGACGCGGCCTCGGCGACGCCCGCCGCGCCGGCCACGCCGGATGCCGAGGCCGCGCACGAAGCGTCGCTGGCCGACCTGCTTCGGCAGGCCGACGCGCAAATGCGCGCCCTCGTCGAGCAGCACGGCCTGTCGCGCGCACGAATGGAGGCGGCCGCGCGAACCCTGCCGGAGCTCGCGCCCCTCGCGGGCTCGCTCGATGCCCTCGACGCACTCGATGCGCCGCTCGACGTCGATGCCTTGACGGCAGGGCTCGCCGCCGCCGGCGGCGACGCGGCGGCCGAACCGGATACGCCGGCCGAACCGAGCCCGCCGGCGCCCGCGAACGAATTCGCCGCCGCCGTGCCCGCCCCCGCATCGTCCACCGCCGCGCCGCCGGTGGACGATGCGCCGCCAGGGCCGCTCACGCGCGAGCAAGTAATCGAGCGCCACGCGCGCGGGCTCGGCTTCGCCGGCCTCGACCTGAGCGGCCTGGACCTGTCGTCGGCCGCGCTCGAGCGCGCGGACTTTCGCCGCGCACGCCTCGAACGCACCCGCTTCGCGGGCTGCCGGCTCGCCGGCGCATCGTTCGAGCGCGCGCTGCTGTCGCACGCCGATTTCTCGAACGCGGACCTGCGCGACGCGGTCTTCGCCGGCGCCTCCGCGCCCGGCGCATCGTGGCGCGGCGCCGTGCTCGAGCGCGCGCGCCTCGAGCACGGCGACTTCAGCGGCGGCGACTTCGTGCAAGCGTCGCTCGCCGACAGCCATTGCGCGCACGCGCAGTTCGACGCGAGCGCGATGACGGCGCTCGTCGCGGCGCGCATCGACGGCACGCACGCGAGCTTCGCCGGCTGCACGCTCGACGCCGCCGATTTCACGTCGGCGCGCCTGCCGCGCGCGAATTTCCAGCATGCGACGCTCGCGGACGCGGCGCTCGCCTGCGCGCACTGCGACGGCGCCGAATGGTACGGCGCGCAGGCGCCGCGTGTCCGGCTTCGCGCGGCGTCGCTGCGCGGCTCGCGCGCGGACGCGTCGACATCGTTCCGGCAAGCCGATCTGAGCAGCGCCGCGCTCGACGACGCGAACTGGGACGGCGTCGACCTGCGCGGCACGAACCTGCACGAGGCGACGCTCGACGGCGCGAGCCTCGCGCGCGCGAACGCGAGCGGCGCGCAACTGACGCGCGCGCGCGCACGGCGCGCGGATCTGACCCAGGCCGACCTCACGCACGCGGATGCGCGCTGCTCGAACCTGCACGGCGCATCGCTGCGCCGCGCACGGCTCGGCGGCACGCAACTGCAATCGAGCAACCTGTACGGCGCCGACTGCTACGGCACCGCGCTCGCCCGGCCGCAGCTCGACGGCGCGAATATCGAGCGCACGCTCCTCGCCGTGCCGGGCCGCCCCGAACTCGCCGCCTCCCGCTGATTCCCTCGACGCCTTCCATGTCCGACCTCGTTCACACGGCGCTCGCCGCCCTCGCCAACACCCGCACGCTAACCGGCATCGATCTTTCGGATGCCGATCTTTCCGGCCGCGACCTGTCCGGCTGCACGTTCGAACGCGTGAGCCTGCGCGGCGCGAACCTGTCGGCCGCGCAGCTCGACGCGACGCGCTGGCTGCACTGCGACCTGACGGGCGCGCGCCTCGACGGCGCGACGCTCGGCGAATCGAGCTGGCACGCGGTCGCGCTGCGCGCGGCGAGCCTGCGCGCGACGACGGGCGACGCATTCGCGATGACGGAAACCGACCTCGCCGGCGCGACGCTGACCGACGCGCTGTGGGCGCGCGCGACGTTCGAGCGCGGGGATTTCTCCGCCGCGCAGTGCGGGCGCGCGAAGCTGCTGCGCTGCGAGGCGGCCGACTGCCGCTTCGAGCGCACCGATTTCGCGAACGCCGAGCTCGAGCGCTTCGTCGCGATGCGCGCCGAGCTGTCGAGCGCGCGCTTCGACGCCACGCGGCTCACCCACGCGTTCTTCGCCGAAGCGAATCTGCGCGGGCAACGCTTCGAGCGCTGCGATCTGACGATGACCCATTTCAGCCGCGCGGCGCTCGCCGGCTGCGATTTCAGCGGTGCGTCGCTCATGCAGACGATGTTCTTCGACGCGGACCTCGAACGCGCGACGCTCGCCGGCGCGCGCGGCCGCCACGTGCGTTTCGCGGGCGCGACGCTCGACGGCGCGAATCTCGCGCACGCCGCGTTCGACGAATCCGATTTCGCGCGCGCGCGGCTGCGGGCGGCGAACGCGCGCGGGCTGCGCGCGCGAATGTCGCTCTTCGCGCACGCCGATTGCGCGGAGGCGACGCTCGCGGGCGGCCACTTCGTCTACTGCGACTTCTCGCACGCCACGCTGTCGCACGCCGACTGCACCGGCGCCGACTTCTCGCACGCGAACCTGCACGGCCTGGCCGATCACGCCGCCCGCTGGGACGGCGCGCGCAAGACAGGCGCGCGCGCGACCGATCCCGCGCTCGCGCACGCCGAACGATGGACCGCGCCCCAACGATGATTCACGGCTCCCGCACTTCGATGACGCCCCCGCCCTCCTCCGCCCCCCTTGACGCGGCCGCGCCGCTGCCGCCCGTCCACGCCCGCCACGCCCGCCGCGCGGACGAAGCCGGCGCGGCGTTGCGCGCGGCGCGCGTGACCGGCCGCGTCGGCGACTGGCTGCTGCTCGACGATCACGCCGGCCGCGCGCGACGCGCCGACGGCTGCCTGCTCGCGCCCGACATCGGCGACAGCGTGCTGATCTGGACGAGCGCGCCCGCCGGCGCGCTGGCCGACGATGACGACGCGGCGCACGCGCCGAGCGCCTATGTGCTCGCCGTGCTCGCGCGCGCCGGCGCGCCGCAAGCCGCGCTCGCGCTGCCGGGCGGCGTCGTGCTGGAGACGGGCGCCGACGGGCTGCGCATCGACGCGCCGCACATCGCGCTCGCGGCGCGCGAGCGGATCGACGCCCGCGCGCCGCGCGTCGACGTGAGCGCGCACCGCGCGCACGTGCGCGCCGCGCATCTCGACGCATGCGCGCGGTCGATCGACGGCCGCGCGCACGACGTGCGCCTCGTCGCGCGCCGCTTCACGTCGACGATCGGACGCGCGCTCCATACGCTCGGCGACTGCTTGCGCCGCGTGTGCGGGGTCGACGAGCTGCACGCCGCGCGCACGCGCTGGCGCGTCGACGAGCGCGCGCACCTGCACGCGCGCGACGTCACGCTGCTCGCGGACCGCCACGTCGGCATCGACGGCGAGCGCATCGACCTCGGCTGATTGTTACCTTTCGATTCGGAGTTCCAATATGTTTGCCGTCACCACCGCGTCCGGCCTGTGCCTGAGCCCCGCCGACGTCTGCAAGACCCCCACGCCGGGCGGCCCCGTGCCCGTCCCGTATCCGAACACCGGCCTGCCGATGATGGCCGCGTCGATCACGACGAAGGTGCTCGTCTGCGGCATGCCCGCGCTCACGAAGAAATCGACGATCCCGATGACGAACGGCGATCAGCCGGGCAGCGCCGGCGGCGTGATGTCGGCGAAGATCATGGGCAAGGTCGAATTCACCGCGGGCAGCGCGAAAGTGAAGTTCGAAGGCGGCGCGGCCGTGCGGCTGACGACGCCGACGAAGCACAACGAAGGCAACGCGACGGGCGCCGTGCTGCAGCCGAGCCAGCAGAAAGTGATGGTGATGAGCTGAGGCGCGGACATGAACGCACGACACATTGCCCCGCCGGCCGCGACGCGCGCGCGCCGGCCGATGCAGCCCGGCCGGCCGTCATGGCCGTCGCGAACGTATCGCGCATGCGCGGCTCGCACATGCGCTGCCGTGCTCGTCGCGCTCGCCGCCCTCGCCGGCTGTGCGGCCCGCGTCACCGAAGAGCAGGCGCGCGCCGACGTGCGATGGGACTACGCGCCCGACGCGCTGCGCATCGATATCGACGCGTCGGCGCGGTTGAACGAATACCTGAACGCGCCGCACACGCTGTTGCTCGCGGTGTTCCAGAGCGCGGACGCGAAGGCGTTCCGCCAGCTCGCCGACGATCCGGACCGGCTGCGCATGACGCTCGCGGCGGGCGGCCCCGCCGCGGACTTCATTCAGACGACCCGCTACGTCGTCGCGCCCGGCCAGCATGTCGCGCTGTCGATCGATCGCGCGCAGCAGGCGCGCTACGTCGGCATCGTCGCCGGCTACTACGACGCCGACGGCCCACGCGCGGCGCGCCTGTTCGAGGTGCCGCTGCGCATCGACAAGCGCGGCTGGTTCTCCTCCACCTATCGCGCCGCGCCGCGAACGCTCGAGCTGAAGCTCAGGCTCGGCGCGCAGAGCATCACCGACGCGCGCGAAGCGCCGCTGAACCTGCCGCCGCCGGGCGCGCGCGCATGGACGGCGCTCGACAGCGGCGCGAAGACCCTGGCGCTGCCGAGCGCCGACGCGAACGACGGCGGCAGCGGCAAGCGCGACAAACGCGGCAACGCCGCCGCCCGTGCGCCGCGCAAGCAATGACGCACGACGCATCACGAACCGGAACGAACGACATGGACAACGTCTATTGGCATCAGGGGATGCTGCTGCAACCGCAACATTTTCAGTTGGCCGAACTGCACCAGCAGTTCCGCTTCGAGCCGTGGCTCGCGTGCGGCCCGCCGCATTTCTGGGGCGTCGGCGCGCTGTCGCTCGCGCAGGCCGCGATCGATCGCCGCGTGGTCGAGATCCGCTCGGCGCGCCTGCTGTTCGCCGACCGCAGCTACGTCGAATATCCGGGCAACGCGGTCGTCGCCGCGCGCGCGTTCGATCCCGCGTGGCTCGACGAAGGCCGCGCGCTCGTCGCGCACGTCGCGCTCAGGCGGCTCGCGCGCGGCGCGAACAACGTGACGGTCGCGGCCGCGCCCGACGCGTTGCCCGACGCCCCGACGCGCTACGCGACGCTGCCGTCCGCCGAGGAGGTCGCCGATCTGCATTCGGACCATCCGGGCGCGCCGGTGCGCACGCTCAAGCACGTGCTGAAGATCGTGTTCGAGCACGAGCTCGACGCGCTCGCCGCGCACGAAACGATCCCGATCGCGCGGATCGTGCGCGACGGCGAGCGCCTGCGGCTCGACGACGATTTCGCGCCGCCCTGCTACGCGCTGTCGGGCTCGCGCACGCTGCTCGAGCGCGTGCGCTGCATTCGCGACGAGCTCGCGGGCCGCGCGCGGCAGTTGCAGCAGTACAAGAATCCGCGCGAGATGCAACGCGCCGAATTCGACGCGAGCTATGCGGCGTTCCTGCTCGCGCTGCGCTCGCTGAACCGCTTCGGCCCGCTGCTGTTCCATCTCGCCGAATGCGACGGGCAGCATCCATGGACGGTCTACGGCGTGCTGCGCCAACTCGTCGGCGAGCTGAGCGTGTTCTCCGAGTGCTTCGACATGCTCGGCGAGACGCCCGATGCGCGCGGCGGCCTGCCGCCGTACGACCACCGCGATCTGGGCGGCTGCTTCTCGCGCGCGCACGCGCTGATCGGCCACCTGCTCGACGAAATCGCGGTGGGCCCGGACTGCGTCGCGACGTTCGAGCCCGACGGCCCGCAGCAGCCCGCGCAACGCTCGGCGCAACTGCCGCCCGACGTGTTCGCGGATCGCCACCAGATCTATCTCGCGATCCGCAGCGCGCACGATCCGGACACGCTCGCGCAACGCTTCGCGCTCGGCGGCCGGATCGCGGCGACCGACGAAATGCCGCAGCTCACCGCGCTCGCGCTGCCGGGCGTCGAACTCACCCGCCTGCCCGGCCCGCCGCCGCGGCTGCCGCGCCGCGGCGACGCGCGCTACTTCCGGATCGAGCAGGCCGGCCGCCCGTGGGACGCGATCCGGCGTGACGGCCGCGTGTCGCTGCGCTGGGCCGACGCGCCCGACGACCTGCACGCGGAACTCGTCGCAGTGAGGCACACGCAATGAAGCTGACCGATTCGATGATGCCGCTCGTCGCGTATGCGCGGCAGCTCGCGCAATCGCCGCGCGGCGACGCCGCCGAAGTCGCGCTGCGGCTCGACATCCTGATCGAGCGCGCGCGCGACCACGCGGCGTGCGCGGGCGCACCCGCGGCCGACGTCGACGACGCGCTGTTCGCGGTGTGCGCGTGGATCGACGAGGCGCTGCTGAACAGCGGCTGGGACGATGCCGATCGCTGGACGCTGCGGCTGCTGCAAAAGCGCTACTTCGATACGTCGCACGCGGGCGTCGTGTTCTTCGAACGCCTCGGCACGCTCGACGGCGCGCGCGCGAGCGTGCTCGAGGTCTACCTGCTGTGCCTGCGGCTCGGCTTTCGCGGCCGCTACGGCTACGACGGCGGCGACGGCCCGCTCGACGCGATCCGCCAGCGCGCGCTCGATGCACTGTCGGCGCACGCGCCGCCGTGCGCCGCGGGCGAGCCGCCGTTTCCCGCCGCCTATGCGCACGCCGGCCCGCACGCCGCCGCCGCGAAAGCGCGCACGCGCCGCCGGATCGCGCGCGCGGGGCTGAGCGTCGGGCTGCCGCTCGCCATCCTGCTGTCGCTCTATCTGATCTATCACGTCGTCATCGTGCGGATGGTCGACGCGGTGTACCCCAGGCTGCAATGAAGACTCTCGGCATGATGATCGCGCGGATCGCCGCGCTGCTCGCGCTCGCCGCGCTCAGTTGGGCGAGCGCGCTCTATTTCGACTGGCCGCTCTGGTGCGCGCCCGCCGTGTTCTGCGCGGCGCTCGCCGGATGGCTGCTGTGCCGCGTCGCGCGCCGCGCGCTGCGCGCGGTTCGTGCGCGCGCGCAGCTCGCACGGCTCGACGCATCCGAGCGCCTGCCCGCGGCCGACGCGCCGGAGCTGCGCGTCGCCGCGCGCTGGCGCACCGCGCTCGCCGCGCTCGGGCGCGCGCAGCCCGCGCCGCGCCTGCGCGGCCGGCCGCGCGACGCGCTGCCGTGGTATCTCGTGATCGGCCCCGAGGGCGCGGGCAAGACAACCGCGCTCGCGCGCGCGCGCCTCGCGTCGCCGCTGCGGCACGCGCGCGACGACGCGGCCATCGCGCCGACCGAGGACTGCGACTGGTGGTGCTTCGACGACGCGGTCGTGCTCGATCTCGCGGGCCGCTTCGCCGCGCCCGGCGCGACCGACGACGATCGCCGCGCATGGCACGCGCTCCTCGAGCAGCTCGGCCGCGCGCGTGCGCGCCGGGGCGTGAACGGCGTCGTGGTCGCGATCGACGCGCCGCGCCTCATCGAAGCGAGCCGCGATGCGCTGACGATCGAAGGCAGCGCCATTCGCGAACGGCTCGAGCAACTGATCCGCCTGTTCGACCGGCGCTTTCCGGTGTACGTGCTCGTCACGCAATGCGACCGGCTCTACGGCTTCGACGAATGGGCCGCGCAGCTCGCGCCGGAACAACGCGAGCGCGCGTTCGGCTATCTCGGCGATCACGACGCGGATGCGTTCGTCGCGCGCGCGCTCGACAGCCTCGACGCACGGCTCGGCGCGCTGCGCGTCGCGCTGGCGGCGCGCGGCGAGCCGCCGTCGCCGCGCGCGCTGATGCTGCCGCACGAACTCGCGTGCCTGCGGCCCGCGCTCGAGGCGTTCGCACGCGCGGCGTTCGGCCCGAACGTCTATCAGGAAACACCGTATCTGCGCGGGCTGCTGTTCGCGAGCGGCCGGCAGGCGGGCGGCGCGCCGTCGCTGACGCTGCCCGACTGGCTCGACGCCGCGCCGGCGCGCACGCCCGGCGATGCGGGCCTGTTCCTGCACGACGTGTTCGCGCGCGTGCTGCCGGGCGAGCGCGACGCGTGGCTGCCCGTCGAGCGGCCGAGCCGCTCGCGGCTCGTGCTGCGGCGCCTCGCGCTCGCCGCGTGGCTCCTCGCGAGCGTCGCGGCCGGGCTGCTGATGAGCGCATCGTTCGTCGGCGACATGCGAACCGTCGAGCTGGTCCGCCGCGACTATCCCGCGCATCCGCGCTTCACCGGCGAATTCGCGCACGACACGGCGACGCTCGCGCGGATCGGCCGCGTGATCGCCGACGTCGAGCGGCGCGACGAGCGGCGGCTCGTGCGCCCGCTCGCCGGCGCGACGCCCGTCGGCCGGCTCGAAGCGGAACTCAAGCGCCGCTACGTCGCACACTATCGGCGCTCGATCGAACCCACCGCCGATCGGCTGTTCTTCGGCAAGCCGGACGGCGCGAGCGACATGCGCGCGGCCAACGATGCGCGGCTCGCCGCGCGCATCCGCAATCTGGTCCGCTACGTGAACCTGATGCAGGCGCGCCGGCGCGGCGCGGATCGCGAGACGCTCGCGCAAATGCCCGCACCGGCGGTCGCGCGCGCGACGGATGGCGGTGGCGCTCGCGGAGTGGACAGTGTGGGTGTTTCTGGTGTTTCTGGTGTTTCTGGTGTTTCTGGTGTTTCTGGTGTTTCTGGTGTTTCTGGTGTTTCTGGTGTTTCTGGTGTTTCTGGTGTTTCTGGCGGTGTAGGCGGTGTAGGCGGTGTAGGCGGTGCGCGCGCCGCGGAAGGTGCGGGTCGCGCCGTCCGCGCGAGCGGCGGACGGCGCGCAGGCGACGCGCGCGCCGCGCGCGGCATGCGCGGCGCCGCCGGCAACGCCGGCGCCGGCGCTGAAATCGCACCCGCCGCAGACGGCGTTCGCGATCGCGACGAAGGGTTTGCGCGCGTCAGCGCGCTCGCCGTCGACCTGATCGCGTGGAGCGCGCCCGACGATCGCGCGCTCGCCGCGCGCGTCGCGGCCGCGCAGGCAGAGCTCGAACGGCTCGCGTACCGCGATCCGGACGGCGCGTGGCTGCTCGCGCTACCGGATGCCTCGATGCCGCGCGACGTGACGCTCGCCGATTTCTGGCCCGCCGCCGAGCCGCGCACGCTGCCCGACGCACAGCCCGCCGCGCTGCGCGACGTGCGCGTGCCCGCCGCGCTGACGGCCGCGCATCGCCCGGCCATCGATGCGTTCCTCGACGAGATGGCGCAGGCGGTCGCGAACCGGCCGAAGTTCGCGTTCCATCGCGACGCGTTCGACACGTGGTACCGCGCACGGCGCATCGACGCATGGCGCGACTTCGTCGCACGCTTCCCGCAGGGCGAGCAAGGGCTGACGACGCAAGCGCAATGGCGCGCGGTGATCGACCGGATCGCCGATCACCGCGATCCGTTCGCGGCATTGCTCGCGCGCGTCGATCGCGAATTCGAATCCGAGCGCGACGACACGCTGCCGCCGTGGCTACGGTTCGTGCGCACGACATCGCACATGCTCGCCCCCGCGATGCTCGCGCCCGCGCGCCTGCCCGCGGCGAGCGGCGGCCTGGGCGCCGCGCTCGGCTCGATCTCGCGCAGCGGCGGACGCGCGCTGCGCGAAGCGCTCGGCGGCGCACCCGAGCAAGGCAGGCTCACGCTCGAGCGCGACGCCGCGCTGCGCGACGCGCTTGTCGACTACGAGCGGCGCGTCGCCGCGCTCGCCGCCGACGCGCTCGCGGGCCCCGGCGCCGCGTACCGGCTCGCGGCCGATTTCCACGGCTTCGGCGTCGATCCGTCCGTCCAGGCTTCCGCGATGCGCGCGGCCGACAGCGCGCTGCGCGACGTCAAGCGGCTCGCGGGCGATCGCGACGTCGGCGGCGACGTCGTCTGGAGCCTCGTCGGCGGCCCGCTGCGCGCGCTGATCGCGTATGTCGAGCGGCAGGCGTCGTGCGCGCTGCAGGACGACTGGGAGCGCGACGTGCTGTGGCCGCTCAGGCGCGCGGCGACGCGCGACGACGTGGAGGGTCTGCTGTACGGCCCGCAAGGCGCGATCTGGGCGTTCGTCGACGGCCCGGCGAAGCCGTTCGTGCGTGTCGGCGCGGCGCGTGCGTCGGCGCTCGACACGCTCGGCTACCGGCTGCCGTTCACCGACGCGTTCCTGCCGCTCATCGACGACGCGGCCGCCCGGCGCGTCGCGCAAGCGCGGCGCGACGCCGAGCGGCGCGCGCAACAGCAGGCGGCGCTCGAGCTGGACAAGCGGATCGCATCGCTCGGCAAGCAGATCGACGCGCTGCGCGCGCAAACGGTGCGCTTCGGGATCGTCGCGCAGCCGACCGACGTGAACCCGGATGCGCAGGCCAAGCCGTTCGAAACCGTGCTGACGCTGCAATGCGCGCCGCAGGCGCGCACGCTGACGAACTACAACCTGCGCGTGTCCGAGCAGATCGACTGGCAACCCGATCGATGCGGCGACGCGACGCTGCGCATCTCGCTCGGCGGCGTCACGCTCGTGCGCCGTTACGCGGGATCGCTCGGCGTCGCGCGCTTCGTCCAGGACTTCCGCTACGGCGTGCGCCGCTTCACGCCCCGCGATTTCCCGGACGCGAAAGCGCAGCTTCAACGTCTCGGCGTGCGCCACATCGACGTGCGTTACGACTTCTCCGGGCATGACGCGCTGCTCGCGCACGTCGGTCGGATCGACGCGCTCGAACGCGCGCGCCGCGACGACCTCGCGCGGCAGCGGCGCGCCGCGAACCGGCAGGACGACGACGCGGGCGGCGCGACGGCGATCGCGCGGGCGGCGGCGTCCGTCGCGAATGCGCCGGGCGCCGCGCTGCCCCGCCGCATCGGCGTGTGTTGGGGGGACCCGGCGCACGACAGGCCCGATGGCGACGGCGCGCAACCGTGAGCCGCTCGGTGCTCGATGCGGCGCGGCAGCGGCGCCGTCGTCGGGCGGTCGAGTCATCGAGTCATCGAGTCATCGAGTCATCGAGTCATCGAGTCATCGAGTCATCGAGTCATCGAGTCATCGAGTCATCGAGTCATCGATCTGTCGAATCCATTTACGTTCACTTTCCATTGATGTTCACCTTCTGTCTCGCAATGATGAATCACGCTTTGAATCACGCTTCGGATCAAGCCGATCGTCCCAACGCGCCGCCTTCGACACGAAGCGCCGCCGGCTCCGACGCACCGTCTTCGACTCGTGCTCTCGACGACGCCGGTGCGCTGCCGCCGACTCGCACGGCACGCCGTTCCGATACGCCGCCATCAGCTCGACACGCACCGCCCCACTCGCCCCCCAGTTCACTCGGGGACTTCCGCGACGGCGCGCACCGCTCGGCATCCGGCGATTTTCCGGGCGCAAGGAGCGACGCCCGAACGCACACCGCGCAAATCGAGCGGTTCGTGAAAGCGCCCTCGCCGAAGCGCGCCCGAGAATGAACGCTCGACGTCCGGCGTTCGGCCTGATTGCGTCGCACGCGTCACGCCGCCGGGCCGTCGAATCCGTGCGCGCCCACTTTCCGTTCATGTTCACCCTCTGTCTTGCGATGAAACACACTTCGAACCACTCCGACCCTTCCGGTGCGCCGTCGTCAGCGCGACGCGCCGCATCCGATTCGTCCCGCCTCGTCCGCGGCATGCGCTCGCCCCAACGCGGCGGCGCGGCACTGGCGCTGGCCGTCGCCTCGCTCGCCGGATGCGGGGGCGGCGATTCGGGCGAACCCGCTCCACGCGAATTCGCGCCCCCGACAGTGCAACTCGCCTACCCGACGCAACCGAACTCGCCCGTCGCACCAGCGCCCACCGCGCACGTATCGAGCGGACACACGCCTCCGGCCACGGCGCCCGCCGCGATGCCCACCGCTTCACCCACCGCGACGCCTACCGCTTCACCCACCGCGACGGCTGCCGCTTCGCCCTCCGCGCCATCCACTGCGACGCCCAACGCCCCGCCCGCCGCTCCGCCGGCCGTCGTCGCCACCCGCGTCCCGCCGACGCACGCGGCGTTGCGCCGCCCGACGATCGAACTCGAATTCGATCGCGCGATCGAGCCGGGTTCAGTCCCACACATCGTGCTGCGCGCCGACGATGGCACGAGCGTCGCCGTCGGCCCGTTGTCGTGGCTGAGCGATCGCCGGATCGCGTTCGCGCCGCGCAAACCGCTCAAGTCGAACAGCCGCTACGAAATCATGGTGCCCGCCGGCATCAGGAGCACCACGGGCGAACGGTCGGCCCATCCGCTAACGAGCAGCTTCGATACCGCGCCCGTTACGCCGCCGCGCGGCCTGCCCAATCTCGACGGCGCCTCGTGCTTCATCAACACGGCGCTGCAATTGGCGGTTCACTCGTCGGCGCTCGACGACATTCTGTCGAACGAAGCCGTCCCGCCCGCCGTCCGCACGCTGCTCGAAGACTACGACGCCGCATCGGCTGATGCACTCGACGCGCAGTTGGCCGCCGCGGTCGCCGCGCTGCGCGCCACGCCGGAGGTCCCGGACAGCGGGCCGGGACAAACGCTGGAAGTGATGCAAGCGTTGCGGATGCCGTTATATGACACGAGCAGCGCGAACAACGCAACGAACAACGCCGACGCCATACGTCATGCGCCGCCCAACACCAAGGCGTTCTTTCTGAACTCCTATCCACCGCTTTCCTACGCGGATCTGCCGAACCACGACCGGCTCGTCGCGTTCGACTACAGCACGGGCGGTCACTATGTCGCTTATGTGAAGCGGGATGGAATCTGGTATCGAATCGACGATGCCCAGGTCAGCGCCGTCAACGAACAGGACTTGCTTGCCCTGCCGGCGTTCAACCCCGCTAACGGCAGCGTGTCGATCGAAATCGCGATCTATCGATGAAATGCTGATGCACCCGCCGCCATGCGCGAATCCAGACGGCGCAGATTGCGGCGACTGCCCAATCAGCGCTCGTGCGCGGCTTCGCGTTGAACGCCGAGCGCGCGCTGTCTAAGTCGAACACATCGCGCACATCGGACACCGCGCCGTCGCACCGCTTCGGCGCGTGCCGGACACATCCGGCACGCAACAGCCCCGACGCCCGCATTCGGCGCTCCATTCAGCGAAGACGCACGCCGAGCCCCGTCGCGCCGTCGAATTCACTTACGTTCATTTTTCCGTTTACATGTTCCCCTTCCGCCTTGCGATGATGAAACACACTTCGAACCACCCCGACCACTCCAGTGCGCCGCCAAATCTCGAGAAATTAGAAAATTATCCCGACCTTTTCGCGAGAAAAACCATCGAACTCAATGGCAAGCGTTCCCGAAAAATGTTGTGGATTCTTTTGGAGATGTGATGTCATGATTGACACCCAATACAATGGCGCATGCGATGTCCACCACCATTCTCCGGCCGAAATTCGACGCATCCGCCAGTTCGATCCCGCCGCATTCGAAATGGCGGTCGGTAGCTTGCTCATGGCCTGTGGTATCGAGATAGACGCCGCACATACCAGCCGCACGGCGCAACGTGTGCGGGAACTCTGGCAGAAGCGCTTGCTTGACGGCTACGATGTTGATCCTGCAGAGGCGCTGGGTGTGGGTTTCGATGATCGAAAGGAAGATATGGTCATCATCCGCAGTATCGCTGTCCATGGTGTTTGTCCGCATCACTTGTTGCCATTTCGCGGCGTGGCACACGTGGCCTATCTGCCGGGAGGGCGACTGCATGGCTTCGGGCGCATCGCCCGTATGATCGATGCGATCAGCCATCGATTTACATACCAAGAGTGGATTACAAACGAGATTGCGACAGCCCTTGTCACTCATGGAAAAGCACGGGGAGCAGCTTGCCTGATCGAAGCCGAACAACTGTGCTTGCTCATGGGCGAAAATCGCCGCGGCGACGAGCGCGTAATTACGCAATGCTACGTGGGCGAATTTGACCATAACGCCCAGGCGCGCAACGAGTTTCTTCGCGCCATCAATCGATAGTAACTTTCTGTGAGCGAGCCTGATTCAATTGTGGTGCGTGCGAAGCTGCGGTCGAGACGCTATTGTGGGCGTGATAGCGGTTTTCGATCAATTTCGTCGATACCGATTCGAAGGTGGCGTTCGCCACACTCCACGATCGCAAGGCGCCCTTGCCGGCGGCTGACCTGCTCAACGATCGCGTTGCTCCGTTCTTCGACAGCGCCGGCATCCTGCTGCTACACGTGCTGACGGACCGCGGCACCGAATACTGCGGCAACCCCGAGCATCGCGAATACGAACTGTATCTGGCTTTGGAGGACATGGACCATGCCCGACGCCGCAAACCGGCGGGATCGTCGAACGGCTCCACAAGACCATGCTCAACGAGTTCTATCGCATCGCCTTGCGCAAGGTGGTATATGCGGGCCGGTCGACATGATCAGGCGGCCGGCGCTTGAGGCGCTGGTGTGCCTTCGATTGCCGGGGTTCCGTATTTGAAGGGAATACCCTTCAGAAGCCGATCGATTTTCTCGGCACTGCGGACCTTGACCTGCCCCCTACAAACAGGGCCAGCCGGAGTCTAGTAAAGTTCGTTTTCGGAGAAGAAGACGAACATGAAGAAGCGCTTTACGGAACAGCAAATCATCGGGTTTCTGAAGGAAGCCGAGGCCGGTATGCCGGTCAAGGAACTGTGCAGGAAGCATGGGTTCAGTGACGCGTCGTTCTACACCTGGCGCGCGAAGTTCGGCGGCATGGAAGTCTCGGAAGCCCGCCGGCTCAAGGGCCTCGAGGTGGAGAATGCCCGACTGAAGAAACTGCTGGCCGAAGCAATGCTCGATATGGAAGCGTTGAAGGTTGTCGTCAAGGGAAAGCCCTGAGCCCGCAAGCCAAACGCGAAGCAGTGTTGGCGATTCGGGAGAAGGTCAACATCTCCGAGCGCCGCGCCTGCCGGCTTGTCGGGCTTTCTCGCAGCGTGCTGCATTACGACGCGAAGCCGGACCACGAGAATGAGGTGCTCGCGGCGCGTCTGGTGAAGTTGGCGCACGAACGTCGTCGATTCGGCTACCGCCGACTGCACGCCCTGGTGGAACGCGAAGGCACGCACGCCAATCACAAGCGCATCTATCGCCTGTACCGTGAGGCAGGGCTGGCTGTGCGGCGCCGTCGCAAGCGCCACGGCGTCATGATTGAGCGCGAGCAACTGGCATTGCCGGGCGCACCCAACGAGGTATGGTCAATCGATTTCGTGATGGATGCGCTTTCCAACGGCCGGCGCGTGAAGTGCCTGACCGTCGTCGACGATTTCACGAAAGAGGCTGTCGACATCGTCGTCGACCATGGCATCTCAGGTTTGTATGTCGCTCGGGCATTGGACCGTGCAGCTCGCTTCCGTGGCTATCCCAAGGCGGTGCGAACAGACCAGGGACCCGAATTTACGAGCCGCGCGCTTGACCAGTGGGCGTATGCGAACGGCGTCACGCTGAAGTTGATTCAGGCGGGCAAGCCCACGCAGAATGCGTACATCGAATCGTTCAACGGCAAGTTCCGCGACGAATGCCTTAACGAGCACTGGTTCACGACGCTCGCGCACGCTCGGGCAGTCATCGCGGCATGGCGTCAGGACTACAACGAGCAAAGGCCGCACAGCGCACTGAACTACCTTGCGCCGTCAGAGTTTGCGGCGAAACATCGGGCAACCGCGGACGCTCCTGCCGCTTTCCAGGAGTTGGTTTAAAGGGACTTTGCTAGAAGCCCATTGGCCCTATCGAAGGGGGCAGGTCACGCCCGCGATGCGCCGCATCGATACGGATGCGCCGCCGCTTCGCACTGATATGGAGAGACCCGATGCCTGCCATTGTCCGCCGTGACGTTCGCTTCGCCCTTCCGCCCGATCGCATCGGCGATTGGCACGTGAACGGCGTGGCCAACACGCACTACTTCAACGCGCTGTCGCTGATGTTTCCCGCGGGCGAGCGCTTTTTCATCGATGCGGTTCGCCACTACCGGGATCGCATTCAGGATCCCGAACTACTGAGGCAGGTTCAGGGCTTCATCGGGCAGGAGGCGATGCACAGCCGCGAGCACGTCGAGTTCAACGACGTCGCCGAGGCGGCCGGCTATCCCGCGCATCGGCTCGACCGCGGCTTCTGGAGATTCACGGGGCTGATGCAGAAAATCCTGCCGCCGCCGCTGCGGCTCGCGCAGACGATCGCGTTCGAGCACTACACGGCGATCATGACCGACATGCTGCTCGGCAACTTCGAGCGTTTCCACGATTCGGCCGACGCATACGCGAACATGTGGCTGTGGCATTCGATGGAGGAAACCGAGCACAAGGCGGTCGCGTTCGACGTGTGGAACGCCGTGATGAAGCCCGGGCCGGCACGCTACCTGATGCGCACCGGCTCGATGCTGCTGGCGAGCGTCGTGTTCTGGGGCACGAATTTCTATTTCCACCTGGCGTTCATGAACGCGCATCGGCGCATGCACGGCAAGGTCACCGGCAAATGGGCGTTCCTGCGGTTCTTCCTGAAAGGCATGGTGCGCATTGCGCCGAAGACGCTCGCGTACTTCAAGCCCGGCTTCCATCCGTGGCAACACGACAACCGCCGGCACTTCGCGCAGCTCGACCAGTTGCTCGCCAACATCGACGCGAGCAACGCGCGATATGCGGCACAAGCGGCGCCGCGGCGCATCCCGCTGCATCCGATGACCATTCAGCCGAGCTGAACGCCGCACGATCGCCGACGCGCGCGGCGCGCCTGCATGCGTCTTCCGTCGCCTCGAGCGCGCCGGCCCCGCGCCGGCGCGCTCGCCCCGAACGATCTCACCCGCACGCTGCCTGCCATGTCTTCGATTTCGTCCCGGCCGCATAAGCGGCCGCCCGCCTCCCCGTGGCTGTCGCTCGTCATCCGCCTGCTCGGCGTCAGTTTCGTGCTGTTCTTCGGTGCGGCGATCGTCACGATCCTGCTCGGCATCGACCATCGGGCCGCGGGCGATCCGATCGGCCTCCTGGTGCTGCGCCTCGTACGCTGGGGCGGCGTGCACGGCGGCGGCGAGCATTACGAACTGATGATCTCGACCGTTTATGTCGTCTGGGGCGCGTTTCTGTGGAAAGCCGCCGACGCTCCGTTCGAGCACGCGCTGTTTCTCGACTTCACGGTCGTCGCGAACGTCGCGCACTTCGGGTTGATGTTCGTCCAGGGGCTGACGATGCCGGGCGAGCACCTCCATCTGGTCGGCGACGTCGCGCTCGGCGGGCTCGCGCTCGCGCTCTTCGCCGCGACGTGGCTTCCCGCACGAGGCAACACGCGCAAGCGCCATACCGCGGGTGTCGACCGCTGAATGCCGCGGCCCGCGCGGCGCGTTGCCGGCACGGGCGAGCAACGCGCGGCACGCCGCCCGTGCCTTTGCATCCCATTCGCGCGGCTTCGGCGCGGCGGCGACATCGTGCGATCGCCCGCGCGTCGCGAACCGGTCTCGCACCCGACGCCCGTCGGCGTCGCGTCCCAAGCGCCTCGAGCGCCCCAGGCGTCTCGCGCAGCTCGCCACGTGCGCCGGCGTGCATTGCGATCGCTGCCGCAGCCGCGGCCGGCATCGAAGCCGAGGTTGAAACAAACGCCGAGGCCGACGCCGCCGCGCACGAATCGCGCCGCGGCGCGAACCCGTTCGCGCCGCATAAGCATCGCACGATTCGTTCGTTGTCCGGGCAGGCACGCCCCGTTTAACGTGGCTGTTTTCGCGCCGCTCCCCGCCAGGACCTCCGATGGCCATTTCCAGCCCCGATTCCACGCTGCGCCGGGCCACCGCGCCCGCCGCCCCGCCCCAGGCCGACGCCGACGCCAGTACCCACGCGCATGACGGCAAGATCGCCGACGCCGCGCTCCTGTTCGACGACGACCCGCTGATCCGCCGTTTCGCGCCGCTGTTCGAGCGAATCGCACACGGCGCGGCCGCCCGCGACCGGGATCGCGCACTGCCGTACGAACCGGTCGAGTGGCTGCGCGCCGCGGGCTTCACGAAACTGCGCGTGCCGCGGGCCGCCGGCGGCGCCGGCATCGGCCTCGCGCCATTCTTCGCGCTGATCGCGCGGCTCGGCGAAGCCGATCCGAATCTGCCGCAGATCCTGCGTGTGCACGGCGGCTTTATCGAAATGCTGCACGAAAGCGCCGACGACGCGTTGCGCAGCCGCTGGTTCGCGCGCATTGCGCAAGGAACGATCGTCGGTGGCGCGACCGCGGAACGGAGCGCCGTCACGAGCAACACCGTGCGGCTGTCGCGAGAGAACGGCAAGCTGTATCTCGACGGCGAGAAGTACTACACGACGGGCACGCTGTACGCGGACTGGATCGACGTGAGCGCGAACGACGGCGACACGGACCTGCGCGTGCTGGTGCCGGCCGCCACGCCGGGCGTCGAGCGCCTCGACGATTGGGACGGCTTCGGGCAGCGCCTGACGGGCAGCGGCACGACGCGCTTCACGCGCGTCGAGGTCGAGCCGGGCGACATCTATCGGCGTTTCGATGCGTCCCGCCCGCGCGGCAACAGCCTGCTGACCGCATACTTCCAGACGCTGCACCTCGCGAATCTCGCGGGCATCGCGCGCGCGGTGCTGCGCGACGCGGTCGCGTTCACGCGCGATCGCACGCGCACGTTCGGCGTGCCGGGTGCGTCGAGCCCCCGTCACGACCCGCTCGTGCAGCGCGTGATCGGCCGGCTCGCGAGCCTCGCGTATTCGACGCAAAGCCTCGTCGCGACAATCGCGCGCACGCTCGACGACGTCTGCGCGGCGCGCGCGGCGAGCCGCGCGACCGAGGACGCGTACGTGCGCGTCGACATCCAGGCGTTCCAGGCGCAGCAGATCGTGCTCGCGCAGACGCTCGAGGCCGCGACGCTGCTGTTCGAAGTGGGCGGCGCATCGGCGACGAGCGAGACACGCCGGTTCGATCGCCACTGGCGCAACGCGCGCGTGCTCGCGTCGCACAATCCGGCGATCGTCCGCGAAGCGGTGATCGGCAATTACTATCTGAACGGCGTCGGGCACAACGAGCGCTTCGGCATCGCACGCACGGGCGTGCGCTGACGCCGGCAACGCCGCGCGAACGCAGCGTTGCCGGCATGACGTCGAGCTTGCTCGCGCGGGCTTGACGCCCGGCATTTCGAGCATCGCGCATCGGTGCTTCCGATGTGCGGGAAACCTCGACCGATGCAAATGAAGCGCGCCGTCAGCCGCTGCACCGCCCGGCGGAGCAACGCGTCGCGGCGAGCGACCGGCCGGGCCGCGCCCGTGGCCTATGCGGCACACGCCGGCACACGCGCGACGCACGTACCGCACGTCCGGGTCACGCCGGCGATTCGCGGCTGCGCGAATCGCCGCCCGCCCATCGACGCCGGCGCGCACCCATCGAAACAAGCTCGACGACGCCACCGGGCCGAGCGCCGCGACGCGCGCGGGCGTGCGATCGCAGCCGGCGCGCTAATCGATCCTGAACCGCTCGCGGTCCTGCCCCGCGATCCAGGCGGGCGCGCGGCCGCGCCCCGTCCATGTCGCGCCCGTGTCCGGATCGCGATAGCGCGGCTTCGGCAGCGCGTCGGCTTTCTTCGGCCGTCCGAGGCGAGGCGGAAACAGGTCTTTCTGCGAGAGACCGTATTCGACGATCTTCTTGCGCAACCCGACGAGCACGTCGGGCAACTCGAGCGCGCGGGCGCGCTTCGCCTGCTGCTTCAAATCATCCAATTGGGCAAGCAATTCCTTGTATGTTGCCATTACCATTTCCCCGTATGATTCCACTGCCTCTTTTCGACCCACAATCGAAAACCATGTTGTTATGCTGAATAGTGCCGAAGTCAGTTTTCGGCTATCATAGCCCAATTAGGCCAAGGTGGACTATTTGGATTCAGCAGGGAGCATTCGCCCATGCTCCCTTCTATTCATCACCCTCGTTATGTCGTGCTGCGCACGCATTTGCGCGCGCTGAGAAGAGCGGCCGGCCTCACGCAGACGCAATTGGCCGAGCGCCTGAGCATCGACCAGTCCTATCTCTCCAAGATCGAGCGCGGGGAACGCTACGTCGATATTCTCCTTTATCTCGATTGGTACCGTCATTGCGGCGTCGAGCCAAACCACGCCGTATCGGAATTAATCGACGCGGGCGTTTGAATGGCGCATGCGAGCGCATCGCGCCATTTGAAACGATTTGAATGCCGCGCGGCGCCGGCCGCTTCGTTTGCCCGCGCGTTCGTTCGCCCGTCGCTGCGCCGCCGTTCGCTCATTGTCCGCCGCATCGCATGTCGCGGAGCACGCTCGGGCCGGCGCCTGCCGCGCGACGCCAGCGCGCGCCGCAGGCGATGTGCGGCCCATGCGTCGCCCGCTTTCGATGACCGGTCCCGCAACGCGCCCGCCCATAGCGATCAAGCTCGCTGTCGCATGGCGTGCGGGGCCGCGCGAAGGCCATCGCGTGAGTTCGCCGCGCGGCCCATGAGCAGCGCGCCGCGGCGGCACGCAACACGCGCCGTCCGCCGAACGGACCGGTTGACGCACCCATCGACGCATCGATCGCCGCACCGTCGCACGCGCCCGGTCCGCATCCGTGCCGGCGCGTACGCGCCCCCCGCCTCGGCAACGAAGTGGCCCGGCCCGATCGCGGACCACCGGCGCCCCCCCTCGCGCGCCGCCGTCGCATCTTCACGGCCGGGCGCGACGCGCCGCCCGCTCAGCCGTCCGTCGGCGCGCCCAGCGGCGAGCGCCGCCCCGCCTAGCTCGCGTAGTAGTACACGGTCAGCGCGGCGATCCACAGCGGCCCGATCACGAGTGCCACGCGCGTATCGGGCGAAAACGCCATCAGCACGACGACGAACGCGAGAAACGCGAGCGCGACGAACGACGACAACGGATAGCACGGCACGCGCAGCGGCAGCCGCGCGAGACGCTCGGCCGACACGCGGCGGCGAAAGCGCAGTTGCGCGATCAGGATCACGCACCACGTCCAGATCGCGCCGAACGTCGACACCGACGTGAGCCACACGAACACTTTCTGCGGTGCGAAATAATTGAGCACGACGCCGACGAACAGCAGCGCGACCGAGATGAGCACGCCGTGAACCGGCACGCCGCGCCGGTTCACCGAAGCGAGCCGCTCGGGCGCCTGCCCTTGCTCCGCGAGGTTGAACAGCATCCGCGCGGTGCTGAAGATGCCGCTGTTGCACGACGAGAGCGCGGCCGTCAGCACGACGAAATTGATGATGCCGGCGGCGGCCGGGATGCCGAGACGCGAGAATGTCATCACGAACGGGCTGCCCTGCGTGCCGATCTGGTTCCACGGGTAGACCGACATGATCACGAACAGCGCGCCGACGTAGAAGATCACCACGCGCCAGAACACCGAATTCACCGCCTTCGCGAGCGATTTTTCGGGATTGCGCGCCTCGCCCGCCGTCAACCCGAGCATCTCGACGCCGAGATACGCGAACATCACGATCGGCAACGCGTCGACGACGCCCGGCCATCCGTTCGGCAGGAACCCGCCGTACGCCCACAGGTTCGACACGCCGGTCGGCACGCCGCCGTTGCCGACGCCCGCGACGATCATCAGCGCGCCGCCGGCGATCATCAGCACGATCGTCACGATCTTGATCAGCGCGAACCAGAATTCGAATTCGCCGTACAGCTTGACCGCGATGAAGTTCACCGCGCCCATCACGATCAGTGCGGCGAACGTCCAGATCCAGTTCGGCACGTCGGGGAACCACATGTGCATGTAGACGCCGACCGCGGTGATTTCGGCCATGCATGTGACGATCCACATGAACCAGTAGGTCCAGCCCGTCAGATAGCCGGCGAGCGGCCCGATGTAGTCCCGCGCGTAGCGGCTGAACGCGCCCGCGACCGGATTGTCGATCGCCATCTCGCCGAGCGCGCGCATGATCAGGAAGATCGCGACGCCGCCGAGTATGTAAGTGAGCAGGATCGCCGGGCCGGCCGCGCGGATCGCGGTGGCGGAGCCGAGAAAGAGGCCGACGCCGATCGTCGCGCCGAGCGCCATCAGATTGATGTGCCGCTCCTCCAGGCCGCGGTGCAGCCGTTCGTCTCGTGAAGTCACAGATGTCTCCTGGCGGCGCGCGGGCGCGTGCCGCTCGTGTCGTATCAAAAGGGAAAAACGTTGCGCGCGCAACTTGCGCTCAATGTTGCATGCTCATCGCATGTTCGCCGCATGTTCAACGCGTGGCGGCATACGTGCGGCGTTCCTGAGCCGACGGGACCGCGGCGTGAGGACGGCAGCGACGCGTGGACGCGGATCGCATCAATCGCGCGATCGATCACGCATCGGAATCGAATCGCTTCATCCTTCCGCTGCGAGAAACGATGCGGCGCGACGATTCGTTTTCGTATCGCGTCGCCCGCCGCCGCAGCGCCCTTCGCCGATCGCCGATCGCGGCGCATGCCGCCGCCCTCTCACGAATCCGCGCCCGCGCGCGACGCATGGCGCGCATTCGCTTCGAGCCGCACGAGGCAAGCCGCGCAACGAGCGGCGACGATCGAACCCGCGTCGAACGGTGCGGCGCCGAATCGGCGCGTGCGCATCCCGCCGATCCTGTCGACATGAAGCGGCAATTATATGAAGAATGTGCCGAGCGCCGCCAGTCGTTTGTGTCGCGCGCGAGGCAATGGTGGCGGCGCGCACATTGCGCGTGCGCCGGTAGCGCCATCGGGACGGTGAAAGCGCATGCGCGCGGCACTCCGGCGCTCGGTTGCTTTCTCCACCGACCGCCGGGCTCCGAAATGCCGCAGGCAGCGCCTTTCAGCGCGGCTTGGCCGCAGGCAGTGACTTGCGCCGGCTGCTCCACGGTCCACGGTCTGCACCTGCATCCGCAACCGCAACCGCAACGCACGATACACGACACCCGATCCGCAATGGCGCCGCACCAGCCGCGCGCCGTCGACCGGCGCTTTACTCCATTCGCCGCCCCGCGATCGCCGCGCGCCGGCGCATGCACGCCGGCCGCCCCGCTTACCGCTTCGCGTCGGCCGCCGGCCAGAACACGAGCGCCCGCACCTCGATGCTCCGGCGCGGCGCGGCCGTGTCAGGCGTCGTCGGATCGTCGAACGCGGTATGCGCGCTCAGGCGCGCGCGGCCGTCGTCGAGCGAATCGTAGATCTTCAGCAGCAGTACCTCGTCGGCGCGCAGCCGAGGGAAGTAGAACCAGCGGTGCGCGGGATTCGCGACGACCGAATAGGTCTCGCCCACCTTGTCGCGATAGACGAGATCGCTCGGCACCAGATCGTCCGGCGCGATCGTGCGCGCGTCGCACAGCGCGAGCGGCAGCCGTTCGACGACGTCGAGCGCACGCCAGACGTTGACGATCGCGAAGCGCTGCCGCAAGCGCGCGGCCGCTTCGTCCTCGGGCAGATGGTCGCGCACGCGGCGCGGCGCCGACGAGAACGTCTGGTCGTTGTGCACGCGCCGCACCGGCTCGCGCAGCGCGGCCGTCGCGCGCGAGCCGTGCGCGCTGTCGCGCAGCGTGTGATCGAAGATGACGATCTTCTCCGCGCCCGTCGCCGCGCGCAGCAGCGCATCGACTTCCGCGTAGTAGGTCGAGCGGATCGCCGCGTCGTCGGCGAAATCCGCGAGCGCGCTGCGATGCCCGACGAGCTCGAAGCCGCTCGCATCGAGCCCGAGCGCGCCCGCCGCCGCGAGCGGGCGCGCGTCGCGAATCTTCACGCGGCGCGGCGCGAGCTCGCCCGTCGTCCAAGGCGTGCCGGGCGGCGGCTCGAACGTGTAGGCCACCGGGCGCGCGACGCCTTTCGCCAGGTAATTGACCTGCGCTTCGATCTCGCCGCCCTCCCGCACCGGCGGCCGTGCTTCGATGACCGTGCTCATTGCGATTACTCCTCGTCAGAACGCTTCGTTGTACGGGCGCAAATCGAGTTCCTGCGTCCACGCGCTGCGGTGCTGCACGTGCAGTTGCCAGTAGCTGTCGGCGATCGCGTCGGGCGACAGCAGCCCGTCGGCGCCCGCTTGCGCGACGCGCTCGGGCGCCGCGCCGCGCAGCCGCTCGCCGTCGATGCCGCCGTCGATCACCGCATGCGCGACGTGAACGCCGCGCGGGCCGAACTCGCGCGCAAGCGTCTGGGCGAGCGAGCGCAGCCCCGCCTTCGCCGACGCGAACGCGGCGAACGGCGGGCGGCCGCGCAGCGATGCGGTCGCGCCCGTGAACAGCAGGCTGCGCGGCGTGTCGTCGCCCGGCGCGCCGCCGTCTGCGTCGAGCAGTTGCGCAAGCGCCGCCTTCGCGAACAGGAAGCCGCCGATCACGTTCGTGCGCCACGCGTGCTCGAATTGCGCGACGCTCAGCTCGAGCGTCGGCGCGCGAACCGCGTTGCCCGCGTTGAACACGGCGGCCCGCAGCGCGCCGAGCGTGCGCACCTCGATCGCGAGCCGCTCGACATCGGCTTCGCTCGCGATGTCGCCGCTCGCGACGTGCGCGACGCCGCCTTGCGCGCGGATTTCGTCGGCGACCGCGGCGACGCGCTCGTGCGTGCGCCCGCTCAGCACGACGGCGTAGCCGCCGCGCGCGAAGCGCCGGCCAAGCGCCGCGCCGAGCCCGGCGCTTGCGCCGACGCCCGCGATCCACGCGAGCGGAATGGAACGGGATGACACCGTATCGATCGTCATATCGGCGAACCCTATATCGTCTGTCGCGCGCGCGAAACGAAGAAAACAAGCTATGTTTATCGGGACGGCTGCGAACGCGCTCGTGGATGGAGCGTTGAGCATAGTGCCTTTTTAAAACCCTGTCGGGCGCGCAGTCTTGTCGGCATCTTGTTCACGCTTTAGCCGCGCTTTACCCGCGCTTTACCCGCATCTCGCCCATGCTTTACGCGGTTTTGCCGACGATCGTCGATGCATGACGCGAAGCGAGCGGCCGAGCGCCGCGACAGCAACGCCGAAAGCCGGCTCGAGCGCCCGAATCGAACGCGCACGCGCCTGCGGATGAATCCGCCCCCGCCACAGCCACGCGCATGTCGCCCGGGAGCGAAGCGCGAGCGCGTCGGCGCCGCCGCGCCGATCGCCTACCGTCATGCCGCAGGCCCCGGGCGCCGCCGAACGAATCCGCACATCGCGAGTGCGACGGCCGCGAGCGCCGCGCCGGTGAAGAACGTCGTCGGCGCGCCGTGGTGTTCCCACAGCCAGCCGGCGAGCGCGCTCGCCGCGAGCATCGCGATCCCGCCCGCGAGATTGAACACGCCGAACGCGGTGCCGCGCAGCGCGGCCGGCGCGGTTTGCGCGACGAGCGCGGCGAGCATGCCCTGCGTGAAACCCATGTGCAGCCCCCAAACGGCGACGCCCGCGAACAGCGCCGTGCGCGACGCGCTCGCGCCCAGCAGCAGATCGGCCGCGATCAGCAGCAGCATGCCGGCCGCGAGCGGCGCGCGCGCGCCGAACTTGTCGGACACGATGCCGACCGGATACGCGGACGCCGCGTACGCTACGCTCATCACGACCATCACGGCCGGGATCCATGCGATGTCGAGCCCCACCTGCTGCGCGCGCAACACGAGGAACGCCTCGCTGAAGCGCGCGAGCGTGAACGCGGTGCCGATCAGCACGACGAACCAGTAGCGACCGGAAAACGCGCGCAGCGCGCGCCAGTGCAGCGGCGAGCGGAACGCCCGCGCGGCGGCGGGCGCGGACGCGGGCTCTTCGACGCCGAACAGGATCAGCGCGACCGCGGCGAACGCCGGCACGACCGCGAACCACAGCACCGCGCGGATGTGATCGGCGAACGCGAGCATCAGCGCGATCGCGAGCAGCGGCCCCGCGAACGCGCCGACGGTGTCCATCGACTGGCGCAGCCCGAAGCACGCGCCGCGGATCTCGGGCGGCGCGACATCGGCGACGAGCGCATCGCGCGGCGCGCCGCGAATGCCCTTGCCGACGCGATCGAGCAGCCGCGCGGCGGCGACCGTCGCCGGCCCTGCCGCGAGCGGAAAGAGCGGCTTCGTCAGCGCGGCGAGCCCGTAGCCGAGCAGCAGCAGCGCCTTGCGCCGGCCCAGCCAATCGCTGAGCGCGCCGGAGAAGATCTTGACGATCATCGCGGTCGCCTCGGCCGCGCCTTCGAGCACGCCGAGCGCCGCGACGCTCATGCCCATCGTCGTCACGAGATAGATCGGCAGCAGCGCGTGGATCAGCTCCGACGACACATCCATGCACAGGCTCACGAAGCCGAGCGCCCATACGGTGCGCGGAATCGGCGGACGGGGCGAGGAAGCGGAACGTGCGGGCATGGGCAGACTCTGGGTGAACGGGACGGAATGGAAGGACACGCGTGCGATGCGCGCAGGCGATGCGCCGAAGCGGTGTCTCGAAGCAGTGTCTCGAAGCAATACGCCGAAGCCGACGCATCGGCGCGACGCGGCATCCGCACCGCCGCCCGGCGCGGCCGGGCCGCTCCGCCGCACCGGGCGGCGCGCGGCTAATCGGTCAGGCCGGCGCGCATCGGGTAGCCGCCGTCGCGCCCGCCGGGCTCGAGCGGCGCGATGCGCTCGACGGGCGGCGGCGCGGCGTAGCGCGCGGCATCGAAATCGGCGGGCAGCGGCTCGACCGGATAGCCGTGCTTCTCCCACGCGTCGAGACCGCCCTTCAGCGCGAGCGCATGGCGGATGCGCTTGCGCTGAAGCTGGCTGACGATGCGCTTCGCGGTGGCTTCGTTCGGACACACGCAATAAACGACGATCGGCCGCGTCATCAGATCGGGATGCAGCGGATCCGGCGAATCGAGATCGAGCGGATACGCGCCCGCGATCCGGTACGCCTCCTTCTCGCGCACCGCGCGCGGCCGCGCGTCGAACACGATGGGCGGCGCGGCCGACTTGAGCATCGCGTCGAGCTGCTGCGGGCTGATGCGGATCTTCGCGAGCCAGCGGCGAAAGCGCATGCGCATCGCCCAGCGGTACAGCAGGAACGTGACGAAGATCGCGGCGAACGCGTCGAACAGCGTGCCGCCGCTCGCGCTCACCCACTGCATCAGGCGCACGATCTCGTCATGCAGCGCCGCGCCGCCGAAAAGCCACACGCTCGCCCAGAGCGACGCACCCGCCACGTCCCAGAACAGGAACACCCACACGGCGACGGCCGTCGTGCCGAGCAGCGGCGCGGACACGAGCCCCAGGCCCGGCAGGAACTTCGCGAGCACGAGCAGCGGCGCGCCGTGCTTTTCGAACACCTTGCGCGCGATGCGCAGCGTCGTGTCGAGCGACAGCGAGAAGCGCACGAGCGCGTTGAGGAGCCGCCGGCCGCGCGCGCGGCCGGCGAAGAACCACATCGAATCGGCGAGCACCGTCGCGGCCACGGCCGCGACGAGCATGCTCGCATAGGACGCCTGCCCCATCGCCGCCATCGTGCCGCCGACGATCAGCATCGGCACGGCGGGCACGGGCATGCCGAGCTGCGTGACGAGCACGCTGGCGAACACGGCCCACGGACCGAGCGATGCGGGAACAGCCTGGGGAAAATGCCACACGAAACGCACCTCGAACGCGACGAATGCCGAGCCGGGTGGCATGGGCGCCGCGGACAGCCGCGACGCCCGCCGCGGCGCGTGCGCGGCGTGGATCGGCATCCCGCATTCTAAACGCGTTTCGTGACGGGCTCGCGCAGGCGCGCGCATCCGCCCGGCTTCCGAGAGCCGGATGGGCCGAAGCGGCCGGCGGGGCAGACCGGCCAGTCGGCGACGGCCGCCGCGGCGGCCCGCGCAGCGAAGCGGCGGGCGACGGGCGACGGGCGACGGCTGGCAGGCGACGGGCGGCGAACCGGGAACCGTGAGCTGCGAGCCGTGAGCTGCGAGCCGTGAGCTGCGAGCCGTGAGTCACGAGTCGCGGGTCACGAGTCGTGAGTCATGAGTCGCGAGCAACGCGCAACAAGCAGCAGGCAGCGAGGCGCGAGCGCCGCAAACGGCAAAAAGCGACAAGCCCTCGCGCCGTGCCTGCCGCCGCGCGCCCGCCTACTCGGACACCTCGACGATGACCTTCAGCGCGCGCGTGTGCGCCGCATGACCGAACGTCTCGTACGCCTGCCCGATATCCGCGAGCGAAAAACGGTGCGTGATCAGTTGCTTCGGGTCGAGCCGTCCCGCGCCGACGGTCTTCAGCAGCATCGGCGTGCTCGACGTGTCGACGAGCCGGGTCGTGATCGTGATGTTACGGTCCCACAGCGTCTCGAGATGCAGATCCGCCTTCATGCCGTGCACGCCGACGTTGGCGATCACGCCGCCCGGCGCGATGATCCGCTGGCACAGCTCGAACGACGCCGGAATGCCGACTGCCTCGATCGCGCAATCCACGCCGTCGCCCGTCAACGCCTTCACGCCGGCCACCGCGTCGACCTGGCCGTTGTCGATGCACGCGGTCGCGCCGAAGCGCCGCGCGAGCGCGAGCCGGTTCGGGTCCGGATCGATCATCACGATCTGCGCGGGCGAATAGAACTGCGCGGTCAACAGCGCCGCGAGCCCGATCGGCCCCGCGCCGATGATCGCGACCGTGCCCCCCGGCTGCACGCGGCCGTTCAGCACGCCGCACTCGAAGCCCGTCGGCAGGATGTCGGACAGCATCACGAGCGCCTCCTCGTCGGCGCCCGGCGCGATCCGGTACAGGCTCGTCTGCGCGTGCGGAATCCGCACGTATTCGGCCTGCGTGCCGTCGATCCGGTTGCCGAGAATCCAGCCGCCCGTCGCGCAGTGCGAATACATCCCGCGCCGGCAGTATTCGCACTGCCCGCACGACGAAATGCACGAGATCAGCACGCGGTCGCCCTCCTTGAACGTGCTCACCGCGCCGCCCGCGCGATGCACAACGCCCACGCCCTCGTGGCCGAGCACGCGCCCCGGCTCGCAGCTCGGCACGTCGCCCTTCAGGATGTGCAGATCGGTGCCGCAGATCGTCGTGCGCGTGACGCGCACGATGACGTCCGTCGGCGCGGCCAGCTCGGGCATCGGGCGCTCGTCCAGCGACTTGCGGCCCGGCCCGTGATACACCAGCGCTTTCATGTCGTGTCCTCCGCTCGCGGGGCGCGCAATGCCCCTCACGCCTCACTCTAGGCGCGTCGCACGCCCGCCCGTTGACGCGCGTCAAACGGCGCGGCGCGCGCGGATGCGGCGCACGCGCGCAGCGCGCGGGCCCGATCGCCGGGCCCGACGCGCTTTGATCTGAGTCAAGCGCGCCGCCCGCGCGCTTCATAGACTGGGGGCATACGTCCAAAGCGGCGCGCGACGCGCCGGAACCTAGGAGAACGAGCGATGAGCTACAAGAGCATCCTGGTCCACCTCGACACGAGCGATCGCGCACGCGCGCGGCTCGAGACCGCGCTGACGCTCGCGCGCCAGTTCGGCGCGTACCTGAGCGCCGTCTTCGCCGTCTACACCCCCGAGCCGACGTCGTTCTACGTGATGGCGGGCACCGCCGACTACTTCGCCGATCAGCAAAGGCGGCGCGACGAGAAGCGCGCGGCGCTCGAGCGCCTGTTCCACGCCGAACTCAAGCGCGCGGACGTCGAGGGCCAGTGGATCGTCGCCGACGCGCGCGCAAACGAAGCGGTGCCGCATTACGCGCGCTACGCGGATCTCGTGATCGCCGGCCAGACCGATCCGGACGATCCGGAAACCTATGTCGACGACAGCTTCCCCGACACGCTCGTGCTGTCGGCCGGCCGCCCGGTGCTGCTGCTGCCGTACGCGGGCATGCCGTCGGCGATCGGCACGCGCGTGCTCGTCGCGTGGGACGGCAGCCGCGAGGCGACGCGCGCCGTTCACGACGCGGCGCCGTTCCTCGCGCTCGCGACGAAGACGACGATCGTCACCGTGAACGGCGCCGCGCACGAGCCGCCCGGCGCGCGAATTCCGGGCGCCGACATCGCGCTCACGCTCGCGCGGCATCACGCGAACATCGACGTGCGCGACCTCGAACGCGCGCGCGACGCGTCGATCGGCGACGTGCTGCTGTCGCACGCGTACGAATCGGGCACCGATCTGCTCGTGATGGGCGCATACGGCCACGCGCGCTGGAAGGAGCTGATTCTCGGCGGCGTGACGCGCACGATCTTTGCGTCGATGACGGTGCCGGTGCTGATGTCGCACTGAGCGGCGCCGCCGCGCGCGCCGCCCGACGCCGCCCGACGCCGCCCGCAGAGGCGCGCCGCGGCAGCGGGCCGAGCCGCGCGGGCGCGCTTGCGGCGGCAGGCCGGGCGCTGGACCGAGGTCGGCCCGGCCGCGCGATGCGCGGCCGACGGCGGCCGAACGAAACGGGTGCTGGGAGACAGTCATGTATTCGATCATTCTTGTCGCGCTCGACGGCAGCCAGACCGCTTCGCATGCGCTCGACGCGGCGCTTGAGCTCGCCGCCGACGCGCACGCGCGGCTCGTGCCCGTCTATGTCGTCGACATGCCGGTGTTCGCGTTCGACACGCCCGGCTACGATCCGTCGATCCTCGTCGACGCGTTTCGCGAGGAAGGCCGGCGCGTGCTCGACGACGCGCAGGCCCGGATGACCCGGCGCGGCGTCGCCGGCGCGCCGCGGCTCGTCGAGGTCGAGCCGCCGGGCGAGGATGTCGCCGAGCGCCTCGAGCGCGCGGCGCGCGAGATCGGCGCGAGCCTGATCGTGATGGGCACGCACGGCCGGCGCGGCGTTCGCCGGCTGATGCTCGGCAGCGTCGCCGAACGGCTGCTGCGGCACGCCCGCTGCCCGGTGCTGATGATTCCGGCCCGCGGCGCGCCGGCCGCCGACGCGAACGCCACTCATCCGACGGAGACTGCGTGATGAAATTCAAGACTTTGCTCGTCCATGTCGACGATAGCCGCCAGAGCGGCGCGCGCACCGAGTTCGCGCTCGACCTCGCGCGGCGCTGGGACGCACACGTGATCGGCCTGTACGTCGTGTGCCAGGATCTGATGCGGCCGCTCTTTCGCCGCGACGAAAGCCTGCGGCTCGCCGCAAACGAGGCACAGCACGCGGCGCGGCGCGACGCCGCGCAGGCGCGCTTCACGGCCGCCGGCGAACGCGCGGGCGTGAACTTCGAATGGCGCGCGCCCGCCGGGCCGCCCACCGACGTGGCCACGCTGCACGCGCGCCACGCGGACCTCGTCGTGCTCGGCCAGCCCGAGCCGGGCGACGCCGCCGCCTACATCGAACCGCATTTCGTCGACGACGTCGTGATGAGCGGCGGCGTGCCGGCGATCGTGCTGCCGTTCACGGGCGCGATGCGCACCTTCGGCGAGAACGTGCTGCTCGCGTGGGACGGCAGCCGCGAAGCGGCGCGCGCGGTCGCGGATGCGCTGCCGCTGCTCAAGCGCGCGCGCTTCGTGACCGTCGAAAGCGTGTTGCGCCGCCGCGCGACGGGCGCCGGTCTCGCGCCCGCGGGCATCGACGTCGCCGCGTATCTCGGCCGGCACGGCATCCAGGCGTCGTTTTCGGCGTCGGCGCACGTGCCGGGCGTCGACACCGGCGCGGCCCTGCTGAATCGCGCGGCGGACCTGCACGCGGACCTGCTCGTGATGGGCGCTTACGGCCACACGCGCGCACGCGAACGCGTGCTGGGCGGCGTGACTCGGACGATGCTCGAATCGATGACGGTGCCGGTGCTGCTGTCGCATTGAGCGATGCGGCGGCGGCGATCGAAGCCGATGCCGCCGCCGGGCCGCGCCCCGCTCGTGCGCCCGCCGGGGCGGCGCGGATCGCTTTCGCCCCTTCGCCCCCTTCGTCCCCTTCGTCCAACGCACAAGGCGCTCGTTGCCGAGCGCCTTGCTTTCATTGCGGCGTGCCGAACACCGCGCGCCGATCGCATCCCGAGCGTCTCGAGTGTCTCGCCCGTTTCGCCCGTCCAGCCCGTCCCGCCCGCAGGCCGGCGCGCTCGCGACCGCCGCGCGGGCGGGTTCGGGACGTCGCGGCGCCTTGCGCGCGCCATCGATCCGGACCGCCGCGCCCGCTTGCCGCAACGCAGCATGCGGGCGCCGTGCACCGCGTCAGGCGGCGGCTTCGTCGTGGCGGCGCAGCAACACGGGCCGGTCGGCGATCCGCAGCAGCGATTCCGCGACGCTGCCGAGCAGCAGCCGGCGCAGGCCATGACGCCCGCGGGTGCCCATCACGATGAGATCGGCATCGCACTCGGCGGCCGTGCGCATCAGCACCTCCGCGATGTCCTCGCCATACGAATCGATCGCGCGCACCAAGCCTTCGACGCGATGCTGCGCGAGCCGCGCCTTCGCGTCGGCGAGCACGCGGGTGGCGATGTCGGTCGCCGAGCCGTCGTCGTCCTGCGGCTCGACGTACGCGGTGTCGACATCGACGAGCCGCGGCTTGTGCTCGACGACGCACACGGCCGTCACCGTCGCGCCGAACGTCTCGGCGATCTTGATCGCCTCGTCGAGCGCGACGCTCGCGCTGCGGCTGCCGTCGAGCGCCGCGAAGATTTTCTTGTACATGGTCGACACCTCCGGAACACACCGTTCGATCGCGTGCGCGCACGCCCTGCCGAGAGTCTCGCGCGCCGCGCACGGCCCACCGTTGACGAGGATCAAGCGTGCGCTCGGGCGGCGCACCACGCATGCGGCGCCACCGCATCGCCGCACACCCCGCTTCGATCCCATTGGCCAAACACAGCCAAATCGAGCACAATTTCATCTCAATATTGATGATAAGAGGCCGCGGCCCATTTTGCGGGGCGTCCGTGCGTTCGGGACGCCGCGCCGCCCGCCTCGACCGGGGAGCAAGACCTTGACGAACGCTCTGACGACGGCTCGAAACGAACGCGAGCGCGCCACGCTGCGCGCCGGCTCGCCCGCATGGGCGTGGGCCGCCGCGCCCATGGCGATGACCATGGCCGCGGCCGCGTGCGCCTGCGCCGGCGCGGCCCCACCGGCGCCGGCCGAGCCCGGTCGCGAGCGCGGCTCGCAGCCGCGCAACGGCCCGGCGTTGCTCACGCCGCGCGCCGCTCGCCGGTCGGCCTCCTCGATGCAGTCGACTCGACAGGAAGATTTCCACCCATGATCAAGGTTCTGATTGCCGACGACCACGCGCTCGTGCGCGACGGTCTGCGCCATATCCTGCAGAATGCGTCCGGCTACGAAGTCGCCGGTGAAGCGTTCGACAGCGCGACGACGATCGCGCTCGTGCGCTCGACGCCCGCGCAAGTGCTCGTGCTCGATCTGTCGATGCCGGGCCGCAACGGCGTCGAGCTGATCAAGCAGATCAAGGAGGAGAAGCCCGCGCTGCGGATCCTGGTGCTGACGATGCATGCGGAGCAGCAGTACGCGGTGCGCGCGTTCCGCGCGGGCGCCTCCGGCTATCTGACGAAGGAGAGCGCGAGCTCGGAGCTCGTCGGCGCGGTGACGAAGGTCGCCTCGGGCGGCGTCTACGTGAGCCTCGCGATGGCCGAGCGCTTCGCGCAGAGCCTGAACGAACCGGCGGAGACGCTGCCGCACCACCGGCTGTCGGACCGCGAGTTCGACGTGTTCCGCCGGATCGCCTCCGGCCAGACGCTCACGCAGATCGCCGACGAGCTGTGCGTGAGCGCGAAGACGGTCAGCACGTACAAGACGCGGATTCTCGAGAAGATGCAGATGCCGCACGAAGCGGCGCTCGTGCGCTACGCGTTGCGGCACAAGCTGATCGACGATCCGGACGAGGATTGACGCACGCCGCGCATGGCCGCGCGCTTCGGCGCGCGAGGCCGACGCGCGGCGCGGCGGGCATGCGCTCGCCGCGCCGCCTTACAGATTGAATGCTTTCGACATCTTCAGCTCGATCCAGGTCATGCCCGCGCGCAGCCCCTCGATCATCGCGTCGCGCTCGGCCGGATAAGTGCCGCCGTGCCGGAACGCGTGCCGGAACGCGCCGCCCGGCGCGCCGTGCATCACCTCGATGTCGCACACGTAACCGCCCTGCACCGGCGATGTCGTCACCTCGACCGTCCAGTCGCCGTCCTTGATGTTGCCTGACAAGGTCATGTCGCTCTCCAGCCGGATCGGCCGACGCGGCGCACGCGCGACGCCGCGCGGCGCGCGGGCGCTATTCGTAAAGGAATCGAAAGAACCCGCTGTGCAGCAGGACGGGCTTGCCGCCGATCTCGTCGAGCATGCGGCGCGCGGCGTGCTCGATCTTGCCGCGATGCAGGTCGAACGCCGTGAGCAGATCGTCCTCTTTCAGCGACGCCGCGCCGAAATGATCCTCGAGCGCCTCGGCCGTGATCGCGCACTGCACGTACTCGCCATCGACGAGCGCCGGAAATGCGACGACGAGATCGCGCGCGCAATACTCGGGCGGCGGATCCTGAGGAAACGAAATCTTCATGACGGACATGACACCCTCCTTTAGCCGCTGCCGGCCTGCGCAGCGGTTCCATCGACGCTTCAGCATAGAGCCGCGCCGCCTCGCCCGCTTGACCCACGTCAACCGGGCGCGCGCGGCGCGCGGTTGATCTGCGTCAACGCGCCGGCGGGCGGCGCGACCATGATCGTTTCGTCGCGTGCGCCGCCGTGCCCTCCGTGCGTGCCTCGCGCGCATCGAACGATGGGGCGAGCCATGACATTGAAAGCGAATCTCGAAGGCGTGCGCGACACCTATCGCCTCTGCTTCGTACGCAATCCGTGGGCCTACTTCACCTGCCTGCCGCTCGATCGCCAGTGCGGCGACCGCTGGAGCGAGGCGCCTTACGAACTGTACGCCGGCGCGCCCTACGGCGACAGCCCGGAGCAGATCCTGCGCGTCGCGTTCGACGGCCCGCTGCTGCCGCCCGAGGCCGGCTGCGGCGGGCTCACGTGCAGCGTCGTCAACATCAACGAAGGCCGCGCGCCGTGGCTTCGAACCGAAAGCTACTTCGGCGGCGAGCCGCTCGCGATCGCCGCCGGCGCGACGCTCGGCGCGTTTGTCGAAACGGTCGAAAAAGCGGGCGGCACGGTGTTCGTACCGCTCACGTGGGGCGCGCTGCCGGACGCCGGGAAGCGCGCGCACGCGATGGCGGCAACCGCCACGAACTGACCGACAGGCGGGCCGCGTATGCGGCTCCGTTGTCCGTCGCACGTTGTCCGTCGCCGGCCGCGCATCACAGCTCGCCTGTCGCACGCCGCCACGATGGCGAACGATCGGATTGCCGTTTCGCCGTTTCGCCGTTTCGCCCCGCCAACGGAGCGCCGTCGCGCGACGCACCGTGCGCGGACACGACAGGCCTGCGCCCCCGCCCCCCTCTTGCACGCGCGAGCTCGCCGGCCGATGCGGCCTCGCGCGCCGCGACGCCGTCAGCGCTCGTCGTTCGCCGTCGGGTTCAGCAGCACGACGAACGCGGCGACGCCGATCGACAGCGCGATCACGCCGTAGAGGAACTCGGCGTTGCTGTCGAACAGCAGGCCGCGAACGGCCTCCATCATTCCCGCGAGCGAAATGAACACGGCGATGGTCGCGAGCACGACCCGATATTTGCGCACCATAACGATCTCCTGGCTCTCTGTGTGCGGCCGCCGCCGATGCCGGGGCCGCGCGCCGGCGTCGTCACGCGCGATCGGCGCTCGTGCTTGCCGTCCAGCCTTTCGGTATGATCGCCGCTCGCGCGATCGCGGCCTTGACGTGAGTCAAGCGCCGCCCGCCGCGGCGAACGCGCGGGCACACGGGCACGCGCCGCCACGGGCAAGCCGCGCGACGCGCGGGAAATGCGTCCGCGCGCGCGCAAAAAGCCAAAAGCGTCGCTGTACAATGCTCGGGCATCATCGCCGCGCCGCGCCCGCGCAATGGGCGCGGCCGACGCAATCGCGGGCGCCGCGCGCCTTGCGTCGAACGGCAACCGTAGCCTCGTGGGAGATTCATGGATTCGGACATCATGCATATCGGCGGGCGCATCCGCCGCCTGCGCCGAGAGCTGAAAAAGACACTGCTCGAAGTCGCCACCGAGGCAAACCTGTCGGTCGGATTCCTGTCGCAAGTCGAGCGCAACCTGACCGGCATTTCGATTTCCTCGCTCGTGAACGTCGCCAAAGCGCTGCGCGCGCCGCTCAGCGCGCTCATCGACCAGCCCCGCCAGGATCAGCCGGATTCGCACGAAGGCAGCCGCGAATCGTACGCGATCCGTCCGACGCAGCAGCGCTACGAGCGTCTGTCGACGACCTTCGCGGGCAGCCTGCTCAACGCGGTCAAGGTATCGATGATGGAAGGCTATTCGTCCGAATGGGTCGCGCACGCCGGCGACGAATTCGTGTTCGTGCTGTCCGGGCACGTGCGCTACACGGTCGGCAAGCAGGACTACCCGCTCGGCCCCGGCGATTCGCTGCACTTCGATGCGCACGAGCGGCATCGCGTCGTGAACGTGGGCCACGGGCCCGTCGAGCTGATCGCGGTCGGCACGCTGCCGCTCTTCGGCGACGGACAGCCCGCCTTTCCGTCGCTGCCGGGCGAGCGCAAGCCGCCGCGCACGCGCGCGGCGCGCAAGCGCATCGAGCCGCCGCCGACGCCTTCGGCGCAACAAGATGCGCGGCATGACGAAGCGGCCGCGCCCAACGCGGTCACGACGCACGACGGCGCACCGCGCGCCGCGAAAAAGAACACGCGCTGAACGCCGCGCGCGCGATGCCCGCGCGCCGCCCTGCATCACGCGGCGCCGCCCGCCGGCATCCGCTGCGCAGCGGCGCGCATGCATCGCGTGACGCACGCGCGCCGTCACGCACCGGGTACACGCTCCGGCATCGCGCGGCCCGATTCTATTGGCGCATTTGTTTTCACCGAATCAAAACAAATCGCTTCAATCTTCAATCAATCAAAACAAAAAGGCTTCGCCGAAACGCGCCCTTCATTCATTTACACTCGTATTTATTTGCATATTTTTTGCATCTTTAATACGATTCCGGGCGCGGCCGGCGGGCGATTCGACCGAGGCATCCGTTTCGCGTCGCGCGAGCGCTTCCCGGCCGCGTCGAGCGGCCTCTCGCTCTCCGGCGGGCACTGCGTGCGTCACGAATCGCATCGCCGAAAGAGTCGGCGGGTTTCACGGATCCGGTTGATTCGGCGACTCGAAATTCGCGAATAAATCAACGGAAAAATAGAAGCGGCCGCCCGGCGCTTTCATAGACCTGCATTGCAATTCGCCCGAGCGGTCGCGCCCGGCGCCAGGACAGACCGCCGACGGCGATTACCGGAATCAATCGAACCCACCATGAAAAACAACCCAGTCGATGTACTGATCAACGGTAGCGGCATCGCCGGCGTCGCGCTTGCGCATCTGCTCGGCGCGCGGGGCCACAGCGTCACGGTGATCGAGCGCGCGGCGCGCAACCGCGCGCAGAACGGCGCCGATCTGCTGAAGCCTTCCGGCATCGGCGTCGTTCGCGCAATGGGGTTGCTCGACGACGTATTCGCCGCCGGCGGCCTCAGGCGCGACGCGATGAGGCTGTACCACGACAAGGCGCCGATCGCGTCGCTCGACTACCGGAGCGCCAGCGCGCTCGGCTACTTCATCCTGATACCGTGCGAGCAATTGCGCCGTTTGCTGCTCGCGAAGCTCGACGGCCTGCCGAACGTGCGCTTGCGCTTCGAAACGTCGATCGAGCGCATCGAGCGGGACGCCGACGGCACGGTGACGTCGCTCACGCTGAGCGACGGCGAGCGCGTCGCGCCCACCGTGCTGGTGGGCGCCGACGGCGCGCGCTCGATGATCCGCGACGACGTGCTGCGCATGCCTGCCGAGCGCGTGCCGTACGCGACGCCGATGGCGTTCGGCACGATCGCGCTCACCGACAGCGTGCGCGAATGCAACAGGCTGTACGTCGACTCGAACCAGGGGCTCGCCTACTTCTATCCGATCGGCGACCAAGCGACGCGCCTCGTCGTCAGCTTTCCCGCCGACGAGATGCAAGGCTATCTCGCCGACGCGACGCGCACGAAACTGCTCGCGCGCCTGAACGAATTCGTCGGCGACGAGAGCGCCGACGCGATGGCCGCGATCGGCGCGGGCACCGCGTTTCCGTTGATTCCGCTCGGGCGGATGAATCTCGACCGCTATCACAAGCGCAACGCCGTGCTGCTCGGCGACGCCGCGCACAGCATTCATCCGATCACGGGCCAGGGCATGAACCTCGCGATCGAGGATGCGGGCGAGCTCGGCGCGTGCCTCGATCTGCACCTGAGCGGACAGATCACGCTCGCCGACGCGCTGGAGCGATTCGAGCGCATCCGGCGCCCCGTCAACGAAGCGGTGATCTCGTACGGTCACACGCTCGCGACCACGTACCACGATCGCGCCGCGCTCGTCGCGAACTTCCGGTCGCAGTTGCAGACGAGCGGGCGCGACGCCGCGTGGCTGGGCGCCGCGGTCGAAGTGTGAGCGCCGGCGCGGCGCGCGGCGGCCCGCGAAACGCGCGGGCGGAGTGCGCCGTCGAGTCTCGCGACGCCGGCGGGCAAAGCGGGAATCGGCCCCGAGACGGCACGGCGGGACCGACCCACGGGCTGAGGCCGCGAAGGCGACGATGTTGAAACACGTTGTATCGGCGGTCCGTGCGGCCGCGCGCGGCGGGGAAACGGGATGCGTCCCCGTGTTCGCCGCGCTTGGGCCGTCCAATGGCGCGCATCGGCGCGCCGCCGCATCGCGGCTTCGGCCGACTCTATGGCCGAATTCGCGTCGAACCGGCTCGCACGGATGGCATGCGCGACGCACGCTCGCGGCGCGCGGCCCGCTGCCCGTGTGCTTGTGCCACACGCCTGCGCGCCGCGCCCGCACCCCGCCCGCAGCCCGCCCGCAGTCCTCCGCCTCCGCCCGTCGCCCGGCACTCGCCCGCCGCCGAGCGCGCCGCGCCCCGCGCACCGGTCCGCCAGCATCGCGCCCCGCATCGCCGTCGCCTCCGCCGGCGCGTCTCATCGCGCTCGCGCATCACACATCGCAACATCCGATACGTTGCCGTTAAGCCGCTCTTAAGGCTGATTTGCCAAGCTTGAATGGCCGGCTGCGAGCCTCTCGCCCGCGGCGGGACAGATGGAGGTACATATCATGAAGACCGCTCTGACTCTGAAAACGGCCGCGCTCGCGTTGGCGCTCGCCGCTCCGGCCCTGTCGTTCGCGCAGCCGTCGTCCGACACGTCGATCACGCGCGCGCAAGTGCGCGACGAACTCATCCAGCTCGAACGGGCCGGCTATCAACCTTCGAAGAACCGGTATCCGGCCAACCTCCAGGCGGCCGAGGCCCGCATCGCACCGATGAACGGCGGCGCCGACATGTCCGGCTACGGCGGCACCACCGGCGGCGCGATGCAATCCGGCCAGCGCGTATCGCCGACGTCGGGCGGCTGGGACACGCCGTATCGCCATCGTTGATCGACGCGCGGGCCGGCCGGGCCGCAGGGTATCGAAGGCGATCGACGCGCAACACGAATCGCCGCCGCGCGCCGAAACCTCGCTATGCGCGTCGCGCGCACGCGCGGCCGGCGGCGCACGCGCGGGTGTGCGCGGGCCGGCGGCGCGGCCGCTCGCACTGCGCGACCGCTCGCGCGCACATGCCTTCCTCGGCACGCGCCGGGAATCCCGGCCCTTCAATGATCGCGAGCGCGAAGTACCGTGCGCTTCGCGGCCGGCCCGCGCTCGCGCGCGGCCGGCCGCGTCGGCTCAACGCTTCGTCGGCAGCGGCGGCTCGCCCGCCGTGGTCGCCGCGCGCGCCCAATCGACGAACTCGCCGTCGTAGCGGTTGCCGATGTACGCGACATAGTTCGCGTAGCCGTCGTAGTCGCCCACCCGGAAGCACGACACGATCGTATCCACGTCCGCGCGATGGCGCTCGAACATGAAGCGTGTCGCCATGTAGCCCCAACGGTAGGCGCGCGCGACGTAGTCGCTCGACGAATACAGCGTGCCGAGCACGTCCGAGAAGCGGTACGCGCCCGTGCGCGCCGCGTCGATCGACTCCTGATTGTCGTTCTTTCTCGACAGATATTCGGCGAGACCCTCGATCCACCAGACGGTCGGCTTCGCGGTGCTCGCCGCGAAATCGCCCGCCATGTCGTAGCGGCCGTCGAGATAGTGCGTGAACTCGTGCTCGAGGTTCCAGACCTTGAACTCGGGCCGCAACCACGACGCCTCGTGCGCAATGAAGCGCGCCTGGTTGCCGGGCGCGGACGGATCGCCTTCGAGATACATGCCGCCGTTGTCGGTGCTGATGCCGTAGATCACCGAAGCATATTTTCGATAGTTCGCGTAGTCGTCGAAGATGACGAGCTCGATCGTATCGTTGCGGTCGCCCGCCACCGGCTTGCGCCCGGTCTTCATCATCCGGTGGAAGTAGTCGTCCTGCTGCGCGACCGACGTGCAGACCGACTGCAACTGCGGCATCGTCATGTCCTGCGCGAGAATGCGCACGCCCGCGTTGCACGCGTAACGATGCGTGAGCACCGCGTCGGTGAGCCGTTTCTTGTAGTCGCACGTGCCGTAGTCCGCGCAGTTGCCCGGATCGCCATAGTCGACCGCTTCCGCCGCCGCGAGCCACAGGTCGCTGTCCGCGCCCGTCATGCTCGTCGACGCGAGCATGTCCTGGATCATCTTCTTCACGCGCGGCTTCTGCGCCGGGTAGCGCAGGAAGCGAAACGTTTCGCGCGCCGCGTCCGCGAGCTGGTACGCGGCGCTCGTGTTCGACAGGCTCGCGCGGTTCGCGGTGACGAAGCGGTTGAGCGTCTCGGGCAGCGTCGCGTCGCTATCGAGCATCGGCTGCGCGCCGCTGCGCTGATGCGCATAGAAGAACACCGTGAGCAAGCCGGTGAAGCCGCCCGCCGCGCTCGGCTGCAACAGCGGCGCCGCCGCCTGCGGATTCGTCGCGCTCGCCGTGTAGAACGCAATGCGCGCCTTCAGCGTGGGCAGATAGAACGCCTCGTCCTTCATGTTCGTGATGAGCTTCATCAGCTCGTTCGCGGTGCTCGGCGCGCGCGCGTTCTCTCGATAGAGCGCGGCGCCCTCCAGGCTCTGCTTGATATACGGGCGCAGCCATACCGCGAGATTCGGAATCGGATTGGCAATGCCCGATACATCATATTGGTAATAAGCGGAACGCAGATAAATCAGTAAATTGACCAGAATCAAGTTGCTCGCATCATAGCGATAGATATCCTGCACGAAACGGCTCGCGACGGCATACACATTTTCCGCACTGAAAATCTGCGCAGCCAGGGTTTTATCGACCGAGAACAGGCCGTAATGGCATTCATAATCGGGAAGATTCGCGATGTAATCGGCGAGCGCGGCGCCGCGATACTGAGTCATCACCGACATGTCGCGGCAATCGGCGCCCGGCGCGCTGCGTTTGCCGCGCTTGGCCGGCTGCTTGAGCGGCGAAGGCCTGGTGAGCGCCGCACGATCCTGCTCGCTGAGCGGCAGGTTGTATTCGGCCTGCTCGGGCGAAACCGGCAGGTTCTGCGGCAGGCGCGGCAGGCGCGCCTGCTTTTGCTGCGTCGGTTGCATCGGCTGCGTATTGGCCGACGCGGCGCCGGCCAGCCCCACGAATGCCGATAGCGCCGCCACGGCGGACCAGCGGCGGTTTTTTCGGAACACCTCCGTCATTGGCATTTTATTTGCCCTCGGTTATTTTGGATAGCAGAAGATATAACACCGCATATTAACAAGTCAATTTAATAAAGCGATAATATGCGAGTTCATTTCATTGAATTATTGGACGATTTAAATCGATTTAAATAATAATCCCGTTATCTAGAGCACGGCTCCGATACGGGCATGGGAATATCGGCCGCCATCGCAGCCGCGCGCGTTGCGGCGGCCGCGACGAACGTTGAAGAAAAGAGGTGTTTCGCGTCGCCCGCCGGTCCGTTGCGCAGCCAACACGCCGAGCGGCGGCGCGCCGCCGCTCGCGCGGCCTTCACATCGAACGCGAGGCGCGTAAGCCGAGACGACCGCCTGCGCGGCCGCCTCGGCGTCCAGGACGTCATTTCCAGGACGTCATTTCCAGGGCGTCAGATCCAGGGCGTCAGATCCAGGGTGTCAAATCCAGAGCATCAGCATTGCGCCGAAACTCAGCCGTGTTCGCCGCCCGGTCAGGTCCGGACTGGCTGCGACAGGGCTGGAATCGACAGCGAGACCAGTGGCGCCGCGAGCGCGACTGGAGCCGCGTGCGCGCTCAACTGCGTCGCGAGCTCCACACCGGCCGGTGGCGCCGCTGCAACTGGCACCGCCGCCGGTGGGGCCGTTGCGGGTGGAACACCCAGCAATGGCACCGCGCTGCTCGCCAGCGTCGCCGAGGCTTCGCTCAAGCGCTCGACGACTGGCGCCAGCGACGCATGAACCGCCTTCAACTGCACGTCATCTAGCATTCCCATAGCATCATCACCTCCTTTATTTGTCGACGGACAAATCGTGGCGCACCTGACGGGATTCGAACCCGCATTCCCCAGCCCCCAAAACTGGTACTTTTGAAGCCTGCGATTCGCGGCCCTCGGCCCGGCCCACCGCCTGCATTGACGCCCTGGAAAGCTGCAGACGGGTATCGCCCGGCGTACTCCCGCTTCACGTTCGGCCCCATTGTCCGATTAAGCTACAGGTGCAATTCGCCAATCCTTCAAAGCCGCAGCAGTTGCTTCAGACTGCCGAGCAATCGATCGACGTCGTCCGGGCCGTTATAGCCCTGAATCGACACTCGGATGCGAGGCCGGCCGCCGAAACGGTCGACCGAGACGTCGATCCCGCATTCGTTGCGCAAGCGGGCAAGCAGCGCGATGTCGTCCGTCTGCGGCGGCAGTTGCGCGCAGACCATCTGGCCGTGCCACTCGTGCGCGCCCGGCGGATGGTAGAGCGGCTCGCGCGTCAACGCGGCCACTTCGCGCTGCGCGTCGCTCGCGAGCGCGATGCAGCGCTTGCGCACGCCGTCCCAGTCGTGCTCGCGCTGAAACGCGATCGCGCTCGGCACGCTCAGGAACGCGGAGATGTCGCGGCTGCCCTGCCACTCGTGATACTCGACGAACTTCGACGGCCCCGGGTTCTTCGGCTCCCAGCCCCAACTAACGACGAGCGGCTCGACAAGCGGCTGCACGTCCGGCCTCGCATACAGGAACGCGCTGCCCTTCGGCGCGCACACCCATTTATGCAGGATGCCGACATAAAAATCCGGATCCATCTCGCGCAGCGACAGCGGCAGTTGCCCGGGCACGTGCGAGCCGTCGACGATCGTCAGGATGCCGCGCGCCCGCGCGCGCGCGCAGATCGCCGCAACCGGAAACACGAGCGCGGTGGGCGACGTCAGCTGGCTGATCAGGATCGCGCGCGTGCGCGGCGTCACGTCGCGCCAGAAATCCTCGACGAACCGGGCATGCGTCGTCACCGGCAGCGACACCTTGTGCCGGACGATCTCGAACCCGCGCTTTTGCGCGGTGAAGCGCCACAGCCGCTCGATGCCGCCGTGCTCGTGATCGGTGGTGAGCAGTTCGTCGCCCGGGCCGAGCGGGAGGCTGCGCGCGACGATGTTCACGCCCGTGGTGCCGTTGCTCACATATACTAGATTGTCGCGTTCGGTATCCACGTATTCGGCCAGTATCGCCCTCGCCTGCGCCATGCGTTCGGCGAAGCGGCGCGACAGGAAATCGACCGGCTCGCGTTCGAGCTCGTACTGCCACTGCACGTGGCGCTCGAACACCGGGCGCGGCGTCGCGCCGTACGCGCCGTGGTTCAGATAGGTCACGCTCGGGTCGAGAAGAAACAACGATTTCAGTGGGGCTGTCATGGCCTTGTCCGATGCTCGAGAATCCGGTCGGCAATCTGGCGGCTGAGGCTCGCCGCCTCGCAAGCGCGTGGCGCCGGGGCGGCCCCGGCCTCGCGGCGCGCGTCGCGCTCGATCGGCTGTGCGACGCGGCGCTCGAATGGCGCCTGCGCATCCGCAGCGGCGGCCTCGTGCCGATCGAATCGCTCGTCGCCGAATGGCACGGCTGCCACGACTACTACCCGAGCTCGATCCGCGCATTCAGCCGCGTGCTGCGCGACCTGCACGTCACGCCCGACGACGTGTTCGTCGATTACGGCTCCGGCATGGGGCGCGCGATCGTCATCGCCGCACGCTTTCCGTTTCGCGCGCTGATCGGCGTCGAGACCTCCGATCGGCTGCATCGCGCCGCGCAGGCGAACGTCGGCCGCGCGCTGCCCGACGCCGATCGCCGCCGCATCCGCCTGCTGCATTGCGACGCCCGGCGCTTTCGCCTGCCCGGCTCGGCGTCGGTGCTGTACTTCTACAATCCGTTTCATGGCGACATCCTCCGCGCCGTGTTCGCCGACATCGAGCGTTCGCTGCGGCAGCACCCGCGGCGCCTGAGAATCGTGTTCAACAATCCTGCGCATTTCCGGGCCATCGAGCGCGATTACGGCTGGTTGCGCAGAAGCCGGGAATACGCCTTCGAATATCCGATCGCGGTCTACGAAACCCCCGGTTGCGCGGCCCCGCGCACATAGCGCGGCCGGTCTCCCGCGATCGTGGTCCGGTACATCGTGCGGCGGTGGCGCACCATGTCGTAGTCGGTCGCGCGGTGCGCGAGACAGCGGTTGTCCCACATCAGCAGATCGCCCGCGCGCCAGCGGTGCCGGTAACCGAACCGCGCCTCGTCGAATGCGATCGCGTGCAGGTGCGCCATCAGCGCATCGCTCAGGCGCTGTTCCATGCCGACGATCCGCCACGGCACGACGCCGCCGATGTAGAGCGCGTTCTCGCCCGTTTCCGGGTGCGTCCTGACGACGGGCTGCGGCATGTCCGGCCATGCCTGCTTCTGGTCCGGCGGCGGAGCCGGCCGCTGCGGATAGTGGAACGGCAGCGTCTGCACGCGATCCATCACGAACGTGCGGCCGTCGATCTGCGTGCGCACCCACGCGGGCAACGCGCGATAGGCGGCCGTCATGTTGACGAAGTGCGTGTCGCCGCCCACGGCCGGTATCTCGGCGCCGAACAGCAGCGTGCCGGCGGGCGGGCACGCCAGATAATGGCCGTCCGTGTGCCAGTAGCGGCCGCTGAGCGCCGCGCCGATCGGCTTGCCGTCCTTCACGACGTTCGACAGCACCAGCACCTCCGGCTGCCCGTCGCACGCGTTGCACGCGCGCGTATAGACGACGGGCTCGCCGAAACGGCGGGTGAACGCGACGAGCCGCGGCGGATCGAGCGCCTGACCGCGAAAGACCAGCAGTCCGAAACGCAGCCACGCCGCGCGGATCGCGCGCACGGTATCCGCGTCCAGCTCGGCGCGCGCGTCGATCCCGTCGATGCGCGCGCCGAGCGCCGCGGACAAGGGGCGGATGCCGAGCGCCGGGCCGTCAGACATGGATCGCTCCGAGGTGCGCGGGCACCGCACCCGCGACGAGCTCGCGCATGCGCGCGAGCCCCGCCGTCGCCTGCGCGACGCCGAGGTTGATCGCGAGCACATCGTGGCCGTCGCGGCACGCGAGATTGGGCAGGACGACGAAACCCCGCGGCCGCTCGCGGCTGAAGATCAGGCCCGCGCGCGACCATGTGTCGACGCACGCGCGAATCGCCGGAGTCGCGAACTCTCCCCGGTAGCCGAAACTGCTGACCGAGCGCACGTCGATGCCGGCCGCGCGCAGCCAGGTCCGCACGGCGAGCGGCACATAGACGGCCGTCAGCCGCGGATTGCAGTCGCCGACGAACCAGTACCGCCCGTCCGCGCCCATGCAGCCGTCGAAATTGACGGGCCCGCGATAGCCGCGCGCCGCGAGCGCGTCGACGAGCGCGCCGCATCGCGCGACCCATTCGCGCACGCGGCGGTCGTCGAGCAGGCCGTCGTCGACATGCAGGCCGAGAAACCGGCGGCGCTGCGCATCGCGATACAGTTGCGCCGCCACCGCCACGACGCGATGGCGGCCGTCGTCCTCGATGCAAAAACTCGCGCCGACGCTCGCCGGGCTGCCGCACGCGTCGGCGGGAGGCTGCAATGCCGGCTGCACGATCAGCGGCAGGCCGGTGCGGCGCCGCGCCTGGCGGCGCCGCAGCTCGGCGAGCGTCGCGTCGCTCAGCGGTACCGGCTCCATCGACGGCGGCTGTTCGCACTCCTTTCGCAGCTCGCGCACGTGCGCCGGATCGTCGAAGCCGTCAGCGAGCAGCCAGCGCCGCACCTCGGCGGCGAACGCCGGCGCGCGCTCGGCGAAGTTCGCGCTCGACAGGATCGCCGATACGTTGCCGCTCGAATCCTGCGACGACTTCAGAAAGAGCCCGCTCGAAGGCGCGCGCCGATCGCATTCGGCGGCGAAGCGGGCCGCGAGCTCGGCCCACTCGCGCATGCGCAGGAACGCCTCGGGCGCGAGCACGGCGCTCGGCGCGAGCGGCGGCCCGCCGCGTATCGCCGCCTCGCGCATGAACGCGAGAAAGCGCGCCTTGTTGTGCCACGCGTGCGCGAGCGCGGCCACGCGCTCGCAGGCCGCGCGATCGAAATCGACCTCGACGCCGCGGCCGCGCAGCAGATCCGCCAGTTCGCCCAGCATGCGCGCGGTGCTCGGCGCGACCTGGTTCGCGACGAAGCCGATGCGTGCGCCGTCGCGCGCGAGCGCATGCGCCGCGCGATCGAACGAGGCGCTCGCCGAGAGCGACAGCGTCCGCAGATCGCATCGCACGTCAACGGGCGGCGGCAGGCGCGGCGCCGCGACGCGATGCACGGCGGCGAGGCCCTGCAGCCGCTCGTCGAGCGTCGCGAGCAGGCGCGCGTAATGCCGGCTATGCGCGTCGTCGAGCACGAGCAGCACGCTCGGCAGGCCGAGCAAACCCGTGTAGACGAGAAAGCGATCCTGGCAACGGAACGCGAACGTGTTCTCGGCCTCGCCGCTGTCGAGAATCAGGCCGCCGCCGACGAACGCGAGCGCCCGGTCGCCGCCGCCGAAAGCGAAGCCGGGAAACGCGCGGATGCCGGCGGCGCTCATGCGTTGCCCAGCGCAATGGCGGCCGATTCGCCCGCCTCGAGCGCGCCCGCGGCGCGCAGCGCATGCAGCGTCTGGCGCGCCGACTGGGCGCGGCGCCGCTGCATCGCGTCCGGCGCGCCGCACGCCGACATCGCGCGGTCGATCTCGCACGCGGTGAGCCCGGCCGCCGCGAGCGCCTCCGCGGCGATGCGCGCGTCGGCAAACAGGAACGCGTCGATGAGGCCCGACCACAGCGGCCGCAGCGCGTCGCGAACGCCTGCCGGCCACTGCGGCCACAGGAGCGTGAGCAGCCGCGAGAAATAGGCGCTGTGCCGAGCTTCGTCCAGATAGTGCCGACGGAGAAACGTCCGCACGTCCGGCTGCAGGCCCTCGTCGCGCCAGTCGTCGCGCAGCGTGTGCGTGATCAGCGTCTCGGCGACCACGGCCGCGCAAAATCGCAGCAGCGGCGCGTCGACGCCGGGCAGCGTCGCCGCGAGCCGCTCGACGTGCCGCAGGAAGCCCGGCGTTCGGCGCGGCTTGTCCGCGCCCGTCGCCGCCCGAACCCGCGTCATCAGTTCCTGCGCGAGCAGCGCGTGATACGCCTCGTCGCATTGCACGCGCAGCGCATCGGCCACGACGCCGTCATCGTAATCCGCGTGCAGCGCGCGCGCCGCGATATCGCGCGCCACCGGGGAAATCAGCGTGTTCTCCAGCGCGACGGTGAAGCTCAGATGCGCGATCAGCAGGCCGCCGGCCGCCCGTTCCCGCCGCGCGTCGCGCGCGGGAAGGCCCGCCAGCACGCCGCCCGCTTGCGGCGCGATCCATGCGCCCGCGCCGCCCGCGAGCCATGCGTCGGCCGGCATCGAGCGCACCGACGCCGCCTGGTGCCAGTCGTCGAACGGCGAGCGATAGGCGTCCATGATCACGCCCGTCCGCGCGGCGCCGTGCGCATGCCGACGCCGACGCCCTCCGTCGTCGGGCATTCGACGAAGCAGTCATACTCGCGCGCGACGAGCGCCAGGAACGGCGCGAGCTCTTCGCGATTGCGGGCGATCACGTCGTCGAAGAACGCGCAGCCCGAGTGGTCGCGAAAGAGGATGTTGTGGCACACGAGCAGCGAGCGCTCGGCGAGCCGCGGCAGCGCCGCGCGCAGCAGATGCGCATAGACGCCCTTGCCGCGCCGCGTCGGGTCGACGTGATCGCGCGGCAGCTCGGCGTCGAGCACGACCAAATCGAACGGACCGCCGCCGCGCGCGAGATAGTGCTCGCCGGTGTCGCAGACGATTTCGACGCGCGCCCCCGGATACAGCCGCGCGAGGCTGCGGCGCGCGACCTCGGCCACGCGCGGATCGGGATCGACGAGCACGGCGCGCGCGCCGCCCGCGACGATCGCGGGCAGCGCCCACGCGGCCCAGTAGCCGTAATAGCTGCCGAGAAACACCGCGTTGCGCGGCCGGAACGCCAGCGCGATCGCGAGCAGCAGGCGCCCTTCCTCCGGATAGATGTAGGTGCCGAGGCCCTGATGATCGAAGCCGCGCCCGATGCGCGCCGCCGCCCGCGCGCACACCGCCGGAAAACCGGCCGGCCACGCGAGGCCCATCGGCGCGAGCTCGGCGAACGCGTGTTCGACGGCCGCGTCGATCGACACGGGAAAGCGCTTCGCGAAATGCACATCGTTGGCCGGCACGCCGCGGCCGACGAGCTGCGTGCGCACGCGCTCGAGAAACGCCGCGAACTCGGCGCGCGACTGCGCGCCCGCGCGAAAGCCGCGATATTCGGGTGCGTCGCGCAGCACGCCGTCGACGAGATCGAATATCGGACCGCTGAACGTGACCGTAGTCATGCGAAGGCCTCCCGTTTCGCCGTCGCGGCGGATGAGCGCACAACGTCCGCGCCGGGCCAGGCGGCGCCCGCCACCGGCCCCGCGCCGCCGAGCGCCTGCCAGAGCTCCTCGGCGACGTGCGGCGCGAACGGGCCGAGAAACAACACCAGTTGCCGGGTCGCGCCGGCGAGGATCGCGACATCCTCGGCGCGCGGCGGCGCACGCCTGCGCATCGCCGCGTCGAACGCCTGCAGGCGCTCGAACAGGAACGCGAGATTCTTGAGCGCGAGGTGATAGTCGTGCCGCCGGAAATCGGCCGCGATCCGCCGGCCGCCCGTCGCGAGCCAATCCTGCATTCGCCGTTGCAGCGCATCGGGCCGGCCGGCGGCCGGCGGATCGCCCGCGTCGTGCGCGGCGGCGATGCCGGCTTCGGTCTCGGCGACCCGGTGGACGAACGCCCACAGCCGCGCGACGAACGCGCGCTGCCGGCGCACGAGGTCGTCCGACCAGTTGACGTCGTTCTCGGGCGCGGCCGCGCCGATGATCGCGAGGCGCAGCGCGTCGGCGCCGTAGCGCTCGATGATCGATGCGAGGCCCACCGCGTTGCCCGCGCTCTTGCTCATCTTGCGGTCGTCCTGCTTGACCATGCCGAGCGCGAGCAGCGTCGTCACGGGCTCGTCGACATCGGCGATGCCCATCCCGCGCAGCGCGCGCGATCATCCGCACGTGGAAGAAGCAGGTTCGCACCTGGTCGGCGCCGCCGATCATCAGATCCACCGGCAGCCATGCGTTCGCGTCGTCACGGTTGAACGGATCGTCGACATCGACGCGCTTGCACATCCAGTGGTACCACCACGGGCTCGAATAGGCTTCGAGGGTTTGCGCGTCGCGCCGCGCGCTCGCGCCGCAGCGCGGGCAGCGCACGTCGCGAAAGCGCGCGTGGTGCTCGAGCGGATTGCCGGGCCGGCTCAGATCGACGTCCTCCGGCAGCCGCACGGGCAATGCGTGCTCGGGCACCGCGACGGGGCCGCACGCCGCGCAGTGCACGATCGGCACGGGCGGCCCCCAGTAGCGATTGCGGGCGATGTTCCAGTCCTGCAGCCGGTAGCCGACGACGCGCTCGGCCTGCCCCGCGGCGAGCATCGCGTCGAGGTCGCACACGGCGGGCGCGCCGCCCGCACCGGGCGACGGCGCGGCGAGCGCGTGCCGCTCGGCGAGCGCGCGGTCCGCCGCCACCGCGTCGGGGCGGCCGGCGCGCGCCGCGTCGCCGGGCGCGTCTTCGACGATGATCGGCAGCTCGACGGCGCCCGCCGCGCCGGCGGCCTGCGCAACGTCCGCGAGCAGGATCGTCTCGCCGGGCTGAACCCCGTCGCGAAGCGCGGCGGCGGCGAGCGGATGCCGCCGCCCGACGGCGACGAACCGCACTCCGGGCAGCCACCCGGCATCGTCGAGGTGCAACGCGAGCCCGTGCGCGCGGCCGCGAACCGGCAAGCGCAAGCGCAGGCCCTCGCGCCGGCCGATCCAGTCGCGATGGATCTTCTTCACTTCATCGGGCCAGCCCGCGAGCCGATCCAGCCCGTCGAGCATTTCGTCCGCGAACGTCGATTCGCGCACGAACCACTGCGGCTGCACGACCGTGCTGACGACGCGCTTGCAGCGCCAGCACCGCCCGTCGTCGACGAGGCTCGCGGCGAGCGTCACCTCGCATTGCGGGCACCACGCGACAGGCGCATCGCGCCGGAAGCAGTGGCCGGCCTCGAACAGCCGCAGGAACACCCACTGAACCCAGCGGTAGTACGCCGGCACGTGATATTGCGTGATGCGCCGGCTGTCGTGCCCGAGCCCGAGCCGCACGAACTGCGCGGCCATCGCCTCGCTGCATTCGCGCGCGAGGCGCTCGGGCGCGCAGCCCGCCTCCCGCGCGGCCAGCTCGGTCGGCAGGCCGAACGTGTCGAAGCCTGTCGTATACAGCACGTTGTAGCCCTGCATTCGCCGAAACCGCGCGTCGGCATCGGCGAGCACGTAGTTCCGCGCGTGCCCCATGTGCAACTGGCCCGTCGCGAACGGCGGCAATTCGACGATGAACCACTTCGGCCGCCCCGGCTGCGGATCCGCGTCGAACAAGCGCGCATCGCGCCATGCGCTCTGCCAGCGCGGCTCGAGCGCCTGCGGCCGATACGGCGGCGCGTGGCGCGGCTCGTCCGCGTGCGGGGCGCTCATGTCCAGCACTCCACGGCGCGCACGTGGTCGAGATACGCGCGCGGCAGCACGTCGGCCGCGGCGAGCAGATGATCGAGATAGTCGCGCGTCGGCCTCAGGTTCGGACGCACCATCGCCGGATTCGCGACGTAGGTGACGGCGAGCGTGAGGCGGCCCGTCGCGCCGTCGCGCACCAGCACGCCGGCGCGCCGATAGTGAAGCGGGACGAGCTCGATCGAATCGAGCGCATCGAGCGCGCGCGCGCTCATCGCGTTCAGCGTCCCCTCGACGCGGCAATCCGCCGCCGCCTCGATGTTCGCGAAGCCGACCCAGTCCTGCCGCGACGACACCTTGTTGAAGGTCAGCCGATAGCCGTCGACGATGCCGGGCCACCGCTCGATCAGCGCCTCGCCGAAACGGGACAGCCGCTCGCTCAGCCGCGCGGCGCTCATGTTGGAGCCGTAAGCGAAGTAGCAAACCTGGCTCATCGTGTCCCCCGCGCTGATCCAACCGCTTCGTCCCGGGCGGATGCCGGCTGCCCGCCCGCATCGCGCCCTTCGCCGCCGGGCGGGCGGCGTTACGCTGCAACGCCGCTCCCGCCGCCGCTTCACCGCCGCTGCGCTGCCGCTACGCTGCCGCGCGATCGCGCTTCGTGCGTCGGGCCTGTGTCGGGCTTGCCTGCTGCGGGCTGCCGTGCGAACGCAGGCGATGGTAGAAGAAGAAAATCGGATCGAAGTTCGCGACGCCGGACGCGCCGGACGCGCCGGACGCGCCAGACGAGCCGGATAAGCCGGATAAGCCAGGCTCGCGATCGGCTCGCGGAATCTGCGCACGCGTGCGCATCGGACGCATCGGGGGATGCGCGCTCGCTCGCGCACCGCCACGTCCGCCCTTCGGCTGGGCCGCGTGAATCGGGACGATCGCGCGGCGTCGGGCGCGCCAATGAACGGCCCGCGTCGCTTTCGAAACGCTCGTGCGACGTCGCGCGTTCTTCGGACGAACGCGGCATTCGGCGTCCAGGCCGGTGCGGCTCGCCGCGCCGTTCAGGGCGCGGCGCGTGCGCTTCGCCGCGACGCCGGCGCGCCGCCGCGCGCGTTCGTTGCAATCGGGGAGTCGCGTGTCGTCGTTCTTGTCGCCGTCTCCGCGCCCGCCTCGCGGCGCGTCGAACGGCGGCCGATTCCCGTCCTGCGTGGTCGTGTCCATGGTCTGCCCTCGTCCCCGTGGCTTTTTACGTTGGACCTCGGACACAAGCTAGATCGGCAAAATGCGCAAATCCAGCTACCAGTTCTGGTAGGCAGGCGTGCGCGGCTCGAACCCGGCCACGCAGCGCACACGGCCGCACATTCGCCTGCGTTCGCCGTCGCGGGGCCACGCGACGAACATGCCTCTTCGCGCGACGCGCGGCCGGCATCGGCGCGGCCAGGCCGCCGCGTCGAATCACGCCGCGCATCGACGCGCGCGGGCGGGCGACGCACGCGACGCGTGCACTCCGCCGTCAAACGCGTCAAATGCGTCAAATGCGGCGAATGCAGCGAATGCGGCGAGTGCGGCTTTCAGGCGAAATCGGCAATCAGCGCATGATATTCGCGCTCGCCGGACGTGAAGCGGCGCACGGGCCGATAACCGAGCTTCGCCACCGCATTGACGGATGCGCGCATTATCGACCGCAATGAAACTGATCGCATTTTCGAATTGCGTTTTCGCCGATTCGATGGCGAGCCCGATCATTTTTTCGAGAATGCCTTTCCCGCGCGCGACCTGATTCAGGCACATCGGCCCGAACAGGCACATGGTTTCCGAGATGCGGTGCGACGCATATTCTTCGCTTTGCTCGAACGATGCGACCAGCGCGTCGATGATCGCATTGCCGCGCCACGAAGCGAGACGGGAAGTGCAGAAAAAACCGGCGAATTCCGCCTGGTCGTATGCAACGACGATGCCGGTGTCGGACGCGAGCGCGCCGATGCGCTCCTCGGGAATTTCGGCCGACAAAAAACCGTTCTTGCGCTCGGCCTCGGTGAGATTGCCGATTTGATTCGCCTTTTGCAAGGCAAGGATATTCGGATAATCGTCGGAATGAGCCATTCTGACCACGATCGTTTCAGTCATGTCGCCTGTTTTTGTTTTAAGGAAGGACCGCGATTCTATAGACGATTTGATGCCCGCATCTAGAATGTTCATACGAATTCGGCGATTGCGGCCAGCTGATTTTGCCGATCGCCTGCCTTGATTTTTACTTGAAAATGGCAAGCCGAAAACACCGTGCCGTTGACTGGATGGCCGTTCGCCGAAATCGTCGATGCGATGCACAACGGGCGGCAAGCCGCATACGCCCCCGTGTAAAAGTGTTTTGCATTCCGCGTGGCGATCCCCGCGCGACGATTCCGCGCAAGCGCGCGTGTGCCGTGCGCGTCGTTCGGCATTCATTCGGCATTCGCGGCGCGCGATTCACCGATTCACCGATTCACCGATTCACCGATCCATCGATCCATCGATCCATCGATCCACCGATCCACCGATCCACCGCGCCCAAGCCGCACAACGCGCCGCCTACACGGGCGCCCCCGCTCCCGCGCCCCTCGCGCGCATTTTCCCTGCACGCCGCTCGGTTAGAATGCCGTGCTATCAAACCGAAAGCTTCCCTCCGAGGGCCATCGCGCGATGAAGCACGACGACAAGCACAACAAGCCAGGCCATCCGAACCCGTCGATCCTCCGTCTGCTCGCGCGCATCGGCGCGGCCGCGGCGCTCGGCGCGGCCGCCGCGCTGTCGCTGCACGCCGACGCGGCGCGCACCGTGAACGTGTCGCCGCAAGGCACCGTCGCCGAAGTCCGGCAGGCCGTCGTCAAGTTCGACGAGGCGATGGTCGCGTTCGGCTCGGCGTCCGCGCCGGCCCCCGCGCGCCTCGCGTGCGCCGATCCCGCCGCCGCGCGCGGCCACGGCCGCTGGCTCGACGAGAAGACCTGGGCCTATGACTTCGAGAACGATCTGCCGCCCGGCGTACGCTGCACGGTCGCGCTCAACGACACGCTGCGCTCGGCCGCCGGCCACGCGGTGACGGGCCCGCGCCGCTTCGCGTTCCAGACGGGCGGCCCGTTCCCGGTCGCGGTACGGCCGGGCGCGCGCGAGATCGAAGAGCGGCAGGTGTTCGTCGTCAAGCTGAACGGCCCGGCCGACGAACGCTCGGCGCTCGCGAGCATCTGGTGCGAGGCCGCCGGCATCGGCAACCGCATCCCGGTGGCGCCCGCCGACGCGCCGACGCGCGCCGCGCTCCTCGATCACTTCCACTGGAAAAAGGACGCCGCGCGCGTGCTCACGCTCGCGTGCGCGCAGGCGCTGCCCGCGGGCGCGAAGATGCAGCTCGTCTACGGCCGCGGCGTCGCGAGCCCGAGCGGCATCGCGAACGACACCGAGCGGCGCTACGACTTCACGGTGCGCGCGCCGTTCGCCGCGAGCTTCTCGTGCGAGCGCGAGAACGCGAAGGCGCCGTGCACGCCGCTGCGCCCGCTCACGCTGTCGTTCAACGCGCCGGTGGCGCGCCGCGCCGCCGGCGAGATCCGGCTGCGCGGCCCGCACGGCGCGGTCGAGCCGTTCTTCAAGCCCGACGATCGCGCGGAGGAAGTCACGAGCGTACAGTTCGCCGCGCCGTTGCCCGCGCAGGCCGCGCTGACGATCGAGCTGCCGCCGGCGCTGCGCGACGTGACGGGCCGCACGCTGTCGAACGCCGATCTGTTCCCGCTCGCGACGCGCACCGCGCCGATGCCGCCGCTCGCGAAGTTCTCGTCGGGCACGTTCGGCATCGTCGAGCGCTTCGCCGAGCCGGATTCGCCCGCGCTCGTGCCCGTCACGCTGCGCAACGTCGAGGCCGACCTGCGCATCGCGGGGCTGAACGCGGGCGGCGCGCAGTTCTCGAACCTGAAGGTCGAGAACGACAGCGAGATCCGCCGCTGGATGCAGCTCGTCGAGCGTTTCGACGGCCGCGCGATGAGCGTCGAGTCGATCGACAAGCTCCGCCCCGGCCTGCTCGCGCGCGGCCAGCATCCCGTCTACGTGCCGCTCGCCGCGGGCGAGCGCGCGCCGAAGCCGCAGCACCGGCAGATCGACATCCGCTCGCTGTCGCTGCTCGCGGGCGAGCCCGGCGTACGGACGCTGACGCTGCCGAAGGCCGACCCGAAGGCGCTGCGCCCGTTCGAGATCGTCGGCCTGCCGATCGACAAGCCGGGCTTTCACGTGCTCGAGCTCGCGTCGCCCGCGCTCGGCCGCTCGCTGCTCGCCAAGCCCGCGAAGATGTACGTGCGCACCGCGGTGCTCGTCACGAACCTCGGCGTGCATCTGAAGCTCGGCCGCGAGAACAGCGTCGTCTGGGTGACGACGCTCGACAAGGGCAAGCCCGTGCCGAACGCGCAGGTGCGCGTGTCCGACTGCAACGGCGACGAAATCGCGGCCGGCAGGACCAACGCGCAAGGGCTCGTCACGATCGATGCGCCCCTCGAGCCCAAGCGCGCATGCGACAGCTCGAACGGCGACGGCGACTATTTCGTGTCCGCCCGCGTCGACGATCCGAAGACGGGCCCCGACATGGCGTTCGTGCGCTCGAGCTGGAACCGCGGCATCGAATCGTGGCGCTTCAACGTGCCGACCGACATGAGCGACACGCCGACCGTGCGCGCGCATACGGTGTTCGACCGCACGCTCGTGCGCGCGGGCGAGACGGTATCGATGAAGCACTTCGTGCGCGAGGAGACGCTGCGGGGCCTCGCGTTCCCGCCGCGCTACCCGTCGCGCGCGACGATCCGCCATCTCGGCAGCGGCCAGACGTACCGCGTGCCGCTCGCATGGGCCGCCGATCACACCGCCGACACGCGCTTCGCGCTGCCCGCGGCGGCGAAGCTCGGCGAATACAGCGTCGAGCTCGAGGACGGCCCCGAGGACGCGCCGAGCGCGAGCTACTACGGCGGCAGCTTCCGCGTCGAGGCGTTCCGGCTGCCCGTCTTCAAAGGCTCGATCGGCGTGCGCGACGCGAAGGCGAGCCCGCTCGTCAGCGCGAAGGACGCGCCGCTCGCGGTGCAGATCGATTACGTGTCGGGCGGCGGCGCGTCGAACCTGCCCGTGCAGGTGTCGGCGCTCGTCAAGCGCGCCGAGCCGCCGTTCGCCGAGCGCTATCCCGATTTCGGCTTCGAGCCGTACCGCCCGCAAACGCAGGACGCGACGGCCGACGACGAGGACACGCAGGACGGCGAGAACGCGTCGCGCGACACCGATCCCGACGCGACGAAGCTCATCGCCGACAAGATCGCGCTCACGCTCGATCGCACCGGCTCGGGCGCGCTCACGCTGAAGGGCCTGCCGGCCGTCGACGCGCCCAAGCGCGTCGCGCTCGAGGCGACGTTCGCCGATCCGAACGGCGAGGTGCAGACGATTCGCGGCGACGCGATGCTGTGGCCGGCCGTGGTCGTCGCCGGCATCCAGGCGGGCCACTGGGTGTCGGTCGGCCAGCGCGTGCCGGTGCAGGCGCTCGTTGTCGATCTGCAGGGCCGCCCGCGCGCGTCGGCGGCGGTCGAGATCAAGGGCGTCGCGCGCGTGACGACCTCCTCGCGCAAGCGGATGGTCGGCGGCTTCTACGCGTACGACAACCAGAGCGACACGCGCGAGCTGGGCGTGCTGTGCTCGGGCAAGACCGACGCGCAGGGCCGGCTGGCGTGCGACGCCACGCTCTCGCAGGCGGGCAACGTGCAACTGATCGCGGTCGCGAAGGACGGCGACGGCCGCGCGTCGAACGCGTCGACGTCGGTATGGGTCACGCGCGAGGACGATCTCTGGTTCGGCGGCGAGAACACCGACCGGATCGACGTGATCCCCGAGAAAGCGTCGTACGAGCCGGGCGACACCGCGCGCTTCCAGGTGCGCATGCCGTTTCGCCATGCCACGGCGCTCGTCGCCGTCGAGCGCGGCGGCGTGATGCAGACGCGCGTCGTCGAGCTGAACGGCAAGAATCCGACCGTCGATCTGAAGGTCGGCGACACGTGGGGGCCGAACGTCTACGTATCGGTGCTCGCGCTGCGCGGGCGGCTGCGCGACGTGCCGTGGTACTCGTTCTTCACGTGGGGCTGGAAGGCGCCCCTCGAATGGGCGCGCGCGTTCTGGCGCGAAGGCCGCCGCTACGAGGCGCCGAGCGCGCTCGTCGACCTGTCGAAGCCCGCGTTCCGCTACGGCCTGGGCGAGATCAAGGTCGGCACGGGCGCGCACCGGCTCGGCGTCGCGGTGACGACCGACGCGGCCCGCTATCCGGTGCGCGGCACCGCGCACGCGCGCGTGAAGGTCACGCTGCCGGACGGCAAGCCCGCGCCCGCCGGCACGCAGATCGCGCTCGCCGCGGTCGACGAGGCGCTCCTCGAGCTGATGCCGAACCGCAGTTGGGACCTGCTCGATGCGATGCTGCAACGGCGCGCGTACGGCGTCGAGACGGCCACCGCGCAAATGGAGATCGTCGGCCGCCGCCACTTCGGACGCAAGGCCGTGCCCGCGGGCGGCGGCGGCGGGATGGCGCCGACCCGCGAGCTGTTCGACACGCTGTTGCTGTGGAACCCGCGCGTCACGCTCGACGCGAACGGCAGCGCGAGCGTCGACGTGCCGCTCAACGATGCGCTCACGCGCTTTCGGATCGTCGCGATCGCGGCGACGGGCGCGGAGCGCTTCGGCACCGGCAGCGCGACGATCCGCAGCACGCAGGATCTGCAACTGATCTCGGGCCTGCCGCCGCTCGTGCGCGAAGGCGACGCGTTCCGCGCGCAGGTGACGGTGCGCAACACGACCGAGCGCAAGATGGACGTCGTCGTCACGCCGCGCGTGCCGGGCATCGACGCGGCGCCGCGGAAGATATCGCTCGCGCCCGATTCCGCGCAGGAAATCGCGTGGGACGTCACGGTGCCCGAGACGGCGCTCGACGCCGCGGGCGCGCTGGACTGGCGCATCGAGGCGGCCGAGCAAGGCGGCAAGCGCGCGGCCGACGCGCTCGCGCTCGCGCAGAAGGTCGTGCCGGCGCTGCCCGTGACGGTCCAGCAGGCGACGCTCGCGCAAGTCGACGGCACGCTGAGCGTGCCCGTCGCGCCGCCCGCCGGCGCCATGCCCAACGCGCGCGGCGCGCCGCGCGGCGGCATCGCCGTGTCGCTGCAATCGACGCTCGCCGACGGGCTGCCCGGCGTGCGCCGCTGGTTCGAGCGCTATCCGTACCGCTGCCTCGAACAGCAGGCGTCGCGCGCGATCGGCTTGCGCGACGCCGCGCAATGGCAGGCGCTCGCCGCGCGGATGCCGGTCTACCTCGACCGCGACGGGCTCGCGAGCTACTTCCCGCCTTCGTCCGACGATGCGCACTCCGGCAGCCCGCCGCTGTCCGCGTACCTGCTCGTGCTCGCCGACGAGGCGAGCCGCGCCGACGCGCGCTTCGCGCTGCCCGAGGACGTGCGCACGCAGCTCGAGGCCGGGCTCGCGCGCTTCGTCGAGGGGCGCATCGAGCGCGACGCCTGGGCGCCGCGCCAGGATCGCGACCTGCGCAAGCTCGCGGCGATCGAGGCGCTGTCGCGCTACGGCGCCGCGCAAGGCCGGATGCTCGGCTCGATCGAGATCGCGCCGAACCAGTGGCCGACCTCGGCCGTGCTCGACTATCACGCGATCCTCACGCGCGTGAAGGACATCGCGCGGCGCGACGAGAAGCGCGCGCAGGCCGAGCAGATCCTGCGCGCGCGACTCACCTACCAGGGCACGCAGCTCGTGTTCTCGACCGCGCGCGGCGACGACCTGTGGTGGCTGATGACAAGCAACGAGACGAACGCGGCGCGCCTCGCGCTGGCGTTCGCCGGCGAGGCGGGCTGGAAGGACGAGATGCCGCGCGTCGCGGCCGGCCTGCTCGCGCTGCAGAAGAACGGCGCGTGGCAGACGACGACCGCGAACGCGCTCGGCCTGCTCGCGCTCGAGCGCTTCTCGCGCACGTACGAGCGCGCGCCGGTTGCCGGCGCGACGAAGATCGCGTTGGGCGGCGACACGCGCTCGATCGCGTGGTCGCAGCCGGCGGGCGCGGGGGGCGCCACTGTCGCGACGGGCGCGACGGGCGCGGCGGCAACGGCCGGCGCGGCATTGGCGTCCGGCGCTTCGGCGTCGGCGTCGGCGGCCGCGAAGCCGGCCGCCACGCAATCGCGCACGCCGCCGCCGTCGAGCGGCACACCGCCGCCGAGCGCCGCGACGCGGGCGGCCGCCGCGCACAGCGTGACGCTGCCGTGGCCGCGCGGCGCACGCACGCCGGGCACGCTGTCGATCGTGCACGAAGGCAGCGGGCGGCCGTGGGCGACGATCGAAAGCCTCGCCGCGGTGCCGGTGCGTGCGCCGTTCGCGGCCGGCTACCGGATCGCGAAAACCGTGACGCCGGTGTCGCCCGCGGTCAGCGGCGCGCTCACGCGCGGCGACGTGCTACGCGTGCGTCTCGACATCGACGCGCAGAGCGACATGACGTGGGTGGTCGTCAACGATCCGATTCCGGCCGGCGCGACGATCCTGGGCTCCGGCCTCGGCCGCGACTCCGAGGCCGCGACGCAGGGCGAGAAGTCGCCCGACGGCGCGTGGCCCGCGTTCGTCGAGCGCGACTTCGACGGCTATCGCGCGTACTACGACTATTTGCCGAAGGGCAAATTGACGGTCGAGTACACGGTGCGCGTGAACAACGTCGGCACGTTCGGGCTGCCGCCGACGCGTGTCGAGGCGCTCTACGCGCCGTCCGTGTACGGGCTGTGGCCGAACCCGCCGATGACGGTCAGGCCGGCCGTCGCGAGCAAGCCGTGAGCGGGCGATGAACGGGTTGGCGTCGACGCTCGCGCGGCGGGCCGCGCAGGCGGCCGTGCCGCGATGGGTTTGGCCGTTCGCCCGACCGGCCGGGTGGTCGCTCGGTTCGGTGTTCGGTTCGGTGTTCGGTTCGGTGTTCGGTTCGGTGTTCGGTCCAGCGTTCGGTCCGGCGTTCGGTCCGGCGTTCGGTTCGGCGTTCGGTTCGGCGTTCGGTCCGGCGTTCGGTCCGGCGTTCGGTCCGGCGTTCGGTCCGGCGTTCGGTTCGGCGTTCGGTTCGGCGTTCGGTTCGGTGTTCGGTTCGGCGTTCGGTTCGGCGTTCGCGGCGTTCGGTCTCGCGCTCGCCCCCCTGCTCGCCGCGCCGCCCGTTCGGCCGCGCGCCCGGCGGAACCCGCGCCCGTGCGGCTCGCCGCGGCGCGCGGCGCTCCCGCGCGCGCGAACGACGGCGAGCCGCACGCTCGCCGTCGCGATGCTCGCCGCGCCGCTCGCCGCGCACGCGCTGCCGGCCTACGACGACGTGCGGCGCGACTGGCGCAGCACCGACTGGTTGCTGCTCGCACGCGACGGCACGCCGCTTCAGCGCACGCGCGTGGAGCTCACCGAGCGGCGCGGCGACTGGATCGCGCTCGCCGACGTATCGCCCGCGTTTCGAGAGGCGATCGTCGTATCGGAGGACAAGCGCTTCTACGCGCACAGCGGCGTCGACTGGCGCGGCATCGCGGGCGCCGCATGGGGCAATCTGTGGAACGAGCGCACGCGCGGCGCGTCGACGGTGACGATGCAGCTCGCCGGCCTGCTGAGCGACACGCCGCGCCGCTCGGGCCAGCGCTCGCTGCCGCAGAAGGCCGCGCAGGCGATGAACGCGCTGCGGCTCGAACGCGGCTGGCGCAAGGATCAGATCCTCGAGGCGTATCTGAATCTCGTGCCGTTTCGCGGCGAGACGGTCGGGCTCGACGCGATGTCGCACGCGCTGTTCGGCAAGGCGCCGTCGGGGCTCGACGTGCGCGAATCGGCGGTGGCCGCCGCGCTCGTGCGCGCGCCGAACGCGTCCGCCGCGAAAGTGGCCGAACGCGCGTGCCGGATCCTGCGCGACCTGCGCGCCGCGCAACCGTGCGAATCGCTCGACGGCTACGTGCGCTTCGTGACGTCCGCCCCGCCGGGCGCCGCGCGCGACGGCGGCGAAGCGCTCGCGCCGCACTTCGCGCGGCGCGTCGCGGCCGAGGTGAAGCCCGGCGCGGGCGCGCGCGTGCGCTCCACGCTCGACGCGCCGCTGCAGCGCTTCGCGCGCGACACGCTCACGCGCGCGCTCGCCGAGCTCAACGCGCCCGCCCATCGGCGCCACGTGCAGGACGGCGCGGTCGTCGTGATCGACAACGCGACGGGCGAGATCCGCGCATGGGTCGGCTCGTCGGGCGCGCTGTCGGCCGCGCGCGACGTCGACGCGGTGCTCGCGCCGCGCCAGGCCGGCTCGACGCTCAAGCCGTTCCTCTACGCGCAGGCGCTCGACGAACGGCGCCTCACCGCCGCTTCGCTGCTCGACGACGCGCCGATCGATCTCGCCGCGGGCGGCGGCCTGTACATCCCGCAGAACTACGACAAGCACTTCAAGGGCTGGGTCAGCGTGCGCACCGCGCTCGGCGGATCGCTGAACGTGCCGGCCGTGCGCACGCTCGTGCTCGTCACGCCGCACCGCTTCGCGCGCACGCTCACCGCGCTCGGGCTGCCGCTCGCCGAAGAAGGCGATTACTACGGTTTCAGCCTCGCGCTCGGCAGCGCCGACGTCACGCTGCTGTCGCTCGCGAACGCGTACCGCGCGCTCGCCAACGGCGGCGTCGCGCGGGCGACGCTCGACGTGCCGGGCGGAAGCGGAAGCCGGAACGGAAACGGAAACGGAAACGGAAATGACGCCGTCACGTCGGCCCCGTTCGCGCCGACCGTTTCGAAATCAAAGGTTGGCGCGTCAGCGGTTTTCCCGCGGGCCGTCTCGACGAAGGCCGAGCCCGCGAAGCCAGTGCCCACGGCGGCCCTTTCCCCCACGAGCGCTTCGACATCGACCGCCGGCAAGCCGGCGGCGCACGCCGCAGCGGGCACGCGCGTATTCAGCGAAGCCGCGGCGTACATCGTCACCGACATCCTCGCCGACAACAACGCGCGCGTGCGCACGTTCGGCTTCGACAGCCCGCTCGCGACGCGCTTCTTCTCCGCCGTCAAGACGGGCACGAGCAAGGACATGCGCGACAACTGGGCGCTCGGCTACACGTCGCGCTACACGGTGGGCGTGTGGGTGGGCAACGCGGACGGCTCGCCGATGTGGGACGTATCGGGCGTCACGGGCGCGGCGCCCGTGTGGGCCGCGATCGTCGGCTATCTGCACCGCGATCTCGCGAGCCGCGCGCCGCGCCCGCCCGCCGGCGTCGAGCAGCGCCGCGTCGCGTTCGAACGCGACGTCGAGCCCGCGCGCCCCGAGTGGTTCATCGCCGGCACCGCGCTCGACACGGTGCGCCTCGCCGCGCCCGCGACCGCCGCCGCGGGCGGCGCAGACCGGCCGCGCGCGCCGCTTTCGATCGGCGCGCCGACCGACGGCACGATCTTCGCGATCGATCCGGACATCCCGCCGAAGCACCAGCGAATCTGGTTCGAGCGCGCGGCGGGGCGCGCGGCGCGCTTCTCGTGGCGGCTCGACGGCAAGGTGATCGGCCGCGGCGAGCGCCTCGCGTGGATGCCGTGGCCGGGATCGCACCGGCTCGAGCTCGTCGACGCGCGCGGCAACGTCGCCGACGCGGTCGGCTTCGAGGTGCGCGGCGCGTTCGCGAAGACGGCGGCCCCACCGAAGCCGTGAGACGGCCCGCGCGCGCCGCCCAAGCGGCGCGCGCTCACAGCGCATCGAGAAACTGTTCGAGCGCCGCCTTCATCTTGTGGATCGCCGCATCCGGCAACAGCATCACCAGCTTCGCGACGAAGCCGCCGTGCTCGAGCGTGAAATGCACTTCGAGCAGCAGCGCGACGTCCCATCGGCCGAGGCGCTCGTCGCCGAGCGCCGACGCGAGCGAGCCCGGCGGCACGAATGTCGGGCGCAGGAACGTGAGCCGCCGGTCGAGCTGCTCGAACACGCTGTGCACGCACGCGCCGACGAGCAGGCTCGCGATGTCGGACAGCGCCTCGTCCTCGATGTCGTCCGTCGCGTCGTCGTAGCCCATCAGTTCCTTCAGCTCGCGCCGCCCGTCGCTGCCGAACAGCACGAGCGCCTCGCCGCAGATGTCGGACTGGAACGACTGCCGCACCGGCCGCGGCATGTCCGCGCGGCGCTCGCAGCGCTGCAGTTCGTCGAGCAGCTCGCGCGCGCTCACGAGCTTGATGTCGGGCACCGATAGCGTGACGAACGCGCCGAGCAGCTTCGCGAGCGCGGCGCCCGCGCGGCCCATGCCGATGTTCGAGATCTCCTGAAGAGCGTCGCGGTGCTCTTCGGTCAGCGCGATGTCATTCATAGAGGCCATACCCCTTCAGGATCGGCACGATCCGCTCCGTGCTCACCGGCTTCGCGACGAAGCCGATCGCGCCGGACGCCTTCACGCGGTCGACGGCGCCCTCCTGGATGTCGGCCGACACGACGATCACGAACGCGTCGAGCCCCTCCTCGCGGATGTGCTCGAGCACCTGGAAGCCGTCCATCACGGGCATCGTGAGATCGAGGAAGATCACGGCGCCCTTGCCCGCGCGATAGTGCGACAACGCCTCCGCGCCGTTCGACGCCTGCGTGATCTCCACGTCCCAGTCGGACGGCAGCGACTTGATCAACAGCTTGCGGGCCAACGTCGAATCGTCGACCACCAACACGGGCAACGCCATGGTGTCCTCCTCAGCTTGCGATGCCGGACGCAACCGGCGTCGAATGGGAAACGGCCGCCGCTTCGGGCTGCGGCTCGCCGGTGCGCTCGACGGGCAGCGTCACGCGAAACGTCGTGCCCGCGCCGAACGCGCTCGACACCGCGATCTCGCCGCCGTGCGCGCTGACGATGCCGTAGGCGACCGACAGCCCGAGCCCCGTGCCCTTGCCGACCGGCTTCGTCGTGAAGAACGGATCGAAGATCCGCTTGAGATTCTCGGGGGCGATCCCGCAGCCCGCATCGATGACCTCGAACCAGATGCGCGGGCAGTCGCCCGCGTCGACGCCCGTGCGGATCGTGATCGTGCCGCGCGGCACGTCGCCGTGGCCGCCGTCCGCGCGCATGCTCGAATACGATTGCGCGGCGTTGACGACGAGGTTCAGCACCACCTGGTTGACCTGCGACGGGATGCAGCGGACCATCGGCAGCGATGCGTACTCGCGCACGAGATCGGCCGCGTATTTCACTTCGTTGCGCACGATGTTCAGCGTCGATTCGATGCAGTGATGGATGTCGACCCATTCCCACTGGTGCACGCTGTCGACGCGCGAGAAATCGCGCAGATCGACGACGATCTTGCGCACGCGCGCGAGCCCTTCCTTCGATTCGTCGACGAGCGCCGGCGCGTCCTCGCACAGATAGTCAAGATCCGCGCCCCGCGCGAGTTCGGCGAGCGCCGGCGCGAGCTGCGGCTGGCGCTCGGCGACGAGCCGCTCGACCGCGTGCGCATGCGCGATCAGCGCGCCGAGATAGCCGCCGAGCGTGTTCACGTTCGACAGCACGAAGCCGACCGGATTGTTGATTTCGTGCGCGATGCCGGCGGCGAGCTGGCCGATCGCCGCGAGCTTCTCCGACTGCAGCAGTTGCTGATGCGCATGCGCGAGCTGGCGGTTCAGGTCCGACAGCTCGGCATGGCGCGCGGTCAGCTCGGCGAGCGCGTCGGTCAGCCGCTTCTCGCGGTTGCCCAGCACTTCGTGCGCGATGCAGATATCGGTGGCGTCGACGATCGTCACGCCCACCGCGGCGACGCCGCCGCGCCCATCGTCGAGCGGCACGAAGCTGCAGTTCTGCCGCATCGCGTCGATCGTGCCGGTGATCGGCCGCGAATGATCGAAGCGGAACAAATAGGGACGGTGCTCCCACGACGTGTACATCGCGACGCCGAGCACGAACACGCTCTCCAGCTTCTTGCGCAGCCAGCGCGCGGGCAGCTCCGGAAAGAGCGCGAACAGATCCTGGCCGATCGCGTCGTCGCGCGAGCGGCCCGTGTGGTACTGCATGAAGCCGTTCCACGCGAGGATGCGCATGTCGTGGTCGACCGAGAACACGCCGCAGTTGAGCTGCTCGACGATTGCTGCGGACATCTGCATAACGGTGGATTCGGACATGGCGCGGTTCGGTTCGGGCGGGATCGAACGGGACGCGGCTGGTGCCGCGCGGCGCGCGAGCACGTCAAACCGCGTCCAACACACCGGATTACGGCCTCGCGGCGCGGCGGCCCCATACGGAGAATCCCTGCCCGCGACGGTGGGGTTGGGGTTGGGGTTGGCGGTAGCGGTAGCGGTAGCGGTAGCCGGGTCGGCGCGCAAGAATACGCGTCGGTTCCCACCTGACGCCCGAGACGCGCGCCGGCAACGAGCACAAACGCGCAGCGGCCACGGCCGGCGTCGCGCGGACGCACGGTCGCCCCGCCGATCATTACACCGCCGATATCTCGCGCAGCGCCGCGACGATCGCGTCCCGCCCGGCGCCGATCCGGCCCGCCGCCCTGTCATGCCGATCGCGAGCGGCGCGCCGTTCCATCCCTGCGGGATCGGCGCCATCGCGGCGCCCGCCGTCACCGTATTGAACGAATACGAACGGCCGTTTCGGCCGGCCAGCCGGCTGACTCGCCCCGGCCCGGCGCCTCGTCGAGCGTGCCGCCGGGCTCGCCGAGCCGCCGAACGCCGCGCGGCGCGCCGCCGAGCACTGCGCCGCCGCGCAGCGGCCGACGCCGCGGCGCCGGCGGCGCCCTTTCATTATTCGCGCATCGAAGCGGCGGCCGTCCGCCGTGCCACCGCGACGACCGAGAGCCACGGCGATGGCGCGAATCCGCCCGGCATCGCCGCGGCGCGCTACTGAACCCGCTTCAGAAACACGACATTGGGCTGCGCGCCGGGAATCTGGCCGCCCGGATAGTAGCCGCACTTCGACGGATCGGACGTGTATCCGATCGGCTGCCAGTTCGACGGCCACGAAAAACTCCAGCATGCGGACATGGAAGCGCCGACCGGCATGTCGCGGAAATAGGTCATTTCCTGCCAATTGGGGCCCGGCAAGCCGCCCGGCGGAATGCACGCCGGATCGTTGCGCTGATTCGTGACGATCCAGCCGGACGCGATCTGGGTCGGAAAGCCGGCGATGACTTTCGTCCGGTAGTTATAGAAACACGCCGACACCGTCGGCGCGCCGTTCTGCCCGGTACCGGGCGTGAGCCCCACCGCCGCGGGATCGGGAATGCCGGGCAGCGACTGCGCATGCGCGAACCCCGACGGGACGCCCAACGCGACGGCCACCGCAAAGGATGCGCGGAATCTGCTGCGGCTTCGTTTCATGTTTATCCCCTTTTGCATGTTTTCGAATCGGGCGACGTCGCCTTTTTTATTTCCGCATCGGTGCACCGATCATTGTACCGATGCACCTTTTAGAAACCATCCAATTTTTTAATTGGAAAATTGTTTCGATAATAATTGATCCACCTCGGTCGATTTCATGCATTATCGACAAGCGATATTCGGCGACAGAATTCCCTGCGTGCATGACGCGCCCCGGAATTTCACAAAACAAAATACGCCCGAAAATCGTGCGAAGCGGCTCCGGCCGTCGATGCGCGGCTCGACCACGCCGTCCGCGCATGCCACGCGGCACCGCCCCCGTTTCGCCCCGCATCGAAGCCGCGCACGAATCGTAAAAAATATGGCAGCATGGCGACACGCCGCCGCCCCGACATAAAACAACTCGATTTCCTTGATTATTGGCGATTCATCATCGCCCGTCGATTTCCGGCGATATATCGAAACAGCATTCAATCGATCAAGCGACCATGTTCGAATCGTTCAACAAGGACGTCGTCGATGCGTTTGCCAGAAACAAGCGCAGGCTGACGAAAAACGCGGCGAGCCGCCAGGTGCGGGCGCTGCTGGACGAAGTCAGCGCGTCGGCGTTCAAGCTGCTGCCCCATCCGTTTCTCTTTCCCGCCGACGAGTTCGAAATGCTGGCCCGGCGCGCGCGCGCGTTGCTGCGCGCGCAGAACAAAATCGTGCGGCATCTGTGCCGGCACCGCCCGCGGGCGGACCTGCTCGCGCAGTGCTCGCTGAACCCGGCGCTCGCGCGCTATGTCGACTGGGACGAACTCGAGGCGGGCCGCCGCCGGGTGGCCCGCGTCGACATCCTGCCGTTACCGGACGGCTATGCGGTGTGCGAGCTGAATTTCTCGGCCGCGGTGGGCGGCGCCGAGCTGTTCGACTGCCATCGCCGGTTCATGCAGGCATCGGGTTGGCCCGCCTTCGAGCGCGGCGGCTCGCCGTATGCGAACCTGCGCGCGCTCTACGAGGACACGCTCCGATCGATGGAAATCGACCGGATCGTGCTGCTCGACTGGAGCTCGCACGCCGCCCGAGGCTATGCGACGCCCGAGCTCGCGCGTCGATATCTCGCGGGCATCGCGAACGGCATGCCGGTCGACGTCCACACCGAATTGACCTACCCGTCGAAGTGGCTGGGCAACGGCCGAGGCAAGGGCATCCTGATCCACCGGAATTTCGTCTACGACGACGTGACGGTGAACGCCGATCGCTTCGACGCCATTCACCGCAGCGGCGCGACGTTTTCGAACGGACTGGAAGCCGAGCTGCTGATGAGCAAGGCATGGCTTGCACTGCTGTGCGACGCGCGCTTTCATCCGCTCCTCGACGAAGACGAGATCGCGGCGATCCGGAACCATGTGCCGCACACGTTTCGCCTCGACGAGGGCACGTTCGCCGAGGCGCTGGCTCACAAGGACGAATGGGTGTTCAAGCTGAACGTGTCCTACGGCGGCGTCGACGTGCTGATCGGCAAGGATCATCCGGCCGACGCGCTGGCCGATCGGCTGCGCCGACAGGGCATCGCCAACTGGATTTGCCAGGCGTTCCGCGCGGTGCAGACGATTCGCCACCCTTTCGACGACACCTTCGTCGCCGCCGAGCACAAGCCCGTGCTGGGAATGTATCTGCACCGCGACGACGCGAGCGGCATGGCGCTGCGCTCGAACCGCTTTTCGAGCGTGGTGAATGCGGGCAGCGGGGCCGGCGTTCACTGGGCGGCCGTCGTCACCGAAGCGGAAAAAGCGGCGCTACTCGCCGCGATGGACGGCTGAGGTCCGGCCACGCGCGCCGTCCCGCGCATGCGCCGCGCGGCGACGCGCTGCCTAGGATATCGAAGCATTCTTGGCGTATCGGATTTCAGGCGAAACAACCGGGAGAAACGCATGGAAACGGCCGAACTGCATTTCCGTTGCAACGAGAGCGGCATGGCGGACTACGCCGCGCAGCTCAGGGAAGTGGGAACCGTGATGCTCCCCGCCTATGTGGCTTTCGACGCGCACGAGCTCGCGCGCATCGACGCGCTGCAGGCCCGGCTGCCCGAAGAGCCCGTGACTGCCGGCGACGCCGGCGACACGCACGACATCTATGTCCGGCGCATCATGGTGGACCGCGCCGGCGAGCGGCCGCAGCTCGTCAATCTGCCGCACTCCAAGACGATACTGAACCTGCTGGGCGACGCCCGGCGAACCCGTTTTTTCGGCGACATGTTCGGCACGCGCGCCGAATACTTCATCCGGCGATGCCAGATCAACCGGATGCTGAAGGATTCATTCATCGGCATGCATCTCGACGCCGCGAGCAATCCGGACTACGAATTCTCCGTCGTCATCCAGCTCGGCCGCGCGTTCGACGGCGGCGAATTCGTCGTCCATCCGCAAGGCCGGCCGCCGAACGTGTTCGCGCCGGCTTACGGCACGGTCATCGTCACGAGTTGCGCGCATCGGCACGAAGTCAGAACGGTGCGCGCGAACGAGCGCACGTCGCTCGTCTATTTCTACTCGCGGCACAACGGCGCCAACCGGCGCGCGGCGTGAGCGCCCGGCCGGCGCGGCGCGATCGGGCTGACCGATGCGATCGGTCGGAGTGATCGATCGAATGCGATTGACCGGATGCGATTCGCCGGCTATGCCCGGTCGAATGCGATCGACCGGATGCGATCGGCCGGCGGCGCTCGGTCCGAGCGTCGCCCGGCAGGCGGCTACGCGCGCCCGCCGCGTTCGGCCGCATCGGCCGGTGGCCGAGCCTCCCCGGCGCGCGGGCCGGCGGCCGGCCGCTCGAAGACCCGTATCGGCTCGCCCTTGTATTCGGCAACGGCGACTTCCCGATAGCCGAACTCCGCGGCCAGCCGCATCGAGAAACGATTTTTCGGGCCGATCAGGCAAACGGTGCGCCGCGCCGTCAGATTCGCATCCGCCCACTCGAGCACCGCATGCAACCCTTCGCGCGCGATGCCCTGTCCCCACGCGGCCGGCGCGAGCGCGCCGCCCAGCTCCGGCGCATCGTCGAGCGGAGGCACGATGTCGCGCTTCGCATCGGCAAAGCCCACTTCGCCAATGAAGCGGCCGGTGTCTTTTTCGCGAGCCATCCAGTAGCCGAAGCCCAGCAATCGCCAGTGCCCGACGTAGCGCAGCAGGCGCAGCCAGCACTCCTCCGAGGTGAACGGCTCGTCTCGTATCAAGCGGGTCACGTCGGGATCGGCCCACAGTGCCCGGCTGCCGTCGAAATCCTCCAGGCGGGGACCGGACAGGATCAGGCGCGCCGTCTCGATCACCGGAGCCAACGAGTCCGCGCCGCCATCGACTTGCTGCTGCATGATGCCTCCGTTCCGTGTTCGGGCCGCTCGCGGACTGACCGGAAGCCGGCGCGTTTCGATCATGATTCGACAGCGATCCCGCGCGAGCCGGCGAGCGCGCGGCCTGGCGTCGCGCACGGCGGCGGCCGGTCGCGTCGAACGGCCGGGAACGATCGGCCGCGAGCGCCGGCGATCGCGATGCAACGCGGTATAAAGCGGCGTGAAGCAATGTGAAGGGACTGAAATGCGCCCTCCCGCCGTTGCAGCCCGTGCCAAGCCGAAAGAAAACGCGAAGCGAACGCCGGCACGGCATACGCGGCGGATACGTCCGACGCGGCAAGCGCGCAAGCGCCTCGCATCGCACGGCTCCGATTCGTCACGCTCGCGCCGGGGCCGGCGGTGGGGCAAAGAATCGCAAAGAATCGCCGCCGCCCCGCCGGACGCATTGGATCATGAAATGCGCGTTCGAACGCGAGTGCGCGACGGCATCACCCTCGCAGGTTGACAATGTCGAGCCGGAACGTCGCACCCGCCCCCCGGTCGGGACAATCGGCGGCGCATCGACCGGGATTCCGGACGTGCCGATTTCGAATGTGTCGATCCCGGCGCGCCGGAACGGCCACCGGCGGCGGCCTTGCACACGAGCGCCCCGCCGAGCTTCTGCGCAATGCGGCACCGATGCGGCAGTAGGCGTCCAGACCCTGTCCGCTCGCGTGCCCGCGGCGCAGATGCGCGCGATCGCCGTGCCCGACGTGTGGCCGTGCGGCCGCGCCCGCGCTCGCGGCGAGCCGCGCCGATACCGCACCCCGCCTTTCGATATCCGGGATCGCACGATCCGCCGCAACATGCCGCACATGCCGCGCGCGACGTGCATCCCGCATGTCGAGCGGCGCAGGAACCTTGCCCCCCGTGCGTGCGCTACGCCGGCGAATACCGCTCGCGATATCGCGGCCACGACATACGCGGTCGATCGCCTCGAACACACCGGCGCTCGGCTATGGCGCGCCCGCCGCGTTCGGCCGGCTACGCGTTCGAGCGAATCGCCGAACGCTCGCGACAAGCATGCCAGTCGGGTAGAAGCGTCGGCGCGCCTCGGGCGAGATCGGCTCGCCTCGGCGCAAGCAGCGCACATCCGTGCACACCGCACGGGCCGCGCTCGCCCCGTCACGACCGGATCGACGCGCCCCGTTCCTCGAGCAGTTCGCGCAGGACGCTGCGATGGCAGTGCGCCTCGTTCTCGCAATAGCAACCGATCGCGAAATTCGACGTCGCCGACAACGCGGCGAGCACATCGAGCATCCTGCTCGCGTCGCCGTGCTTCATCTCGGCGCGGAACTTGCGCGCGAACGCCTTCCAATCGGCATCGGATTGCGCCGCCTGCGCTTCGGCGACGAGTTCGGGGCTCGGCGACAGCGTCGGCAGCCAGACGTCGTAAAAGTCGCGCGACGCGAACTCGTCTTTCGGCACGCCGCGCGGCGGACGGCGCACGGTGCCGATCCGCACGCCCTCGTCGTCGGCACGCGGCGTGCCGAGCCGGACGATGCTGATGCTCATGCTGGACTCCCGTTCAGAATGACCGGCGCGCACCGCACGCCTGCACACCGCCGCCGGCGTGCAAGCGAAGCATTGCGGCGCGATCGAAACCCCCGGCGCGACACACGGCCGCGCACCGGCCTGCCCGGCGAGCCGCCATCGCCCGCCATGCCGCGCCCGGTTCCGGGTCCTTCACCAACCGGCGACACGACCAACCGCATCGCGCCGCCGACCGCCTTCGACGAAGCGATGCCGCGCCGGCGCGCAGCCGCACGCACCATCCGGCGCGATCCCGCACGCGCCTGCGCCCGGCGTCGCGCTGCGCCCGACGCATTCGGCGCGTGCGCCTGCGTCAGACGCCGCTCGCGATCACCGCGCCGATCGCATCCGCGACGATCCCGACGTTCGCCTCGTTCAGCCCGGCGACGCACATCCGGCCCGAGCGCAGGACATAGACGCCGTGCTGCTCGCGCAGGCATTCGACCTGCGCCTCGGTCAGCCCCGTGTACGTGAACATCCCGCGCTGCTTCACGTAGCGCGTGAGCGCCTCGGCCGGCACATGCGCGCGCAGGCCGTCGTGAATCGCGCTGCGCATCTTCGCGATGCGCCGGCACATCGCCGCGAGCTCTTCCTCCCATTGCGCGCGCAGCGCGGGCGTCGTCAGCACCTGCGCAACGATCTTCGCGCCGCAGGTCGGCGGGTTGCTGTAGTTCGAGCGCACCGCGCCCGCGAGCTGGCCGAGCACGCGCGCGGCGGCCGCCGCGTCCTCGCAGATCACCGACAGCGCGCCGACGCGCTCGCCGTACAGCGAGAAGTTCTTCGAGAACGAGTTCGCGACGAACGCCGGCATCCCGCGGCGCGCGAGTTCGCGAATCGCGAACGCATCGGCCGCGAGACCCGCGCCGAAGCCCTGGTACGCCATGTCGACGAAAGGCAGCAACTCGCGTGCCTGCAACACGTCGATCAGCTTGAGCCACTGCGCGTCGTCGAGATCGACGCCCGTCGGGTTGTGGCAGCACGCGTGCAGCAGCACGACGCTCTTGTGCGGCAGCGCGTCGATCGCGGCCAGCATCGCATCGAATTTCAGGCCGCCCGTCGCCTCGTCGTAGTACGGATACGTGTTGACCGTGAAGCCCGCGCGCTCGAAGATGAACCGGTGGTTCTCCCAGCTCGGATCACTGATCCACACCTGCGCGTGCGGAAAGTAGCGCTTGATGAAATCCGCGCCCACCTTGAGCGCGCCCGAGCCGCCGAGCGTCTGCACCGTCGCGATGCGCCCGGCCGCGCGCGCATCGCTGCCCTCGCCGAACACCACCGCCTGCACCGCGTCGCGATACGCGGCGAGCCCCGTCATCGGCAGATACGGCTTCGGACCGGATTCGCGCTGCACGATGGCCTCGGCCTCGCGCACGGCGCCCATCACCGGAATCCGGCCGTCGTCGTCGAAATAGATGCCGATGCTCAGATTGACCTTGCGCGTGCGCGGGTCCTGCTGAAAGTTCTCGTTCAGCGTGAGAATCGGATCGCCGGGGTAGGCATCGATGTGTTCAAACATGGCGGTTTCTACAATGAAGGAAAAAACGGAATCAACGGGCCGATACGCCGCCGCCGAGTGCATAGCCGGCGCCGCGCTGGCGGAACCGGTAGCCGAGCGCGAGCACGACGAGCCACACGGGGATCAGGTAGACCGACAGGCGCAGCTCCGGCGTACGGAACATGACGACGAGAATGGCCGCCATGAAGGCGAGACAGAAATAGTTCGTCAGCGGATAGCCGAGACTCCGGAAGCGCGTCGTCTCGCCCGCCGCGCGTTTCGCCTGACGAAACCGCAGATGAATCACGCTGATCATGGCCCAGTTGATGATGATCGCCGATACGACGAGCCCCATCAACAATTCGAACGCTTTGCCCGGCATGAAATAGTTGATCACGACGCACAGCGCGGTCGCGAACGCCGACACGCCGAGCGCCGCGATCGGAATGCCGCGCCGGTTCACGCGCGCGAGCGCCTGCGGCGCGTTGCCCTGCTGCGCGAGGCCGTACAGCATCCGGCTGTTGCAGTACACGCAGCTGTTGTAGACCGACAGCGCGGCCGTCAGCACGACGAGGTTCAGCACGTTCGCGGCGATGTCGCTCGACAGCGCATGGAAGATCAGCACGAACGGGCTGCCGCCCGTCACCACCTTCTGCCACGGATACAGCGACAGCAGCACGCCGAGCGCGCCGATGTAGAAAATCAGGATGCGGTAGATCACCTGGTTCGTCGCGCGCGGGATGCTGTGCGACGGATCGTCCGCCTCCGCGGCCGTGATGCCGACGAGCTCGAGGCCGCCGAACGAGAACATGATGACCGCCATCGCCATCGCGAGGCCCCCGATGCCGTTCGGGAAGAAGCCGCCGTGCCGCCACAGGTTCGCGACGCCGGCGTCCGGGCCCGCGTGCCCCGACAGCAGCAGATAGCCGCCGAAGCCGATCATCCCGATGATCGCGGCGACCTTGACGATCGAAAACCAGAACTCGGTCTCGCCATACGACTTGACGCTCGCGAGGTTGACCGCGTTGATCACGACGAAGAACACGAGCGCGGAGATCCAGGTCGGCACGCCGGGCCACCAGTACTGCACATAGATGCCGACCGCGGACAGCTCGGCCATGCTGACGAGCACGTACAGCACCCAGTAGTTCCAGCCGGACAGGAAGCCCGTGAAGTGCCCGCAGTATTTACTCGCGAAATAGCTGAACGAGCCGGCGACGGGCTCGTCGACGACCATCTCGCCCAGTTGCCGCATGATGAAGAACGCGACGACGCCGGCGAGCGCATAGCCGAGCAGCACCGACGGCCCCGCCATCCGAATCGTCTGGGCAATGCCGAGGAAAAGCCCGGTGCCGATCGCGCCGCCGAGCGCGATCAGTTGAATGTGGCGATTCTTCAGCCCCCGCTTGAGGCCGTCGTTGTCCTGATCTGTTGCCATGTCTTCTCCGTCTCATCCGCCCTTTGTGGAGGCGGCGCGCCTTCGGGTCGGCCCGGGCGCCGTGTACTTGTTTCCGGCCGCCCGCGCGGATGTCGCGGCGGGCGGCCAGGCTGGGGATGCCGAGTTCCTGCGCGGCGTGCGACATCCTCGCATCGAGCGGGACGCACGATCGCCCCGCTCCTGCCCGCACGCACCGACTTTTTATTGATCTCGCGCAAAAAATCGGGGCTCAGTTTATCGCCGGCGGGATGAAATGGGGTTTCGTAAGCCCTTCATGCAAACCCTACATTATGAGATAAAATTGCATGCAGGAGACAGCCGAGGAAACAAAAATGCAAGAACCGCTTCTTGACCGCATCGATCGCCATTTACTCGACATCCTGCAGGAAAACGGCCGCATCTCCAATCTGGAGCTCGCCAAGGCCGTCGGGCTGTCGCCCGCCCAAACGCTCAGGCGCCACCGGCGCCTCGAGGAGATCGGCGCCATCAAGCGCTACGAGACCCGGCTCGATGCCGACACGCTCGGCTTCGGGGTCACCGCGTTCGTGCAGGTGACGATGGAACGCGGGCACATCCGTGATCTGTCGACGTTCCAGAAGCTCGTGTCCGAGCTCGCGCAAATCCAGGAGTGCTTTTCGGTGACGGGCGACATCGACTACGTGCTGAAGGTCGTCGCCGCCGATCTGAAAGGGCTCTCGACGTTCCTGCTCGACACGCTGATGCGCATCCCCGGCGTGAGCGGCGTGCACTCGAGCGTATGCCTCGACGAGATCAAGTGCACGAGCGCGATGCCGTTGTAGCGCGGCGAAACAATGAACGGGCGAACAGGCGCGATACGCCCGGCGGCGTCCGCCCGGCGTCGATCCGTGCGCGGCGCATGGAGCGCAACGGCCGCCGGCGCGCGCGGCGGGGCCGAGCGCCGAGCCCGGCATCCAGGCCGCGCCGCGCACGTTCGGCGATCGCGCGGCGGCCCGGCACGGCGCGCGCGCGGCGAACATGCGCGCCGGCGAAGAGCCCAAGCCGCGCCGGCGCGAATCGCCCCTCGCCGATCCGGGAAAGCCCGCTCTACGGAAAGGGCGCGCACACGCCGATAAACCCGTGAAATCCGCCTGTCCGTCGAGAGTCCATGCACGGCACCTACAACCTTTGGCTGGTCGCGCTCTCGCTTGCGGTCGCCACGCTCGCCTCCTATACCGCGCTCGACCTGTCGGGCCGGATCGCGCTGCTCGCGCACGGCCGGCTGCGCCATGCGTGGCTCGCCGGCAGCGCGGTCGCGATGGGCGTCGGCATCGGGTCGATGCACGTCATCGGCGTGCTGTCGGTGACGCTACCCATCCGCATCGGCTTCGACGCCGCGATCACCGGCCTGTCGCTCGCGCTCGCGATCGTGGTGTCCGGCTTCGCGCTGTATACGATCGCCGGCGCCCAACTGACGAGGCTGCGGCTCGGCATCGGCGGCGTTCTGATGGGGCTCGGCATCGCGGGCATGCATTACACCGGCGACGCCGCGATGCGGATGAAGCCCGCCATCGAGTACGACCCGCTGCTGTTCACGGCATCGATCGTCATCGCGCTCGTCGCCTCGACGGTCGCGCTATGGATCGCGCAGACGCTCATCGGCATCGGCCGATCGCGGCTGGCCCGCATCGGCGCGGCCGGCGTGATGGGCGCGGCGATCACCGGCATGCACTACACCGCCTACGCCGCCGCGATCTTCGCCCCCGGCTCGACCTGCGGCGCGGCGACCGGCATCGATCTGCGCTGGCTCGCGGCGACCGTCGCGCTCTTCACGGTCGCGATCCTGATCGTCGCGCTGATCCTGTCGCACTTCGACGTGCGCACGACGCTGCTCGCCGGATCGGTTTCGCGCCTGAGCGGCCAGATCGTGCGCATGGCCGCATTCGACACGCTCACGGATCTGCCGAACCGCCACACGCTGAACGAGCACCTCGGCCGCGCGCTCGCGGCGGCGCGGGCGCGCGGCGGCAAGCTGGCGATCCTGTTCATGGATCTCGACGGATTCAAGACCATCAACGATTCGCTCGGCCACCCGGCCGGCGACGAAGTGCTGAAAACCTTCTCGCAGCGGCTGCTGCGCTGCGTGCGAGACGGCGACATCGTCGCGCGCCTCGGCGGCGACGAATTCGTCGTGCTGCTGGAGAGCGTTTCGTCGGACGATGAAGCGGCCCGCGTCGCGCGCGATGTCCTCGAACGGATGCGCAAGGGGCGCTGGAACGACGGGCAGGCGCTACAGGTCACGCCGAGCATCGGCATCGCGCTATATCCGAAGGACGGCGATACGGCCGACACGCTGCTCAGGCACGCCGATGCGGCGATGTATGCGGCCAAGCGCGGCGGCCGCTGCACCTACCGCTTCTTCGAGGCGACGATGGACGAGGCGGCGGCGCGGGCGCTCAAGCTTCAGCACGCGCTGCACGAAGCGCTCGATTCCGACTACTTCTCGCTGTGCTTCCAGCCGAAATTCCGCTGCGACGGCCACCGGCTCGCGGGCGCGGAAGCGCTGTTGCGCCTGAATCATCCGACGCTCGGCAAACTCGCGCCGATGGAATTCATCCCCGTGGCCGAACGCTCCGGCCAGATCATCGAGATCGGCTACTGGGTGATCCGCGAAACGTGCCGGCACCTCAGACGCTGGCGGTCCGCGCACAGGGCGGCCTGCCGCATCGCGATCAATCTGTCGCCTCGGCAGCTCGCGCAGCCGGATCTCGTCGCGAACATCCTCGAGATCGTGCGCGCCGAGCACGTCGAGCCGCGCCAGTTGATGTTCGAGATCACCGAATCGGTCGCGATGGAAGACCCGCCGCGCACGATCGAGATGATCCGGCTGTTCCAGGCGCACGGCTTCGAGATCGCGATCGACGACTTCGGCACCGGCTATTCGAGCCTCGCCTATCTGCAGCGATTCGGCGCGAAGCAGCTCAAGATCGACCGATTCTTCACCCACGCGCTCGACGAGCAAGGCCACGAAGGCGGCGCGATCGTCTCCGCGATCATCGCGCTCGCCCACTCGCTCGCGATGGACGTGGTCGCCGAAGGCGTCGAGACGCGCTCGCAGCTCGACCGGCTCAAGACGCTGATGTGCGATGAAATCCAAGGGTTCCTGCTCGGCCGCCCCGTGCCGCCGGAAGAGTTCGAGGCGATGGTGCCGCTGCACTCCGAGGCGCCGGCATGACGGTGACGCGGCGCGCGGCCGCGCGCGTGGTTCGGCCGCTTTGCCGCTGGTTGGCGTTTGGGGGTTGGGCTGAGGTTTCGGACCGGGAGTCGGGCGCTTGCGACCGGGCGCTCGGACACCGCCGAACGCGATCCCGCCGGCGACGCGATCCCCCCTCGCCGGCGACAGGCCCCTGCCGCCAGCCCGTGCTCGCCGTTGCGTGGGCCCATTTCGATTCATCGTCGTCGCCCGCCTGCTTCGCGCGTTCCCTGCTCGCCATCGGCATCCGCGCCGTTCCCTGCGCCGCTCAGCGACGCCGCGGCGCGCCGTGCGCCCCCGCGCCGGCCGCGCGATGCGCGCCCCTTCCTTCGCTGCGCCCCGGCATCCGCCCCGACGCGTTCGTGTTTCGCGACGCGGCTTCCGCCGCGGCCACGCGCTGCGCCCCGGCTTGCCGATACTCGCCACACCGCATCGGTCGCACCGCACCGACGGTCAATCAAGGAGGCAACATGGGCGGATCCATTTCGAAAAGCAGCGATGCGGTGTCGACCGCGTCGATCCCGGCCACTCAATCGCACGCCGACACGGACACGGCGTCGAAGGCTTCATCGCACTCGGCGCAGCGCAGGCCTTCGTCCGGCGCATTCGAAGGGCTGATGCCGCTTGCGCAAAAAGGCACCGTCGGCGAACTCCAGAATTTCGCCGCCGCGGCGTTTGCCGCGACGACGGGCGCGTCGCCCGCGCTCGTCGATGCGGCGCATCACAATCCCGCGATGCAGGCCTTGCGCGAGCAGCCGATGACGCAGGAAAACGTCACTCAGCTATGCCAGATGGAAACCGACGCCGCCCGCAAGGGCGACCCCGCCAACTGGCAAAACCGGCTGGCGGCGAGCTCGGTCGCGGACGTCGCGCGGCATGCCGTCGCCCAGACGGTGGCGCTGAACGTCTCGCTCGGCCGCGACGGCCCGATAAAAACGCAGGAGGAAGGCGGCTGGAACGTGCATGAGCACGTCATCGGCGTGCACGGCAGCTGAGCGCGGGCAATCCCGCCCGGCGCGCGACCGAGCCGCCGCCGGGCGCGCCGCCGCGCATCACGCGACGTAGCCGGCGACGCTGACGAACTGGCACAGGCTGCCCGCCAGCACGAACAGGTGCCAGATGCCATGCCCGTGGCGGATGCGCTCATCGTTGACGAAAAAGTAGATGCCGGCGCTATAGATGACGCCGCCCGCGACGAGCCACGCCGTTCCCGCCGCCGGCAGCGCATGGACGAGCGGGCGGATCGCGACGAGCGCGAGCCAGCCCATCAGCACGTACAGCGCCATCGATACGATGCGGGTGCGCCGCCCGAGCGTGAGCTCCTGCACGATGCCGAACGCGGCGAGCCCCCAGCTCACGCCGAACAGCGACCATCCCCACGGCCCGCGCAGCGTGACGAGCGTAAACGGCGTATAGCTGCCCGCGATCAGCAGATAGATGGCCGCGTGATCGCATTTCTGCAGGATGGCTTTCAGGCGCGGGCCGCGCACGCTGTGATAGAGCGTCGAGATCGCGTAGAGCACGCACAGCATCGCGCCGTAGACGCTGAAGCTCACCACCTTGTACGCGTCGCCGTCGAGCGCGCCCATCGTCACGAGCGTGGCGAGCCCCGCCACCGACAGCACCGCGCCGACGAGATGGGAAATGCTGTTGAAACGCTCACCGACATGCACGACGCGACTCTCCACTCCGATACGGGTTCACCAACACGAAGTCCACATGATACCGGTCCCACGGCGAAGACGGCGGCCGCATCGAGGCGCCGGCCACGTTCACGGGCCATTGATTCGACATGGCTTGATCGAGACGAACCCGGGGCCGCGCGCGAGTCGAATAAAAACGACACCCCGCGAGCGGCACGGCCGCGCGCCATTCGGCGGCGTGCGACGGGGCCGGCGGCCCGCCGCGGCCTGTGGTCGGTGGTTGACGGTCGACAATCGGCCTCCCGCCCCGCGGCGACATGCGCGGGCCCGCGACGCGAAACGCGCCGGCCCGAACGGCCATCGCGGGCAAGCCGATGCCGCCCCGCCAGCCCTCGCACCGCGACGAAACGGATAACCAAACGGACAACAAAACGGGCGGACGCCCAATCCGGCGTCCGCCCGTCGCATCGATCGGCGCAATGAGCGGCAAACGCCGCCCGTCGCGCTTACATCGTCACCTGATCGAGGAAGGTCTTCTTGCCGCCCTTGAAGTCGTACAGCGAAATCACGCCGTGCTTCAGGTCACCCTTCGAATCGAAGACCGTCGTGCCGATCACGCCGGTGTAGTTCGTCTTCGGCATCACCGCGAGGATCTTCGCCGGGTCCGTCGAGTTCGCGCGCTTCATCGCGTCGACGATGATGTACACCGCGTCATACGTGAACGGCGCGTCGAAGCGGATCGGCTGGTTGAAGCGCTTCTCGTACTTGGCCTGGAACGTCGCGCCGCCCGGCATCTTCTCGAGCGCCGCGCCCGCCTGCGAGCACACGACGTTCTCGGCCGCGTTGCCGGCGAGCGCCGGCAACTGCTCGGTGCACACGCCGTCGCCCGCGAAGATCTTCGCGCGCAGGCCGAGCTGCTTCGCCTGCTTCGCGAACGGGCCGCCCGTCGCGTCCATGCCGCCGTACATGATCGCGTCCGGGTTCGTACCCTTGATCTTCGTCAGGATCGCGCGGAAATCGACCGCCTTGTCGTTGGTCGCGTCGTGCGACACCACCTTCAGGCCGAGCGCCTTCGCCTTCTTCTCGAATTCGTTCGCGAGGCCCTGGCCGTAGGCCGTCGAATCGTCGACGACGGCCACCGTCTTGATGCCCTTCTGCTTCGCGTAGTCGGCGAGCGCCGGGCCTTGCTGCGCGTCGGTCGCGACGACGCGGTAGGTCGTCTTGAAGCCTTGTTGCGTGTAGGCCGGGTTCGTCGCCGACGGCGAGATCTGCAGGATGCCGGCATCGCTGTAGATCTTCGAGGCCGGAATCGACGTTCCCGAATTCAGGTGGCCGATCACCGCGACGACCTTGCCGTCGACGAGCTTCTGCGCGACCTGCGTCGCGGTGCGCGGGTCGGCCGCGTCGTCCTGCGCGTCGAGCTGGAGCGTGACCTTCTGGCCGCCGATCGTGAGGCCCTTCGCATTGATCTCCTCGACCGCGAGACGCGCGCCGTTCTCGTTGTCCTTGCCGAGGTGGGCGATGCCGCCCGTCAAGGGCTCGGCACTGCCGATCTTCACGACCTGATCGGCGAGCGCATGCGTCGAGGCCGCGGCCATCACCATCGCGGCCGCGCTGATCGGCAACAGTCTGTTGATTTTCCTTTTCACTGCAGTCTCCTTGTTGAACGGGCGTAGATCATATGATCGGATGATACCCGTTCAAAATTCGTTGCAGCGCGCCGCGTGCGCCGGTTCGTTCGCAGGCTGCGGCGCCGGTGCGCCGGCGGCGGCAGCGGCGGGCCCGCCGCGCCTGCGCTCAGGCCTTGAGGTTCATCGTGATCCGCGCGGTGAACACGGTCTGGCCTTCCGAATCGGTAATCTCGACCGGCACGATCTTGTCGCCTTCGCTTTGCCAGTCGACGGCCGAGCCGTCGGCTACCGCGGTCACGTCGGTCTTCGCCTTCGCCAGGTATTCGACCGTCATGCCGCTCGGAATCCAGCGCATGCCGTCCGGAATCGACACCTGCGTCATCAGCCCCGCGACGAGTTCGGCCGCGTTGCACAGCGCGATCGCGTGGATCGTGCCGATGTGATTGGTGATGTCGCGCCGAAAACCGACCTTCGCCTCGGCCCGGCCCGGCCGCAGCCCGACGACCTCCGGCTCGATCGTGCCGAAGTAAGGCGCCATCTGGCAGACCATCTTGCTGAATTGCGCGGACCCGGCCGCGTTGAACATCTCGAGAACCTGACTCATATCGTCTCCTGATTCGATTGAAACAGAACAATGTTCTGTTGCAGAAGATTATTCTGTTTTCTCGGCGCGCGTCAAGGTACCATTGCGCGTCCTTGTTTTCGTTCGCGACCCAGCTTGCCTACCCTCGATATCCTGACGCGGCAGTTTCCCGGCCACCGCGCGAACCTGAAGCGCACGATCCTCGCGACCGCGCTCGCGTGCTTCAACGATCACGGGCTCGAAGCGACGACGATCGAGATGATCCGCGAGCGCTGCGACACCAGCGTCGGCAACATCTATCACCATTTCGGCAACAAGGACGGGCTGATCGCCGCGCTGTTCCTGTGCGCGCTCGAGGATCAGGCGCAACTGCTCGCCGACTACCTCGCGCGCGCGAGAACCGCGCGCGAAGGCGTCGCGGCGCTCGTCCACAGTTATGTCGATTGGGTCAGCGCGCAGCCCGAGTTCGCGCGGTTCCAGTTCATGGCGCGCACGGCGGTCGCGTCGGGGCCGCGCGCGCAAGAGCTCGCGGAAAGGAACCGCGCGCGCAACCGCCGCGTGCTCGCCTGGTTCGCGCATGCGCCGCAACGCGACGAGATGGTGCAGTGGCCCGCCGAGCTGCTGCCTTCGCTGATCGTCGGTCAATCGGAAAACTACTGCCGCGCGTGGCTGAGCGGCCGGGTCAAGGCGCCGCCCGTCAAGTATCGGGACGAACTCGCGACGGCGGCGTGGCGATCGGTTTCGAAGTAGCCGCCGCCGACGCCAGCCCGCGCGCGTCCATCGGCCGGCGCGCACCTTCGGCTCGCCGTTTGCGGGCGCGTACCTCCGCCGGGCTCGTCCGCGAGGAAACGATGCCTGCGCATCCCGGGCGCTTCGAGCCGGATGCCGGCTGCCCGCACGGCGCCGAAACCCCGCGCGCGACCGGATAGCGCACGCTATCGGCCAAGCCGATCGCGCGGCGCTTCACCGACGGCTGCGGCGCGCCGCTCCCCACCCCTCTCGCGTTCGCTCAACACTATTTCAACTCGCCGACGCGCATCCGGCGAACCGGCGGCCATTCAGCGCCCCGCGATCGCCGATGCGCGCCCTCTACACGATCAAGACATGCGCGCTACGCTCAGCGCGACGCGCGCCATGCCGCCCTCCCGGGTTCCAACCAGCAAAACAAAAAATCAATATCTTCCTAATTAACGTTTTGACAAATAAAACGCAGTTCAGCCATTTTCGGCCAATAAAACAACTTGAATAAATTTGACAATTCGATTCGATTTGAGCAATCAAAACAACAGAAACGGCGCTAGACTACGCCTAGGAATATTCCGACTTTCAACGAGTATTCCCATACGTCCTATCATACGAAACGGCATTGCCTCATAGCGCCCAATGCGTCATCTCCGTTCGCCGTCCCGATCGGCCTCACGCAGTCCGGTCCCACATACTAGGCGGTCTCGACCGTCCGAGGCAGCTCGACATCGTCCTTCATCGGGCACGCGCCCCGACAAAAACACCCCCTTCAAAAATCCCGCATCGAAAATAGCACCCTCATGATTTTAACGCGCCCGATTCACCGTCAAATTAGATCATCGCATTCAATAATATTCGAAATGAATTCCAGCTCGATCCCATATGGAACAATTCCCGACATCATCGACGAATCCTGAAAGCGCGCGGCCGAATGCGCAAATCAGGATCATGGTCGAATTGCAGAATCATTCGCATCTCTGCGCCGCCTACGGGAAGCGGTTCGGCGTCGAGGCGATGCGCAAGCTGGGGTGGCGCGCCTATCGCTGGGGCGGCTCCGGCATGATTCTCACCGCCATCGGCGATAACCGCTTTATCGTCGCCCTGCCCGCCCGCGATTCGTCGCCGCGCACCGCGGAGCGGCCCGTGGCCGAATCCTGCCTGCTCGCGCTCTCGGGCACGCCCATTTCCCATGGCGGCGTGCATGCGCTGGCGGTGGTCGACGTCCACGCGATCGACGCCGAATCCGGTCAAGGATCGAACCGCACGCGCGAGCCCGCCGACCAGCTCGGACCGGTCCCGCCCGCGCAACACACCGCGGGCTGGCGAAATCAATACATGAGCGACATGCACGCCGCGGTCGCCTTTCGCCAAAGCCTGCGCTCGAATCTTTCGTACCTGTCCTTTCAGCCCATCGTCCGGCGAAACAGCGCCCCGGCCGTGCTGTACGAGCAAGCCCTGCTCAGCATCGTCGGCGACGACGATCAATCGGGAGAGCACCCCGCAAGCATCGTTGCCGCATTGGAGCGGCTCGGGCTCGCCCGCCTGTTCGATTACCGCGTGGTGCACGCCGTCGTCGCCCGACTGCTGCGCACCTCCGACGCGCGCCTCGGCTGCCGGATCTCGCCGCGCAGCGCGATGCTCGACGTGTGGTGGGCTTCGCTCGTGGACTGGCTCGCGTCCCATCCGTGCGTCGCCCGCCGCTTCACCGTCGAGATTCCGTGCAATACGCCGGTCACCCGCCGGGCCGCGGCGCTTGCGTTCGTTCGCAAACTGCAGACGCTGGGCTGCAGTGTCGCCGTGACGGATTTCGATACCGGCGGCTGCAGCCTCGAGTTCGCGCTGCTCGCCAGGCCGCAGGTCGTCAAGATCAGCGCCGGCGCGCTGCGCGCCTTGCCTGCCGGAAACAGCCTGGCGGAACGTCTCGCGCGGCTGGTTCGGCCCTGTTCGTCGTTCGATCCGCAAATCGTCGTCGAAGGCGTGAACGATCCGCACGACCTGAACGTGCTCGAAGCCGTCGACGCGGCATGGGTGCAAGGCTTGCTGCAAAGCGCGGCCGTCAATGGAAGCCGCGCCGAGCCGCTCGTCGTGTGGCAGGACCAGTAGCGTGTTTCGTGGCGCGTGCGCGATCCGCGCAGGAACGCGACGTCGCCATCGGGAGGTTTCATGAGTGGTGAAAAAACGCCGACTCGCCGCGTTCTGGCGGTGCTGCTCGTCTTTCGCTGGCTGCCGGTGCGCTGGCGCACGCCGCGGCTTTGCCTGTGGCTGCTCTCGCACGGCCCGCTGCCGATCGATCCGTGTCTGCCGCCGCTCGCATGGGCGCAGCGCTGCGTGCAGCGCTGCGACGCGGTGATCCGCCGGCGCGGCCGCCGCGCCACCGAACCGGGCGATCTGCAAGCGCGCAGCGTCTATGGCTCGGCCGTCGCGCTGGGGTATTACGACCTGGCCGACGTGGCATCGCCGCGCACCTTGCAACCCGTCGCCGATTCGACATGGACGCGCGAGCAATTGGAGCGGCTGCGGCAAATCGGCGTCGGCCACGGCGCCGCGTTGCGGGAATACGCCGGGGACTATTTCTACGATTGAACGTTCAACACTCGATCCGGCGGCAGACAAACACGAATTCGCGTGCGATGAGCACGCTTTCCCCCAATAAAAAAATCCGCGATTTCCAATGTTATTCGTACTTCGAGAGTCGAAATGAGTTATGTCGTCGATGCCGTTGACAATGCGCTGAAGCTGTTGAATTGCGTGGCCGAGCACCCGAACCTCGGCGTGACCCGGCTCGCATCGAAGCTCGGCATCAACAAGTCGCGCACGTACCGCATGCTGTGCACGCTCGAACTGCACCACTTCGTGACACGGGACGCGCGAACGTCGACTTATGTGCTCGGAACGCAGGCATTCGTGATCGGCGTCGCCGCGGCGCTGCAAAGCGCGCTCGTGCGAGCCGCCGAGCACCCGATGCTCGCGCTCGGCCAATCCGTCAACGAAACGGTGATGCTGCGGGTTCGCGAAGGCTTCGATACGGTTTGCGTCGCGCGGCACGCAACGGTGCGCGACGCTCGCATGGCGGGCTCCGTCTGCAACCGGCGGCCGCTCGGCGTCGGCGCGGCGGGCAAGGTACTACTGGCGTTCGCGCTCGATGCGGTGCGCGACGAATACCTCGCCCGCCGCGAGAAGACCGCGCCGGGCGGCTCGGCCGCGCTCGCCGACGAACTGGACACGATCGCGCGCAGAGGCTACGCGATCGGCATCGGCGAAGCGGCGGCGAGCACCGTCGAGATCGCCGTGCCGGTGCGGGACGGGCGCGGCGCGACGATCGCCTCCTTGAGCGTGGCGGGGCCGAACCTGCGGATGCCCCACGCCGACACGGCGCGCTATCTCGAGAAGTTGCAGGCGTGCAGCCGCGCCATTTCGGCCG